>JAFUZM010000132.1 GCA_017476605.1 Clostridia bacterium
AAACCTTTGGATTTGAAGGAACGCCTCTGCGATTTGTCCTTCGCCAGAAAGAAAAGAAGGAGGGATAATCTTGAATATCTTTCTTACAATAGTGATCAGTTATCTCCTTGGCAGCTGCTCCACCGGTATCCTCCTTTCCAAGCTGTCAAAGCAGGGGGACATCCGGACCAAAGGAAGCGGAAACTCCGGCGCAACGAATATGCTGAGAGTCATGGGGAAAAAATACGCCATATTGACGCTTCTTGGCGACATGCTTAAAGGCGCACTGGCCGCATTGCTTGGCAAATGGCTGGTGGGCGGCGCGTTTGGCGGAATGCTTGGTGCCGTGTTTGCCGTCATCGGACACAACTTCCCTGTCTTCTTTGGCTTTAAGGGCGGCAAGGGCATTGCAACCAGTTTCGGCGCTGTCCTTTGCGTTCTCCCCATCCAGATTCTGATCGCATTTGCCGTCTTTGTCATCACGGTCGCGATCACGCGGTATGTGTCGCTTGGCTCTATCCTCGCCGCCGTCGCTTTCCCGCTTGCGGTCTTTCTGTCCATGCCGGGTGACCTGCCTGTGATTCTTCTCGCCGTGTTTATGGGAGCGCTCGCCATCTGGCGCCATCGGGCCAATATTGGCCGGCTTCTCTCTCATACGGAAAGCAAGATCAGCTTCAAAAAATAACAAAAAAGAGCTGCCGCAAATCTGCAGCAGCTCTTTCTCTTTTCCCTTACTCTACAACGGATCCATCTGCGTGGAACAGCGGAAGCTTTTCGAGATAAATGATATCCTCGCGCTTCTGTGCATCCCCTTCTGCAAGAATCGCCATCTTTCCGACAATATTGCCACCGGCTTTATTGACGAGCTCTTCAATTGCAGAAAGGCTTTCGCCTGTGGAAATGACATCATCCACAATCAGGATGCGCTTACCCTTCATCAGTTTTGCATCCTCACCGTCAATGTAGAGCTTCTGAACATGATCTGTTGTAATTGAGCGAACCTCTACCCCAATGACATCTTTCATGTACAGCTTGACGCCTTTGCGGGCAAGCATCCATTTGGGCGCTTTGATCTGGCGGGCCATTTCATAAGCAATCGGAATACCCTTGCTCTCTGCAGTAATGATATAATCGAATTCCGGTGCTTTTTTGAGCAGCTCTCTGGCACAAGCCTCGGTCAGCTCGCAGTCGCCAAAGATGACAAATGCTCCGATAGACAGGTTTTCGTTTAACGGGCAAAGCGGGAGATCCCGTTCAAGGCCCGCAATGGTCATGTGATAAGAAGCCATGGTATTTCTCCTTTTCTCTGTTGTTTGTCTCTTTAAACAGTAGGCATAATCATTATACTCAGCGCTCATTTTTTGTCAATCAGCATTTGGCGATTTCTGTCCATCCGGGCGCTGAGCAGCATCAAAATAGAACTGAGCCAATTGGACGATGGCTCGATCACTCACGCGGGTACTTCAATACCTGCAAAGGAGTTGACCTGTTTGCACAGCAAACCGTTTGTCAGGTAACGAGCACTGACAAAAGTCGCTCCGCCGAAAGACTGGATTGTTCGTAATAGGAGGTTTTTATGCAGTCGATTGCACGATTTGAAAAAGTATCCCTCGATCAGTTTACAAAGGACTTTGCCTCTGCCTTTCCAGAAAAAGCAGATAATGCTGCTTCCATCTATTCAGGTATTCTTCTTCCCCGACGTGCAACAACCGGGTCCGCCGGCTATGATTTCTTTATCCCCTTTGATGCCCATATCGCTCCTGGCGAGACGCTTCTCATTCCCTCCGGAATTCGGGTTGCCATTGACCCCGGCTGGGTTCTCATGCTTTTCCCGCGCAGCGGACTGGGCTTTAAGTATCGCTTTCAGCTCGACAACAGTGTCGGCATTATTGACAGCGATTACTGGGGTGCCAAAAATGAAGGGCATATTTTCCTTAAGATGACCAATGACACGCACAGCGGAAAAGAAATCGTCCTCCGTTGCGGCGAGGGAATTGCTCAGGGAATTTTCGTTCCCTTCGGCATTACATCCGACGATTCTGTCTCCGACATCCGTACCGGAGGCTTCGGTTCAACAACCAGAAAGGACAATTGATATGAGTACATTTCAGCAGCAGTTATACCGGGATCTCCTCAGCAGCGCACTCGCACTGCTGGATCGTGATGCTCCACCGGTTTCAAACATGGCAAACATCAGCGCGTTCATCCGTTTTTCTTTGCCGGAGATCAACTGGGCCGGCTTTTATCTTCTCAATAACGGCGTACTGATGCTTGGTCCCTTTTGCGGGCAGCCGGCGTGCCTCCGCATTCCGCTTGGCAAAGGCGTCTGTGGAACAGCTGCCGCCAAGGATCAGACCGTGGTCGTCCCGGATGTCCATGCGTTCCCCGGACACATTGCCTGCGACAGTGCATCGAGCTCAGAAATCGTCATCCCGCTGCATATGAACGGTGCCGTCATCGGCGTCCTTGATATTGATAGCCCTGTCTTCTCTCGCTTTTCGGATACGGAGAAAGAATTCTTTGAGGAGATTGCCGGTGCGCTTGAGGCAACGATTGCCTTTGATCACCTGCAGTATTCACTTTGCTGAGCATCCGGTTTACCGCATCTCACTCAGCCTGGTCGTCAGGCCAAGGGCATATGTGATCGCCTCGGCAACCCCCGCCTCGTCGTTTGTTGTCGACATGAACCGGCAGGTCTCTTTCACCTTTGCGCTGGCATTCCCCATCGCCACGCTGTAACCACACATTTCAAGCATATCAAGATCATTTTCCTCGTCACCAACGGCCATGATCTCCTCCGGAGCAATTCCGTAAAGCGCTGCAATTTCTTGCAGCGTTTTTCCTTTTCCTACATGGTCCGGCATGATTTCTGCAATACCGGGTGCAGATCTCGTGGCCTTGATGCCCGAAATTGCATTTGCCCGTTCCCGGATTTCATCCATAATCGGGGAGGCTTCTGTCGCCCATCCGGGTTCTTCCATGCAGTAGAACTTGAGTATTCCCCGTTTGGCTGCTTCGTAGATGGCCTTTTCCCCTCTGCGCTCCTGAATCAGGCCCTCCCGCTCCAGGAGATGATACCGGTGAGATTCCTCTCTTGCGACTGTTGTCACCATGCCCGGCTCGAAGGCGTTGACCATGATATTGTATGGAAGGATCATGTCGATCACCTTTTCTGCTGCCTCAGGAAGGATGCTTTCATGATAAAGCTTTTTCCCATCCGGCAGAGGCGACTCGTATGCGATGGTTCCGTTGACACAGACCAGTCCGCATTTCAGCTGCTTCCTGATGAGATAATCCGAAACATCCTCAGGCAGCCGTCCGGTTGCAATCCAGACCTGTATCCCGCTTTCGGTTGCTTTTCGAATCATGTCACAGTTTCTTGGATGGATATGTTTATGGTCGCTCATGAGCAGCGTTCCATCCATGTCCAGTGCAATCAGCTTAACGCTCATTTTGTCCCTCCATATGGATAATTTGTCGTGATGGTTTTCCCATTCAGATAACTGAGTGCGCCATCGGCATGAAAGAAAAGCCGGGTGGCCCAAAGACGCTGATATCGTATTCCCAGCGTACGGTTCAGTTCGCGGTCTCCGTATTTATCATCCCCAAGGATCGGATGACCGATATGGGCAAGATGGGCCCGAATCTGATGGGTTCGCCCGGTCAGAAGGTTGACCTCAAGCAGGGAAGTCTCCCCCGGCTGGAGGACCCGGTATTCCGTCTCAATCATCTGGGATCCGCTGGCTTTATAATCGGTAATGGAGACCCTTGCAATCTTCTCATCTTTCCGCAGCCATCCGGTCAAAAGGGCTTCCTTCCTGGATGGACACCCCTTCACCTCGCAGGTGTAGACCTTTTTTATGGTCCGGTCCTCAAACGCTTTCAGAGCAGCCTCATACGTTTCCTCATCCAGAGCAAACAAAAGAAGGCCTCCGGTCATGACATCCAGCCGATGACACAGGTGAATCATGTCCGGATCTTTTCCCTTTTGTTCCTGATACTTCTTTACCATATCAAGGGCATTGTTTCCCGTTGCCTGTCCCTGCTCACTCTGGCAGATCAATCCTGCAGGCTTGTCCAGTACCAGGATATGGGCATCCTCATAGATGATTGGAAGCGTCTCCCTGCGTTCAAGTGTCTTGAGATATGATTTCGACCAGAAAACCTGTACCCTCTGGCCGGCACAGAGAGGCACATCCTCCCCGATCCGCTTCCCGTCCACCTTGATGGATCTTGTTTTTATTGCTTCCTTAATGACCCGAGACGGAACATCATCCGCCTCGGAATGAAGCACCCGTGAAAGCAGCTCCCCATTCTGGTCTGGCTGAACTGTGAATTCCATTCCCTTCCCCCTGCAAAATAAGATTTTTGAATTTTATATCGACAAAACTTGCATTTTTTGCGTTTACATGCTAGAATGATGCCGCTTGTTTGGGCAAGTGATTATTCATTAATGCAAAGGATGATAGCATATGAAGTCTTATCTTGAAATGACAAAAGATGAACTGACTGCTGAAATTGCCGTCTTAAAGAAAGAATATAAACGTTTTCAAAACCTCGAACTCCATCTCGATATGAGCCGCGGAAAGCCCAGCCAGGAACAGCTGGATCTGTCGATGGGCATGATGGATGTTCTCGATTCCAATTCGGATCTCACCTGCGATGATGGCACCGACTGCCGTAATTACGGACAGCTGACGGGCATTGATGAAGCACGTGTTCTGCTTGGCGACATGATGGAGAACAATCCAAATGATATTATCATTTACGGCAACTCCTCCCTCAATGTCATGTATGATACCATCAGCCGCTGTTATACGCATGGCGTATTGGGAAGCACCCCCTGGTGCAAGCTGGATACGGTAAAGTTTCTCTGCCCCGTTCCCGGATACGACCGGCATTTTGCCATCACGGAGTACTTTGGCATTGAGATGATTCCGGTTCCCATGACCAGCACCGGTCCGGATATGGACATGGTGGAAAAGCTGGTTGCTGAGGATGCAAGCATCAAGGGAATCTGGTGCGTCCCCAAGTATTCAAATCCTCAGGGCTATTCTTATTCGGATGAAACCGTGCGGCGCTTTGCGCGGCTCAAGCCGGCCGCCAAGGATTTCCGGATTTTCTGGGATAATGCCTATGGCATGCATCATCTATATGATGATCATCAGGATTATCTGATCGAAATTCTTGCCGAGTGCAAACGTGCCGGAAATCCCGATCTCGTCTATAAATTTGCCTCCACGTCGAAAATCACATTCCCCGGAAGCGGCATTGCGGCACTTGCGACCTCACCCAACAATATGGAGGACATTAAGCGCCAGCTGAAAAATCAGACGATTGGTCATGACAAGGTCAATCAGCTGCGTCATGTTCGCTTCTTTGGCGATATCCACGGCATGGTGGAGCATATGAGAAAGCATGCAGACATCATTCGTCCAAAGTTTGAACTGGTCATCAGCACTCTTGAAACGAATCTGGGAGAACTGGGCATCGGCAGCTGGACAAAGCCTCTCGGCGGATACTTTATCTGCTTTGATTCCCTCCCTGGATGCGCAAAGGCCATCGTTGCCAGAGCAAAAAAAGCCGGCGTAATCATGACCAAAGCTGGCGCCACCTGGCCGCATGGGCTTGACCCGAATGATACCAATATTCGTATTGCACCGACCTATCCCTCACTTTCGGAACTCAAGACGGCAGCGGAGCTCTTTACACTGTGTGTAAAGCTTGTCAGTGCAGAACATCTTCTCGAGCAAATGAAAGAATCAGAAGCTTAATGAAGCGGGCTCAGTAATCTGAGCCCGCTGGTTTTTTATTGAACGCTCTTTGTTGCAACAACATCGACACCGGTTCCGAGAATATTGGGAACAATCACGTCTCCCATATGAATCGGTGCCTGCACTTTAACCTTACCCATTTCGTGCATGCAGTCAAAAATCTTGTCCTTCGGAACGGGCGCTGCCGTTTTTACGCTGACAGGAATTTCGCTTCCGACCACCGGCAATACCGCAGTAATCACCCGGACCGGCTGCAGTACTTCCTGGCGTGCATAGTTTTCACCGCGCTTGCAGGTATTTCCCTTGATGGATTTGATTTCTGTTCCTTCCATGGACACGGTAATCCGGCATCCAAGAGGACAATTAATACAAACAATCTGTTTTTCCATGTTACACCTTCTCAATTGCAACCTTGATCTCCTCGTCACCGACCAGCTTGGTTGTATCCAGAGGAATCACAACCATCTCACCGGGTGTGAAGATCGTAGAACGCTTCTTAACCAGTACGGTATCTCCCTGAGAAACGATTACCTGAGACTTCTCGAATACGCCGGAAGGCCGGAACATGAGGTTCACCTTTTTCTCCTCATCCAGCAGAATCTTCTGCGGGACCGTTCCTCTTACGCCATTGCCGTCGACGACGGAAATGGTCTTTCCGGTAAAGGCTTCTCTGCGGATGTATTCAGCAGCTGCCTTTCCTGCCTCTGTGCTCTCCTGGGAAACATAGTCCACCAGATCATGGACATGCAGAACATTTCCGCAGGCGAAAATTCCGGGAACGCTGGCTTCAAATACATCATTGACCACCGGTCCGCTTGTCAGCGGGCTGATTTCAAGTCCTGCCTGATTGCTGAGCTCATTCTCCGGAATCAGACCGACAGAGAGAAGCAGCGTATCGCAGTCAAAATGGATCTCCGTTCCGGGAACGGGCTGACGCTTTGCATCCACCTCCGCCACGGTAACGCCCGTCAGCCTGTCCCGTCCCTCGATATCAATGACGGTATGACTGAGGTAAAGCGGGATGTTATAGTCGTCAAGACACTGAACGATGTTCCGTTTAAGTCCGGAGGAATATGGCATCAGCTCGACGCACGCCAGAACCTTGGCTCCCTGCAGCGTCATACGGCGTGCCATGATCAGGCCGATATCGCCGCTTCCCAGAATCACGATGCGTTTTCCGGGAACAAATCCTTCCAGGTTGACAAACTTCTGGGCAGTGCCTGCCGTATATATTCCAGCGCAACGGGATCCCGGAATGCCCAGCGCACCGCGCGGACGCTCGCGGCAGCCCATGGCCATGATGATGGCTTTGGCATGATAAATCTCAAGTCCACGTGCTGTGCTTACAGCGGTAACCGTGTGGTCAGCTTCCACAGAGAGCACCGTCGTTCCGCAGCGGATATCAATGCCAAGGGCATTCGCTTTGTCGATGTCTCTTTGGGCGTATTCAGGTCCCGTCAGTTCCTCATTATAGCGGTGAAGACCGAAACCGTTGTGGATGCACTGGCGCAGAATACCGCCTGGATTGTCCTCACGTTCAAGAACAACAAGGTTATCGACACCTGCTTCTTTTGCAGCAATCGCTGCAGCAAGACCTGCCGGGCCGGCTCCTACAATCAAAATGTCTACATCAATTCCATACGCTGCCATGTTCACACCTCCGCAAAGGTTTCTTCCAGTTTTCCAACGAGAAGTTTGCTTTCTTTTCCGCTCTTCGTGACCTCAACCATCGGAATATGCAGTTCCTCAGAAAGGATCTCTGCAACACGCGGGCTGCAGAAACCACCCTGACAGCGGCCCATGCCGGCGCGTGTACGACGCTTGACACCATCAATGCTTGTCGCTCCAACCGGACGACGGATCGCAGCACGGATTTCGGCCTCCGTTACCACTTCGCAGCGGCAGATCAGTTTCCCATTCAAAGGATCCGCAGCGATAGCAACTCTTCTCTCCTCAGCATTCATCTCATTGAATGGCTTCGGCAGTTTGACGGCCGCTTTGAAGTCCGTCTTCTTTGCCAGATCCTGCTCACTTGCGACCTGCTGAACCAGCATATCGGCAATGGCCGGTGCAGAGGTAAGTCCCGGGCTTTCTACGCCGAGGGTCTCATAGGCATTGACTGCGCCCTCGACCGCGCCAACAACAAAGT
>JAFUZM010000133.1 GCA_017476605.1 Clostridia bacterium
GATGAACAGGACATCCACCGGCTCCTTAATCGCTGCCTGATCGCTGTCAACTGAGATTGCAGGCACTCCAGCCTTTTTTGCAATTGCCTCTGCAACGGCCTTTGTGTTTCCTGACCTTGAATAATATCTGACTGCAGCACGCATTTTTGTTTCCTCCTCGTCCTTTATATGTGTTTTATGACGGATGCATTGCCTTGGATCCACTCAGCGGCAAGGCTGACATGAAGTCGCTTCATTGACGTTCCATTTCTCTCGACTTGGATGATGTATCCAGGCAGACCTCAGCATAGTCATCCAGGTACCGCATCACTTGTTGTGTAAAAACATATCGCGCACAACAAATGTGATTGTAACAGGTTCTCTGCGAAATACAATGGTGAATTTCGCGAAATTCTCTCGGTTTGAGAGAAAATTCAAAAATTCTCTCATTTTGTACAAACACCCGGACAGAAAGGAATCTCTGTCCGGGTGTTTTCTGGTTTCAAATATGCCCACAGTCGAAAAGCGTTTTGCTTTTCCACTGTTCACTATTGTTATTCGATTCCAGCAGTTTGTTTTCCTTTTCACACTCAAGCCTGGCTCTCCTGTCCCTGGGCAATGGGCTCAACGACGGGAATAAAGCGCTCAGCGAAGTTCTTTCTGCCATCATCACGCTGGCGGACATAGAAATATCCAAAGAAGCTGAAGACAACTGCGCCGATAAAATTGACAAACAGATCTTTCATGGTATCCACGATGCCGATATCCAGATATCCGCCCTGGACAACGAAGGTTTCACCACCGGCAAGCCCTATGGTCGTCTCGTGGATATCTTTCAGGATCACCGGGACATTCTCCCCGGTAGGATTGATGAGAATGCTCTTGACCGTTGTAACAATCGTATCTTTCTGCATGTCAACAGGAAAGAACTGATCTCCAAAATACTCAATGAACTCCCAGAGGACACCAACTGTCATGGAAAAACAGAAGGCCGTCAGGGCCAGATACAGTGGAGAGAGATGGAGATGCCTTGAGTTTCGGTTCAGCATATCCACAAGAGCAAATCCAATCGCTGCGCAGAGAAATCCGTTGATCGTATGGAGCATGGTATCCCATCCGGGAATGAGCCCATAGAAATTATTGATTTCACCCAGTACCTCAGCTGCAAAGATGAAGCAGTAGATGATCGACTCAAGAGTAGAGGGAAGACGGACTGCAAATCGTTTTTGGATGATGTCCGGCAAAGTGAACAGCAGCAGCGTAAAAACCGCCAGAACAAACTGATTGTACTGTCCCAGGAGAAGACTTGCAACGGCGCTCATTACCGTAAGAATTCGAAGCGTGATGTAAATCCCACGCGTCACCCTTCCCTTGGCATTCATCGTCTTAACGTGGTTTTCCCAGAAGCGGTCATATGCAGGATTCTTTCGGCGAATGAAGTCGTTTATCCCTCTTCCCCATTCCATTGACTTGAAGATCAAAACCACCAGAGCAAAGACGGAATAGTTGTAAACCAACAGGAGAAAGAGGCTTGAAGGCTCGCCCCTTGGAAGGGCATACGCCAAAAGAATGCCTGCACTGATGATAATTGCGATCGCCAGCACATTACTGATGTGCCGGATTTTGTTAAGAAATGCGACTGCAAATTTCCTCATCGTTCCTCCTCCATGTCATGCACCGATTCCATGAATCCAGTCGTCTGTTACAGCCAATGCTTCATTCGAGCGTGATTTCCTTCAGCCGAAACCCCAATGCATCGCAGGAAACCAGTTCATAGCAGACACCCCGATACATTCCGGAAAATGCATTTGGGATGCAGGCTCCATGCAGATGCCCGTATACGCAGCACTTCACTCCATAGCTTGTCATGAGCTCGGTAAAGCCCGTCCCGCTTCTCAGCCATTCCTTTCCAATAGGCGGATAATGCATCATTGAAATGATTGTCCTTCCTTCTGAAAGCTTTTTGGCCGCACTCAGTGAAAGTTCAAGTCGCTGGATTTCCCGTTTATAGATTTTTGTGTTTTTGTCCCCGTCCTTCAGTTCCGTTGGAATTACCCAGCCACGGGTGCCTGCAAAGACAACATCATCAATGCACATGGCATCATTCTGGACGGCAAACATATTCGGAGGCAAATTGCATCTCAGCTGTGTCAGCGAATTCCACCAGTAATCGTGATTGCCTCTCAGGATGAGAATCGTTCCAGGCAGCTCTGCAATTCTCTTCAGATCCTCCACTGCGTCTTCCAGGTACATGGCCCAGGAAATATCCCCCGGAATCAGAACAATATCCGTCTCCCTGACGCGTGCCCGCCAGTCCTCAGATATCCGTTCAAAATGATTCCGCCAATGCTCTCCAAAAATATCCATTGGCTTTTTATCGCCACCCGGCAGGTGAAGGTCGCCGATCGCAAATATTTTCCGCTCCATGTATCTGGTCCATCTTTCTTATTTTGTAAAAGCAGAAGCAAACAGATGCTTCCACTGTGCATGTTCCTTCCAATCCCCGTGTATGACCAAATGGACATACAAAAGCGGCGAAAGTTCATAAAACTATGATTTTCGCCGCTAATTTGTATAATTGTTACCCTTCAGGTATGTTCACAGGATCAATCTGCAGTTACTCATCAAACTCATCTTCGTCATCGTCCAGTTCCAGCTCTTTGCTCTTCTCGTCTTCAAGAGAAAGCGGATCACTCAGTTCCGGTGGAACATCATCCTGAATATCATCCAGATCAATTTCATCAATATCGGTGACGTCCTCCATTCCGATATCCACGGTTTCGTCCTCATCCGCATCATCCACAGAGCCGACCCGGCTGTTCGCCTGCTGCTGCGTCAGCTCTTTATAACATTCGATACATACGTCTCGACCGGGCATAACCGGATTCTCATTGCAGATAGAGCAGAGCTCTACCAGTTCCTCATGCCGTTCGCCCTTCATTTCGCGCTTACAAACCGGACAATACTCCTCATCCTCAGGTATATAGTTCAATTCGCATCTGGGACACTTGATAAAGCGCATTCAAAACACCTCATTTGCTGGTTCGTTCGTTCTTACTGAGGGATGAAGCCCCTCATTTCAATGCGCAATTATACATCACCCTTTTTGTGCATGCAATACCCAAATCTCTTGTTTTTTTGCATAAATGTCCACAAATGTTTCAAATGGGCGTCAATTTCTTTAGTAGTTTTCCTCTTTCCCCTGCGGTGCACTCACTTTGTCCAGCACTGCTGTATGGTACGGAGGAAAAGTTCCTCTGGTTTCAGGTGCTCCCTCTGATCCACGATCCGATAGTGCTGCTCATACACTGCGCCACACTGACTTCTTTTTTGTGCCCACATACTTAACCGGGCGGATGGTTTCGCCATACTCCTTTTGGATTTTGTCGATCACATACTGATTAATGTAACTTTGCCCGTTTTAGTACTTTGAAAGCGTCGTCGGTGTTGTTCCAAGGAACTCTGCAAGTTGCTTCTGCGTCATCTTATACTTTTGTCTGAATTGTTTCAATGTAAGCATCATCATTCTCCTTTTTGAGATCGACCTTCTTTGGCTGGCATTTATCCAGCTCTTCCTTTGGAATAGTTGCAAAAATATCAAACAGATCTTTATCAATCTGTGTTCCGGCCGCTTCCCGCATGATCTTCATGGCTTCCTCATAGGATTTTGCGCCTTTATAGGATCGCTTCATGGTGATTGCAGAATATGTGTCCGCGATGGCAATCATCCTTGAAGCAAGCGGGATCTGATCTCCGGGCAGATGATAATATCCGTTTCCGTCAATCCTTTCGTGATGATAGCGAATCCAGCTGCTGATTCCGTCAAATGTATGAAGTGGCTTCAGTATCTTAACACCGACATCGGGATGGGTATGCATCACTTTCCACTCTTCAGAATCCAGTTTCCCGGGCTTATTGAGAATGGCTTCCGGAACACCCAGCTTGCCTACATCATGAAGCAGTGCGGCATACTCAAGGCTGACCGGATTAAGCTCGGACTTGTACTGTTTTGGAAGATATTTATACAGGAGCATGGTCAGTGCCTGGACATGCAGGCTGTGTCCATTGAGGTAAGGATCTCTGGCATCAATGACACCAACCAGAACCTCGGCCACATCAATGCTTCGCTCCTTGGCTGTGTCAATCAGCCGGAACATAAGCGTTTCCACAATCGTGACAAATACGCTGCCAAAGAAAAGAATCAGCGCGACCATCAGATCCGGTGTGGAGAACAGGCCAACAAAAACATATCCGAGTAAAAAGAAAACAAGCAGCACCAGCGCGAGATTCATCCAGAATGAATCTCGCTTTCTCCCAGATGAAAGAACATCCTGCGAGGACCGTAAAAACTTGGCATAACGATACACATTTATAATCATATTGGCGGCTCCAATGATGATCAAGATAATTATAAATGCCTGCATATGCACTTCTTCTCCTATTTTTCGAATCAATAGAGACGCATTCCAGTCTGGCGAAAAGCCAGTTGCCTCCCGGGTGTTGTCAAGAAGATCCCCGGTATCCCCATCATCATCTGGAGCATGAAACCGATGGACTCTTCCAATTACTTTCTTTTATAGCGATCACTTGCAAGTGTCAGACTCAGAAGGAGTTGCTCATAGCTGCTTTCCTCCCTCACCTTTCCGCTCTTGATGTCATAATCTGCCTTTACGCACATAGTAAGAAGTTCCCCGAGCTTCTCTGTTGTATATCTGCCGGCGCGCGTCAGAATCTTTCCGACAATAAAGCTGGGCACCCCCAGGGCCTTTGCAATTTCCTGAGAAGGTTTTCGCTCCTGCTTCATGACAGCTGCATAAAACATCTGTCGCATCTGTCTTGTAATCAGTGCGAGAATTCCGATGCGTCCCTCACCACTTTGAAGCAACTGGTTGCTCATTCGCATCGCGACATCCGTCTTCCCGTCCAGAAGCGCATCAATCATCTCAAAGACCTGTGCCTCTGAGGTTCTGACCACGATCTCATCCACATGCTCAATTGTGATCTCATTCCCCTCACCAGCCAAAGCGGTCAGCTTTCCGATCTCTCCGCCCAGGATGGTCAGGTCTCGTCCGCTGAGGAACACCAGCCGCTCAATGGTTTCCGGGCGAATGGTGTTCCCGTTTCGTTTTACCTGTTGGCGAATCCATTTTGCCAGCTCCTGATCATCCAGCGGCAGGAACTCCACAAAGCCTTCTAATCCAGTAAGGAATTTGCTCAGCTTTTTCCGTTTGTCGATGCCCTCTCCGCCGTCAATCAGCAGGCAGGTCGTTTCGGGAAGCTTACCCAGGTAGGCGATCAGGTCATCCACCTCCCGGCCACTGGACTTCTCCTCCGTCTTTCCCTCTGCCTTTTTGTTGTCATTTCCCGCTTTTCCCAGCAGAGAAAGCTCCCGCACGATCACCAGCCGGCGTTCGGCAAGAAACGGCATCGTCTCACAGCTCTCCTTGATCTGCTGGACATCCGGATTTGAAAGAACGTTCATATTGAGCGTATCCAGTCCCGGTGGCATCAGCTTATCCACCAGCTTCTTTTCCGCTTCTCTGCGTATGTGTGCTTCAAGACCGGCAAACAAATAGATCTGTTCAAACTTTCCGTTTTCAATGGAGGTAAACAATGTCTTTCGATCCATTCGCTCACTCCTCAATCAGGCCGGTTGCCCGCATAAAGTTTCCTCTCAGATCGACCGCTCCGTCTCCCTGCATCTGCGTTCCTCCGAAAAACAGAACCACCTGATCCGCACTGCGATTTTCCGTAACCGTATTGATCACCGCATACAGGCTGAGGCGCATTTCCTCGGTGGACATCCCGTTCAGTCTCTCATAAAAGCGCCTTGAAAGGTTGATGACTATGCGGTTTCGTTCGGTTCGAACAGCCAGAATATCCCCTGCATCCACATCGTTTTGAAACAGGGATTTCCCTTCCTCAGAGTCAAGGAGTGCTCCAAGCGTTGCCCGGACATTTCGATTCTCCGCCGCCGGAATCACCAGGGTAAAATGCTTAAGACGTGATTCACCCTTTGTATATCCAACAGTTTCTGCACCAAGATAGCTCCGGACCATCTGTCTTGTAATCCGGCCATCCGGGAATATGATCTCCTCTTTGTTCGGTGTCTCATTTGCAGGAATCCACTCAATCCGCCTGCCACTGACCGTAACCTCCATTCCATCTATACCAGGAACAAAGCTCATCAGGGTATCATCCAGCATGGCAATATACAGCCCCATGGAGATGCCCGCTGTGTCAAGCGCTGCCTCCAGATTCTTTGTAAAATGGAGCGTAATCATGCGGTTTTCCCCGGTCTCCCCCTTGACGATTTCCGGCATTTCCTCCAGATAGTCAAGCGGCGGTGGAACGGGCAGATGCCCCTGCTCCTCACGTCCCAGTTCTTCCAGCAGCTTATTTACATATTCGATGTTCGTATTTGTTTCAAAAACCACATCCCGAACAAGCGGGACCATATATTTCCCGAGAAGATCCGGTATATACAGCATGACAGGCTCGGTAAAACCAATCCCGGCAGTTCGAATCTCCTCAAAATTGGCATATGCTGCAGAAATCCGCTGCTGCGTACTGCGTACAAATGTTCCGGCAGGAATCGTTCCGGCGAGATCGACTCCCTCCTCTCGTCCCCCGATAAGGACACTGACGTAGTTGATGTCGGGAAGACTCAGAAGCGTCTCAGCCACCGCCGCACGCACTGCATACAGCTGCTCCGGCTCAAGCCGCCGGAACCTGGCCGGCAGATTCACCGTACAATACGCGCCTGCGGTTTCTACCTCGCCCTTTGTGGTTCCCTGAATTTCCGGCCATGTCCCTCGTTCCGCATCCGTCGGTCCGTTCAGCAGTTCATCAAGAACCACCTGTTCCCTGCTCATTCCGCCGGGAACCGTTATCATTCTTGTCACCCGGGAAAAGCTGTCCTCGGATTCACTGAGGAAGCAAAGCTGGACAAACAGTTCCTCATCCACCTGCTCATCCGCCAGCGGTGATGTGGTTCCCGCCCGTATCTCCGGCAGCTCTGCCATCGGCTCACTGGCCTTCAAGGCTGACTGACAGCCACTCAGAACGAAAAGCAGCATCAGGAAATAGAGCACGCAAATGCTCCTTTTAACCATACGTACCCTCCCTCACTCTTCCATTCCTTTCGTCTCAGTCCCGGACCATGAGGTGATTTAGCGCCTTCACGTCCATCTGCCAGGATGTCTCACTGCGTACAAGCAGGACAGATTCCCGCTCGATTTCTATTGTTTCTCCGCTCCCCGTTCGGATCTTTCCATCCACAACAAGCGTTGCCTTTTGTCCATCCAGCGATATATTCCCCGGAGATACGCTATATGCAAGAAGCTCAATTCCCTGCTCCTCCATCTCCACGGCAAACTTTTCTGAAACCGCCCCGCGCAGGAACAGGGATAGCGTTGTCCAGTCATGCTGCTGCCATGCGCCTAAAATCACAGACAACGTATTGTGTGCTGTCAGGCAAATGCTCTCATCCCGGCCACAGGCTCCAAGAAATACCTCCGGATCCGTCACCGAGGAATCAAACCATGCCAGAGGCAATCGGCGACCGATTTCATCATCCTCGTCCGCCACAAACAGCTGAACCCTCTGGGTTTGTCCTTCCTCCGTCAGAGAAAGGACAATGGACTGGAGCGCCATTGCACGGCGAAGCGTGGCTTCCTTTTGCCAGAATTCATTATCCTCCCAGTCCGCCGGCGCATTGTCCGGCCGATCCAGAAACGCCCGGTTCAGCGTGACAAAGGCCGTGGTTCCATCGCTCAGAACCGAAATGAGACGGGTTCCGGGCGGAAACAGACCGCTTAAATGAGCCATGGTTACCTCAGGGCCCGCAATCAGCTGCCGCACCAATGTCGTCGCTATGGTATCCTCTCTGCGCAGATCAATCTGCATCCGCACCGGCGACAGCCATCTTGTATTTCCGAAGCGATAGTATACCACCGCTTCCCGCATTTCCTCCGCCCTCTGTTCCGGTGCTGCCTGAGAACTTTCTGCAGAAACCAGAAGACCGTTTTCAATATAGGTGATCCCTGATTTTACAGCTGACCATATGGCAGGGATGGCAAAGCATAAGAGGAAAGAAAGCAGAATACAGCATATTCCCTTTTTCAGCATTCGCATTCTCCCTCCATCACTGTCCCTGACTGAGCAAAGGAAGCGTGACGGTAAACGTCGTCCCCTTTCCCAGTTCAGAGGCTACCGTTACGGTTCCGGCGTGAAGCCGGACGATTTGGCGTACAATGGACAGGCCAAGGCCCGTCCCACCTTCCTCGCCGTTCCGTGTTCTCGACTTATCCACGCGATAGAACCGATCAAAGATGTGCGGCAGATCCTCGGCCGGAATTCCAATGCCGTTATCCTTTACCGTCAGGACCGCATCCCGTCCCTGGCGATCCAGAGTAACGAGAATCTCACCCTTCTGCGGCGTGTACTTGATGGCATTGCTGATAATATTATAGCAGACCTGACCAAGCTTACTCTCATCTGCGATCATCTCGCATTCATTCCGGATGTCGATGTCCAGTTTCTGCTCCCGTTTATTGGCCATTGGCATTAGCCGGTCTGCGCTCTCTCTGACCGTATCGGCAAAATACATTTCCGTACGATCCAGTTTCAGTTTATGACTATCAATATGGGCCAGCGTCAGCAGGTCAGAAACCTCATTGCTCAGCCGATCAATCTCCTTGTCGATCGCCGTAAGGAACTCCTCTTGCAGTTCCCGGTCCATCTTTTCCTCATACAGAATAGATTCGACCAGAATTTTCATTGTGGTCAGCGGTGTCTTAAGCTCATGCGAGGCATTGGCAACAAACTGGCTTCTCGTTTCATCCAGCTGTCGGACCTGCTCCGCCATCTGATTAAACGCCGCTGCCAGCTCCGCCATTTCGTCCTTTCCCTTCACACGCACCTTGGTGGTGAAGTCGCCCTCGCCCATTCTGCGGATGCCCTCAGAAAGCTCCTTCACCGGACGCATCATATACTGCATAACCAGAAGCATTGCAATACCCACCAGGAGAAGTGCAATTCCAAAAATCCAAAGCATTCGCTTCTGCAACGCTCCCAGAGAATCCACCGTCTCCTGGACACTGATCATGATCGCAAGTGCTCCGCTTTGCCGCCCGGCACTGTCCAGCATGGCGGATACAAACAGGCCGTTCCACGTCCCGCTTTCCTCCTGCTGGTAGAAGCCATAATCCGAATCTGCCGTATGGGCCAGCACCGAATAGATTTCCCGCTCCCGCATTCGTTCTCCGATGCGTTCATTGTAGGAATCCATCACGATTTTTCCATCCGGATCCACAACAAAAAAGCGGCCGCCATTCCGACGTGCCGCCTCAATTCCCTGATTATAAAACTCATCAGTAGAAAGTGTGTTCCACCTTTCACCAAAGGAGACTGCCTGACGGCCAACCATTTCCATCTGTGCACGAACAGTATTCTGCAGGAGTGAGGTGCTGATCTGATGCGTCGTCAGCGCACCAACAAGGTAAAACGTCACTCCCACCAAAGCAAGCAGACTTGCAACCATCCGTGTCCGCATTGAGGAAAACGGACTAATTCTTCTCTGTGAAATAATATCCCACTCCCCACTTGGTCAGTATGTATTCCGGTTCTGAACTATCCGGCTCAATTTTCTCTCTCAGTCGACGAATGTGCACATCCACCGTCCGCTCCTCGCCCTTGCCCTTTGCATCATACCGCCAGATGGCCTCCAGCAGCTGTTCCCGGGAAAAGACCTTTCCGCGATGTGAGGCCAGCAGAGTGAGAATTTCAAATTCCTTTGTCGTAAGGCGAAGAATGCTTCCTTTGAGCGTCACAATATGTGTATTTGTATCAATCACCATATCCTTGACGTGAATGCGATGCTCATCCACTTCTTCAACGATGATCTGACCGCTGCGCCTGAAAATGGTTTTGACCCTGGCCTTTACCTCAAGGATATTGAACGGCTTTGTCATATAGTCATCTGCACCGTATTCAAGGCCAAGGATCTTATCCATATCCTCGCCCTTTGCCGTGATCATGATGATCGGGACATC
Source organism: Clostridia bacterium (assembly GCA_017476605.1). Taxonomy (GTDB): domain Bacteria; phylum Bacillota; class Clostridia; order Christensenellales; family Aristaeellaceae; genus Ventricola. The sequence goes on from JAFUZM010000133.1 coordinate 10,035, forward strand.
TGAAAACTCCCGAATACGCTGACATACCTCTGTTCCACTGATTCCGGGCAGCATGACATCAAGGAGAACCATGTCATATGTTTCCTCACGGAACATACGAAGGGCCGTTTCTCCATCTCCGCATGTATTCACATCATAGCCATCGCTCTCAAGGCTGAATTTAAGGCCCTTCGCAATATAGGGCTCATCATCCACGATCAGTATTTTCTTTGGCATATGTATTCCTCATTCTTTGAGATCTAGCCGAGCAATAAATTCTAAGTTATTCTATCTCAGTTTCCCTCCAAAAATCAATAGCTGAATCCCCGATTTTTTGATTTCTTTTCGTCACCTGCCGATGATGCGCCATCTGCCTTAATAATCACAATCCTCCACCCAAAGCTTCATGCCATCCTTGATCTCATCCAGGATTTCTCCGCATACTTCATCTGAAACAATGCCTTTATGCGCCAGAAATTTATACAGCTTTTTCACGCTTCCGCCGCTATGCCTGAGCGATTCCGGTGTAGCGAAGGCCTTTCTCGGAAGAAAGTAGGAAAAATACATTCCGATGAACTCACCGCCTCGTTTCAGCAATGCATCATCCATCGGCAGTTCTTCTTCTTTACACTCCGGATCTGCCTCATATCCATGCGTGGACATATAGTAAACAAATGCCCCGGCATTAAGAACATGACGCTTGATCGTCTTTTTGGCAAGCCCTTCTACTTCTCCCAGGTACTCTGCGAATTCGTCCATATAAGGGACCTTTACTTCTTCATCCATTTTTTTATCCTCTTACCCACGAAGCCCTTATTTGTTCAGTTTCCGACAGATATTCAATGAACCTCTTATACGGTTCTTCCTGAATATCAATATAGAAATCTAGTTTTTTATAATTAGCCACTCCCAAAAGATCACGAAGTTCAACCGTACCAACGACAACCCCTGACCCGACATATTTATCCCGTTTTGCCAGCGTCTCCAAGTATTTATCGCAATCCTCGAAATTCGTAAAAGCCATGAGATGCCGTCCCTCACAGAGAATTCCTGATACGTTCTTTGCATATTTCGTATTCTTCATCGGACATATCGTAAGAAGTGCACGTTTACGAAGAATGTCGATGATCGCTTTCCAGTCCGATGCAGTAATCTGGTCCTTCGCCATCAGCCTTTTTACCTCGCGCACATCCTTCTCTGATGGGATCAGTTTCCTATCCTGCATAAACTGAAAATGTTCTCTCAATGACATATTTTCTCATTTCTCCTTCAACTGCAACAGAAACCATCTCCTCCGACGAGCAGCTTGGTCTTTCGGCGTAGTGACATTTTTCAGTGCTCGTTACCTGACAAACTCCTCTTCAAATGGTTTCATTTGAGTAAACTTATCGCCTCTGCAAAAGACAGATTGTCCCGGTCCAATTTATAATCCCGAAGTTCCTTCACCGATCTTTTACTCACACAATTCCATCGTAAAGAAGTTTTTCTCCGATATGGACTTCATGAACACCTGTTTCCTTCCGCTTATTGAAAATAAAGCTCAGCATATATCCTGTCATTAAGCCAAAACTTTCCTGTTAACCGATGATCTGGTTTTCTCCATCCTCATTTCGGCTCTTTTCACGCCAGGTCTCGATCTCGACGATATATCGTCTGCCTCGATAGTGAATGGCCACATCCATTTAACAGATCGCCAGCCCCACTTTTGATTTTTTGTTCAAACTTTGCTGCTACATCTGCGCTAATCAGACCATCTTCTACCATTTCCTTTAACAACCCTATCGGCCCGATTGCTTTTGCTTCAGTTAATCCTTCGGCATATCCTTCGGCTTTTGCTCTCATAGCTATTTCATGTGCTTCCGAATACAATAATGGTCCTACCATTCCTCCACAGCTTTCTGAATCTTCTTTAAATTCTAACTTGATCGTTTTTCGGAAAAGATCGTCCTTATATTGTCCTGATCGTTATCCGTATTATCTGTTGAGTTGGTCTATTTTGCGAACGTTCTCTCCTCCAGCTCCACATATTAAAGCTCTCAGTTTGCATTTCATTTGACCAAAGTAGAGAAATACGCTTAACAGAAACGATGCCATGAGGAGCACAAACAACTGCAATATCGCTACAGCCTTATCACAAAAAGCCTCCTGAAATTTTGGTGTTCTAAATGGTTCGCATCAAAGTAACAAACAGTTTTGCAAAGCTCGATAATATGTGATGCAAAATCACTGTTTAGTACGCTTGTTCCGCAATGAACTGATACTCAGGACTATTTTATGATAAACACTGTATCTTGGGAAGAATGGCCTCGATACCTGTTTTGATATTATAGCGATTTCCTTAAATCGTTACACATACTCGTCTTTGAAGGCATCCGTTGTTTTTAACAGTTCCCCAGCTTCTCTTCTGATTTCTTGTTCAAGCCTTTCTGCCTCATCTGCGCTGATAAAGCCTTTCTCTGCCATTTCCTTTAACATTTTTATCTGTCCCCTCGCTTTTCCTCCAGCATATTCTCTAGCATATCCTCTAACATATCCTCTAACATATCCTCTAACATATCCTCTAGCGAATCCTTCGGCTTTTGCTCTCATAGCAATTTCATGTGCCTCTGAATACAATAATGGTCCTACCATTCTTCCACAGCTTTCTGAATCTTCTTCAAATTCTAACTCAATTGCTTCTCGGGAAAGATCATCCTTATATTGCCCTGATCGTTATTCGTATTATCTGTTGAGTTTGTCTATTTTGCGAACGTTCTCTCCTCCAACTCCACATATTGAAGCTCCCAGTTTGCATTTCATTTGAATAAAGTAGACAAATACGTTTAACAGAAACCGATGCCATGAGCAACACTAACAACTGCCATATCGCTACAGCCTTATCTTAAAAACCATCCGATTTTTAGGTACTCTTTATAATTCGCATCAAAGTAACAAACGGTTTTGCAAAGCTCGATAATATGTGATGCAAGCTCGCTGATTAGTACGCTTGTTCCGCAATGCACTGATACTCAGAACAACTTTTACGATAAATGCTGTATCTTTGGAAAGAATGACCTCGATACCTGTTTTGATAATATGGCGATTTCCTTAAATCATTACACATACTCGTCTTTGAAGGCATCCGTTGTTTTTAACAGTTCCCCAGCTTCTCTTCTGATTTCTTGTTCAAGCCTTTCTGCCTCATCTGCGCTGATAAAGGCATTCTCCGCCATTTTCTTTAACATTTTCAACTGTCCTCTAAAATATCCTCTAGCATATCCTCCAGCGAATTCTTCTGCATATCCTTTTGCATATCCTTCTGCATATTCTCTAGCGAATTCTTCTGCATATCCTTCTGCTTTTGCTCTCATAGCAATTTCATGAGCTTCTGAATATAATAATGGTCCTACCATTCTTCCACAACTTTCTGAATCTTCTTCGACTTCTAACTCGACTGTTTTTTTCGGGGAAAGATCGTCCTTATATTGTCTTGATCGTTATTCATATCATCTGCTAAGTTTGCCTTTTTATCGAACAGTCTTTCTTCCACTCAACATATTAAAGCTCCCGGTTTGTATTTGATTCAGCCAATATAAAGGGAGTATGCTTAACTGAAGCGACGCCATGAGCTGCGCAGACACCTGCTATATTTCTACACTCTCATCGTAAATCACAGCAGACGATTATGCACTCTCAATGATCTGCGTTAATCTAACGAACAGTTTTGCAAAGTCTAAAAATACGTAATATAAATCGCTGATTGGTATGCTTTTTCCTCACTGCACTGATTCTCTGGACTATTCACAAAAATGCTGAATTGCCGGAAAGAATACTCTCAATGCCCTTTTGGTTATTATGGCGATTCCCTTAACTCGATATACGTACTCATCCTAGGAAACATTTGCTATTTTTAACAGATTTTCTGCTTCACTTCTGATTTCTTTTTCAAGATTTTCTGCTTCATCTGAGCTGATAAGACCGTTCTTTGCCATCTCTTGTAGCAATTCTAGCTTTCCTGTCACTTTTCCTCTTGCTTCTCCTCTTGCTTCTCCTCTTGCTTCTCCTTCAGCTTGTGCCTTCACACGAATTTCATGGGCTTCTGAATACAATAATTGTCCTGCCATAATTTCTTTCACACCTTTCTGAATCTTCTTCAATTTCATACAGCGAAGCTGAGCAACATGGTTTATCATGTCCATAATGACACGCTTGTTCGCTACTTCTAAGCTTCCCTCTGCCTGATATTCTTCGAGCTTCTCATATATTTGTTTGTACTCCTTCAAGAAGCTTTTTATTGCTTTCTCGTCCTTCTCCATCTGTTCCAATTCAGAATCGTATGTAAACAAATAGAACGGAAGCAGAAATAGCAACTTCTTTTCATAGATATCGGCCAAAGCATACTTCTGAACTTTCAGCGTCCGAATTGGAAAAGTCAGGCTCTTCCCCGTAGGCGCAACTATGCAGAGTTCCATCTGATCCGGTGTGCTCGACGTAGAGCGGAGAATCAATACTGCACTGTCTGGAAATTTGACAATCAGCTTATTTCCTTCAATCCTGCTATTGAAATCCAAAGCGATCTGAGAGTCATATTCAAAAAAACGGATCATCAGTGTTGGATCATACTTGCTTGATTCTGCTTCCCAATGAAATCTGCGGACACTTTCTTTTCCATCCTTGTTAGAAATAACTGAAAAACTCGTATCCGTGATGACTTTATCCTCTTCCCCTGCCTGGCGATTCAAAAAATGTTCATTTGCCTCAAAAACGATTTGTTCTGTGCCATCATAATCAGTATTGAAAGTTTCGTTAAGCACAGGAAGAATCAGTTGCGGGCAGTCATTAAGTAACGTTCTGAACGCATCATCATAATTTGTTGGCATCGGCATCCCTCCTATTTCCTTTCTCTTCAGTATTATACAGAATTTCCCAGCCAGTTTCAAGTTCATTTGTCGCGCTCGCATAAATTTGATGGAATATTTTCTTTCGTCTTCTCTTCGAATCCATTTTCCTATTTGAGCTTGCTGAGCTAGCTTCTGAAATAAATCGAATCACGACAAGCACGCCTGCTCATCTGGTTCATTTCGTGGAGTCGATCCGTCATGCTGATTTGTCAAATACACGCATCATATCAAAGCCTTCACACAGTTGGGGCAATCTTGCTCCTCACATAGTCAAAAAGTGGAAAGCTTGCTTTTTTTCTAAAACGTGTTATCATGTGGGAGAACATTGCGAAAGGAGGAAACGAATGACCAAAAAAATAGGATTCCTGTATCTGTTGATTGGTATCCTTTTCCTCTTTCACTCCCCCGTGCTAGCCGAGGATATGGATGAGGATGTCTTTGTTGCCCCTCGCTTATCCGAAAATGCCATTCCATGGGATGAGCGGCATCCCGAGCTGTTGGATGGAGATATGCTCTATGCAAAGAGCGCCATCCTGATTGAAGCGAAATCCGGAGAAGTCATATTTGAAAAGAATGCGGATGAGATCATGTATCCCGCCTCAACCACAAAAATCCTGACCGCTTATCTTGCCCTGCAGATGGGAGATTTAAAAAACGATGAGGTAGAGATTTCTCAAAACGCCATTGATCTCGTTCCGCCCACTTATACAAAAATTCCCGTTTCCGCAGGGGAAACGGTTAACCTGTATGACCTGATTGCCGCAACGCTCGTCCGTTCCGGCAACGACGGCGCGAATGCGCTGGCAGAGTATTTCGGCGGCAGTATAGAGCGTTTTGCTCAGTTCATGAATGAAGCAGCAGAAATGCTCGGTTGCTCCTCAAGCACTCATTTCACCAATCCATCCGGCGTCCATGATGACAACCACTACACGACTGTTCGGGATATGTCCATTATTGCCCGTGCTGCAATGCAGGACAGTCGGTTTTCCGAGATTGTCGGTGTCAACACCTATGATATGCCAGCCTCTAATCTGCGTCCTTCCCGTCAGCTCGTCGGTCAGACCTCCATCATCGACCCAACTTCGGACTATTATTACAATGATTGTACCGGCATCAAGACGGGATTCACCAATAAGGCCGGGTATTGCTATGTCGGAGCAGCAAGGCGCGGCGGCATCAACCTGATTTCGGTTGTCTTCTACAGTTCCCGTGCAGGCAGATGGACGGATACCAAAAAGCTTTTCGAATACGGATTCACACAGATCGAAAGCATTACACCGGAAGCCCTGTATGCTGAGGATCCGCGTGTCATTGAAATCGCCGGATTTGATCTGGATGATCCACAGCATGGAAATCTAACTCTCGGCATCCGAGCCGTGGATGAATCCAAGGATATGACCATCGTCGGAAGGCGTTCAACCATTAATTCTCTGCGTGACAGCTTTTCTCAGATTTCCTCCGTTTCATGGACACGCGAATTCAGAGCACCGATTGACGTCGGCGATGTTATGGGTGTTCTGACCTTCTACTCACAGAACAATGGTATTGCCACCTATGATCTGGTTGCCACCCGCTCTGTTGCTGCCAGGGAAAACGCCCCGCCTACGCTTGAGCAGATTGAGGCCTACACACTGGCAGATGAAAATCCCTGGCCCAGAATCTCCTTCGATCTGATCGCCCCGCCTCTCCTCGCTCTGGCTGTTTTTTGCTATATGATTTTCTGGTTTTTAAAGCATCGACGCCGTCGGGTCCGTCCGCCAAAGCTACCTCGGACAAGACGCAAGATGTATCGCTGATTCTCATATTCAGACATATCTGATAGGCGCACTTCATTCGCTTGGAAAACCAAACAGCGTAAGAATAGGGATGTTTGCATAGGAGTACACACTCAGAACAATAAACCTATATAGCCATCAAAAAATAGTTTTTGTTGGCTATTTTTTTTATTTACTCCTCATAGCCATTTGATGTATAATTGGCTATGAGGATTTTTTGTGTCAGGGGTGATTTACATTGTTTCAGTATAAGCAAACTAATAAAAAGACGGGAATTACCTATCTTTATCAGCAAGAGTCATATTGGGTACCCGAGCTCCATCAGTCGCGGTCACGAAGAGTGTGTCTTGGAAAATATACGGAAAGTGGGGAATTAGTACCAACTGGAAAACGTGGACGAAAGCCGAAAGTTCCTCATGAACCAGTAGAGCCCTCTTCTGAATTAGCAAAACTGACTTGTGAACTCAAATCTAGCCAGCAAAAGGTTAAGGAGCTTGAGTTGACTATACAAGAACTTCAAAGGAATGCTGAAAGAGAACGTAAAGTCCGATCTCAAGAGCTTCAAAAAGTCATTCAAAGCCTTCAGAAGTTACAGTGAAACAAAAATGCCCCTGCACCATTAGACGCAAGAGCAACAACAACCACAGCAATTATACCACTTTCTGCAATATGTGCAACCCGTTCTCTCATTGAAAGATGATAAAGGAGGATTTTACCATGGCTATGCTCAAACCAATTGACCGATTTCAAATTGGCTGCGCTATGCTCAGCGCCGGAAGAGGATTCCGTTCTGCTATTGCTGCGAAGCACCAGATTACTCGTCGTTATGCATACACCCTTATGCACAATGTTGAACGCATCATTGAACAGTATCGTGATGAAAGCATCACGGATGTACTGCCGCTTACGGATCTTTCCATGGATCGTGCAATCTTGAGTCTTGCCATGGATTGCCATGCTTCCCTCGAGGGCATTCAGGACGCTCTTCTCAATCAGTACAACTATTCTGTGAGCATTTCTACGATAAGCCGTAAACTGTCGCATTACGGTCAGAAAGCACGACAGTTTCTTGAGGCCGTTGATCTTTCTGGAATTGTAACCTGTGCTTACGACGAAGTGTTCCAATGCGGTGATCTGCCGATACTCGGTGCTATTTGTCTTGATACCCACTATATTGCCGAACTGGTTTGTACGCCTGACCGTACAGCAGAGAGCTGGGCTATCACGATGTCATTGCTCCATTATAATCAGAACCTGGACTTCCTATTCGGAGTCAGTGATTTTGGTAGTGGAATTCTGGCAGGTATTCCCATGGTTTTCCCGAATGCAGTAATGCAGGGAGATGTTTTTCATGCATTGATGGAGCTTGGTGAGGAGATTCAAAAAATAGAAAATCTGGCAATCAAGCGCCTCACTTCTGTAGCGGATATGCAGGCGACCGCAAATCCTCAGAAAAAGACCAGAGAGAGACTGGCTGCCGAATTGGTCACCTTAGATAGCTATCTCATTCGTGCTGATATAGCCAACCAGCTTATGACCTGGTTAAAAGAGCAGCTAGCGTTCCCTGGCTATTATGTCCACGAGACAAAGCAGAACATCCTGTGGATTTTGGACGAAATGGATAAGATTGATGGCAATGTTTACAAGCTGCATGCAAAAACAGCTACTTTCCGTAAGCGTTTGGATTCAATCCTGGCCTACCACACACAGCTGTATTCGAACTTATCCTCTCTGTCACGTAAGGAGAACGTCTCTCCGACTATTACCTCCTTGCTTTTCCGACAGAGTGCTGAGGTGAAAGGTTCTACTGTTTACAAAGCAATTCAACGGCGACTGTCCCGGTTTGACGCTTCTGATGTGGAAAAGGCTGGCAACCTAATCAAGGGGATTATAGGGATGACTCACCGTGCGTCTTCTATGATTGAATGTACGAACTCCAGACTCCGCAAGTATATCAATGCAAAGCATTTTCTTTCCAATGATTTCCTTGCTTTGGTACGGCTTTATTTCAATACCAAGAAGCTCCATAGGGCCGAGGAAAAGAGGATGAATGCATCGTCCCTTGAACTGCTGACTGGAGACAAGAGGAATTTCTTCGAGATTTTAGGAATCCCAAATGTTGCTTAACAGCCGTGCAGTCAAATCCTTGATCAACCAATTGGATTGAAATTATCGGCAGCGCTTTCTCTTGTTAGTTAAGTATAACATTTTTGTGGTTATCCATATATAGGGGCTTTTTGCGCTTTTTGGGGCCTATTTTAGCTCAATTTGTTAGTGTGAACTAAAAATCCACGTTTTGAAAACATCCCTAAGAATAGAGTGCACTTGCCGATTCTGTAAACATTTTAAGCGCTCCTCCTACGTGCAGGCATGTGGGAGGAGCGCTTAATTGATTGTATCATTGTGTCCCTGAACGTATCAAACTGCTGTATGGTCCTGCATTCACGCAGAATTCTCAGGGGCACTGAAGCCCGCTGCTACACGCTCAAGTCCAGAGACAAACTCAGAGACTTTGGTCTATGGATGACACATTGCTATTGGTGCACATTCCATTTGCGCAGATGGCCTGATGGTGTCTGCTATGGATTTCTCTCATCAGGATGCCTGTCCATCTGTCCACTTGTCATTTTCACAGATGGAAAGATCGCCAAGCACATCCATCACCCAGTTCACCGGCCGGATCTCCAGTGCGCTCCGGACCTCTTCCGGCACGTCCTTGAGATCCTCCACATTCTCCTCAGGAATATAGACGATCTTGACGCCTGCGCGCTGCGCTGCCATGAGCTTTTCCGGAAGTCCGCCAATGGCCCCGATCTTTCCCTGCAGCGTCACCTCACCGGTCATTCCTACCTCGGGTGGTACAGGGGCTCCGCTGATCAGAGAGGAAAGTGCCGTCGTTATGGTAATACCCGCACTCGGGCCATCCTTTGGCGTTGCACCATCCGGAACATGGATATGGACATCCTTTTTCTTCATATCCTGCATTCTGTTCGGGAAAATCGACTTGACCAGACTGAGTGCAATCTGTGCAGATTCCTTCATGACATCGCCGAGCTGGCCGGTAATGATAAGCTGCCCGCTTCCCGGTGTCATCAAGGTTTCGATATTCAGGATTTCTCCGCCGACAGCCGTCCAGGCAAGTCCTGTGACCACACCCGGTTTGCCGTTCCCGCCGACATGCTTTTGCCGAATCGGATGGGCATCCAGAAGCTCCCGCAGTTCCTCCTCCGTCACGTCAAGCATGGCTCCATTTTCCCGTACAAGACGGACAGCGACTGTGCGGCACAACTGATCCAGACATTTTTTGAGTCCGCGGACGCCTGCCTCACGGGTGTATTCCGTAATGATGCTCCTTAAAATCTCATCCGAGACGTTGAGCGCTCCAGCCGGAATTCCTACCCTCTCCATTGACCTTGGCAGCAGATGATTCCGTGCGATCTGCAGCTTATCCAGCGGAGAATATCCGGTAAACCGGATCACTTCCATTCGATCCAGAAGCGGTCCCGGGATGGTATCCAGCGTATTGGCGGTGCAGATGAACAGGACATCTGAAAGATCATAGGGAACGTTCATGTAATGATCGGTAAAGGTATTGTTCTGCTCCGGATCCAGCACCTCAAGCAGTGCACTTGCCGGATCTCCGTTATACGACTGCCCCAGCTTGTCGATTTCATCCAGCACCATGACCGGGTTGGATACCCCACTCTTCTTGATTCCATCCATAATCCGTCCGGGCATTGCCCCGATATACGTCCGCCGATGGCCGCGAATATCCGCTTCATCCCGCACGCCGCCCAGGCTGACACGCACATATTCGCGCCCCAGTGCCTTTGCGATGCTCTGTCCGATACTGGTCTTTCCGGTTCCGGGGGCACCTACAAAGAGCAGGATGGAGCCGGACTGTTCCCCTCTGAGGTTCATGACGGCAATCTGCTGCAGGATGCGGTTTTTCACCTTGCCAAGTCCATAGTGATCCTCATCCAGAATCCGTTCCGCCGCATCCAGATCAATCCGGTGCGGTTCCTCCTTCTTCCACGAAAGCCCCGTGAGAAAATCAAGATAGTCATAGAGCATGCCGGATTCCGGGCTGTTCTTCCCCTCCTGTTTCAGTCGGTTGACCACCTTGTTTGCCTCCCGCTTTGCGATTTCATTCATCCCCGCTTCTGCAATTGCAAGCTCAAAGCGGCGAACATCGGATACCTCCTCCGGATGCAGTTCATCCAGCTCCTTCTGGAGGAACTCCATCTGTTTCTTGATCGCAGATTCCCTGTAAATCTTCTGATAATCCTCTTCCTGAGCACTCCGGGCATCCAGATTGACTTTTGTCATTTCCACATTTTCGAGGATCATCTTTTCAAGCATAATTGCCCGTTCACGCTGGCTGTCCTCTTCAAGCAGACGCACCTTTTCCTCATTGCTGCTCATCATCCACGGGGACATCGTCGCAGCGATTTCCTCAATGGAATTCATTTTTGCAATGTACAGCCGCGTGATCTGGCTGTTCTCAAAGCGGTCCGCAAAGGCATTCAGCATGCCCTTTGTCCTGTGCAGACGCTCTCTTTCCTCCTCCGGATTGAGATCCTCAATCTCCCGCCGCCTTGATATGGATACGTCCATGATGGAATCGCCATAAATCGAGACATCTTCAATTACAACACGGTGCTTTGTATGCAGAATGAAATATCCGTTTTCATTCACCTTAACCACGTATCCCGTGATTCCGATCGGATAAAAGCTCTCCCGATTCAGCTCCCTCGGATTCTGCTCCCGCTGGAATACCAGAATCATCTTTTCATCCACGTAGGGTAAACGCCCGGTACAGCGCTTCACCTGCTCTGTCTTGAGATAGAGATCTACCCCCGGAAGGGCAAGCATATTATAAACCGGAATAACTGCCATTGTTTCCTCCAATTCTGTCAGCACTCAAGCCTGATGAGTGCTAACTCGGTCTTCTAATAAAACCTGCCGTACTCCTTCGGTACAGGACATACAGCAGGAATTCGACCATATTATGAAGGGCAAAATCCGATTTGTCAATACAAAGTCAATGTCGGTCAGTTTTTATTTTCTGAGGTTACAGCGGCACACGTTCAAATTCTCCGTTCCCCATATACTGAACAATTTCTTTAAATCCACAGGAGCGCAGCAGTGCCTCCGTCTCCTCAAAGGCCGTCACCACATTTGCGCACGCATGAGCATCTGAGGAAAGCATCACCCGGCCATGTCGCCGTGCAATTTCAAGAAGCCACCGTCGATCCGGATACGGATTTGTCCGCCATCCGCGGGAGATTGCGCCGGTATTCACCTCAATCACCTTGCCTGCGTCCAGGATGGCCGTGAGTGCCCTTTGTCCTGCCTTTATGTATCGCTCACTCTCCGGGTTAAAGAAAGAAAAGCGCTCATTGAATTTGGTCAGGAGATCAAAGTGGCCGCAGATCTGCACGCGTTTTTCCTCTGCAACGTGGAAAAGCTCTGCAAAGTATCGCTCAGCCGCCGCATCCGCGTCGCCACCAAAATACATCCCGATCAGGTTCTCCGTTTCCTCCGGAACGTTATCCACCGAGGGCGGGACATCGCTCACGGGAAGAAAGTGAACGGATCCGATGACATAATCAAAGGAATCTAGGATTTCCTTTGGGCTCAGTACGTCCCATTCGATTCCGGTAAATACCTGAAGGGTTCCGCTGAGATCGCTTTTGAGGGCCTCCATTTGGCGGAGAAATGCGTCGACCCCATCTCTTTTCGCCGTCCAGTCCGTTTCAAAGCGCATGGGGCTGTGAAGGCTGACACCGGCTGAGACGATGCCTGCCTGTCGACAGGCAAGAAGCATGTCCAGACAGGAATCCGCGCCGTCATCAAAGGTTGAATGCATGTGAAGATTTTGCTTTGTAATCACCGCATCTTCTCCTGCTTGACCTTTTTATCTATGACATGGCGTCCTGCCATCTCCTTCTTAATGTCCTCAAGCGAAATGTTTTCCTCCGCCATCAGGACCATCACGTGATACATGAGATCACCGATTTCATAGATGGTATTCGCCCGATCCCGATCCTTTGCGGCAATAATGACCTCGGTACTCTCCTCGCCGATCTTCTTTAGAATCTTATCCAGTCCCTTTCCAAAAAGGTAAGAAGTATAGGATCCCTCCACCGGTTCCCGCTTCCGTCCAAGGAGCATGTCCATCAGGCTGTCATAGGTAAAGCCCGGGGTCTCCTCGCCCTCGAACACGAGATCATTGAAGCAGGAATCGGTTCCCAGATGACAGGCAGGGCCATCCTTTCTCACCTCAACCACCAGTGCATCCCGATCACAGTCTGCCGTGATCGACACGATGTGCTGATAATTCCCGCTGGTCTCTCCCTTGAGCCACAGCGTTTCCCTGCTTCTTGAATAAAAGCAGGTCAGTCCCTTTTCCATGGAGATGGCCAGACTTTCCCGATTCATATACGCCAGCGTCAGTACTTTCTTTGTTTCCGTATCAACGACAATCGCCGGAATCAGTCCACGGCTGTCAAATTTCAGTTCCTCTATCTTAAGCATCTTCTTATTCCTCCACCGCATTTCTCAGGTTCTGCGCACATGGATGCCGGCCTCAGCCAGGGCCTCCTTGAGATCACGGATCTTCACTTCTCCGAAATGGAAAATCGAAGCCGCAAGCCCGGCATCCACTCCGGGTACCTCTTTAAACAGCGTCACAAAATCCTGTATACCCCCTGCTCCGCCGGAGGCAATGACCGGCACGTTTGCAAAGGCGCATACAGCCGAAAGCATTTCAAGATCAAAGCCCTGCCGGACACCATCCGTGTCTATGGAATTGAGTACGATTTCCCCTGCACCCTCGCCGATGCCACGACGAATCCATTCAAGAGCATCCAGACCGGTATCAATTCGGCCACCGCTACGAAAGACATGGTACGTTCCATCTACCCTGGCTGCATCCACGCTGAGCACCACACACTGGGAGCCATACCGTCTGGCGGCATCCCCGATCACCTCTGGATGCAGGATCGCTCCGGAGTTCACGCTGACCTTATCCGCGCCGCTGTCAAGCACCCGTTCAAAGTCCGCAACCGTTGATATGCCGCCACCCACGGTAAGCGGGATGAAGATCGTCTCCGCTGCACGGCGCAGTACATCCGTAAACAGCTTTCGGCCCTCTGCAGAGGCCGTGATGTCATAGAAGACCAGCTCATCCGCACCGCTTTCCGAGTAATACGCTGCCAGATCCACCGGATCCGAAACATCCGACAGGCCCTGAAACTTGACGCCCTTGACTACACGGCCATCCCGGACATCCAGACAGGGAATGATTCGTTTTGTAATCATCTTGCTACCTCTATCGCCTCAGCCAGCGAAATGGTCCCCTCATAATAGGCTTTCCCAATAATCGCCCCGTACATATTAAGCTGCCTCAAGGCACGTACATCCTCAATTGTTGATACACCGCCGCTGGCGGTCACGCGAAACGAGGGGTATTTATCCATGATATGTGCATACATATCTATATTGGTTCCCGCAAGCATTCCGTCTTTCGAGATGTCTGTACAAATCAGGCTGGTGCAGCCCATTTGAAGCAGCTGCCTGCAAAGATCATCCGGCGTCAGCTCACTGGATTCCAGCCAGCCATGGATGGCGACCTTTCCCATTTTCACATCAATGCCTACGGCAATCTTTTCCCCATACTTTGCAATCATCCGTGCGGTAAATTCGGGATCCCTGACGGCCACCGTTCCAAGAATCACGCGCCATGCGCCGGCTTCCAAGTATCGGCAGATCGTTTCCTCTGTCCTTATGCCACCACCGATTTCAACGCGCATCTTTCCCTTGACAAGTTCCCGCACGACACTGTCGTTTTCGGTCTTTCCAAGCTTTGCACCATCCAGGTCAACGGCATGCACATACTCAGCACCACATGCAGCAAAATCCTCAAGGATCTCCTTTGGCTGCCGGGCATACACGGTCTTTTTTTCATAGTCGCCCCGTTCAAGACGAACGACCTGACCCTGACTGATATCAATTGCAGGAAAAATGATCATGCCCTGCCTCACATTCTACAAAAGTTTTTAAGCATCTTGAGTCCCACGTTCCCGCTCTTTTCCGGATGGAACTGAGTCCCCATGACATTTCCCCTTGCCACCGCAGCGGTCAGGGGAATGCCGTACTCCGTTGTCGCAATAACATTGTCATTACAGTCAACGGCAGAGTAGCTGTGCACAAAATATACACATGCTCCCTCGGGAATGTCCTGGAGCAACGGATGCGGAGCCATTTTCAGCTCGTTCCAGCCAATCTGAGGGACCTTTAATCCCTCGGGAAGCCGTGGGGCCATTGCGGTCACTCGCCCTGGAATGAGGCCAAGGCCGGGCGTCACGCCAAATTCCTCACTCACATCAAAGAGCATCTGCATGCCAAGGCAGATCCCCAGCAGTGGAATCCCTGCCCGTGCCGCCTCCAGCACAGCTTCGTCGAGACCGTTTTGACTGAGCTTTTCCCGGGCATCCCGAAACGCACCGACTCCAGGGAGAATCAGCTTATCCACATTCCCAATCTCCTCTTTACTCCGGATCATCCGGACAGATGTCCCGATATGCCGTAGCGAGGATTCGAGGGAAAACAGATTCCCAACGCCATAATCAATAATGCCAATCATGCCAGCACCCCTTTTGAGGAGGGAACCTGCCCATTCAGCCTCGCATCCACGGAGACAGCCGTGGCAAGTGCCCGTCCGAATCCCTTGAACATTGCCTCCGCAATATGATGAGCATTGGTGCCCGCCAGCATCTGAAAATGCAGACTCATGGGACAGGCTCTCACCAGTCCCAGATAGAACTCCCGAATCAGCTCGGTGTCAAAGGTCCCGATCTTTTCCCGTGGAAAATCAAAGGGCATATTGAAGCTGGCCCGACCGGATAAATCCAGTGCGCAAAGCATCAGGGTTTCATCCATGGGCAGCATGAACGAGCCATACCGCACAATGCCCCGCTTATCCCCCAATGCTGCCTGAATGCAGCTTCCAAGTACAATGCCAATGTCCTCAACGCTGTGATGATCATCCACCTCGGTATCTCCCTTACAGGTAAGTGTGAGATCAAATCGGCCATGCACGGCAAACAGCGTCAGCATATGATTAAGAAAGCCCACGCCGCTGTCAATCGCACATTTTCCTGTTCCATCCAGATTGAGTGTGGCTGAAATACTCGTTTCTGCCGTTTTTCTTTCAATGTTCGCCGTTCTCATCCGTTTCATCCTCTCCCTATGCCTTAAGGATATCCTTTAGCGCAGCAACCAGGTGCTCCATTTCCTGCTGTGTTCCAATTGTGATTCTGAGATATTGTTCCGTCCGCTCTCCGGCAAAATGCCGGACAAGGAGTCCACGTTCCATGAGCTGCTTTCTGAGAGTCTCTGCCTCACAGTTCCCGGGACGTGCAAAGACAAAGTTTCCCTTTGACTCAAGCACTGTAAACCCCAGCTCCCTGAGCTTTTCTGTCGTGTAGGCCCGGGATGCCATAATCCGCTCTGCGTTCTTCTCATAATACGTCCAGTTCCGGCATGCGGCAATCCCCGCGGCCTGGGCCAGACGGTTGACGCCATAGAGGTCCATGGCATTTCGAATGCGTCCCAGCTCCTCGATCAACGCGGGATTTCCGACACAGTATCCAAGGCGAAGTCCTGCCAGGGACCCGGATTTGCTGAACGTCCTCACCACCAGCAGATTGGGAAATTCCCGCGTCAGTGGAATGCTGGTTTCCCCGCCAAAGTCCACATAGGCCTCATCCACCAGAATCACATGCTCCGGGGAATTCTCAGCCAGCTTTCGAATGGCCTCACGGGAAACCGCCAAACCGGTCGGTGCATTCGGATTCGGAAAGACGATCATGCCAGGCACATTCGCGTACCTTTGGGGATCCAGCGAATAGTCCTCCGAGAGCGGAATCCGAACCAGCGGAATATGATAGAGAGCAGCAAAGAGATCATAATAGCTGTAGGTCACATCCGGCAGATAAATGGGACACTGCTCATCTGCAAAGGCCAGAAAGGCCAGCTGCAGAATCTGATCCGACCCATTGCCTGCCATGATCCACTCCGGTGAAACCGCATGACGGCTGCCAAGCGCTGTCCGCAGGTCATTGCAGTCTGGATCATTATAGTAATTGAGCCGGGCCGCTTCTTCCTGAATCGCCTCCAGTACCTCTTTCGAAGGCGGATATGGGGATTCATTGGTATTGAGGCGAATGACATCCGCCTCCTCCGAGTGGGTCCCGGGAACATAGCCCGGCAATGTCCGATGCCTGCTGACCAGGAAGCTGCTCATCTGCATTTCCTCATTTCTTCTTTATTCGCTGCGAATCAGGGCTGCCCGGGCATGTGCCTCAAGGCCCTCTGCCCTGGCAAAAGTCGCAATCTTATCTGCGACCGCACCTAAAGCGTTTTCCGTATAGTAGGTATATTGAATCTTCTTGATAAAATCATCTACGCCAAGGGCACTTGAAAACCGTGCCGTGCCACTCGTGGGCAAGGTGTGATTCGGCCCAGCCAGATAGTCCCCCAGGGATTCCGGGCAATACCGGCCAAGGAACACACTGCCCGCATTTTTCACATGGCTGAGCCACTTTTCCGGTTCATCCAGGCAAAGCTCCAGATGCTCCGGTGCCAGCTCATTGGCAAGGTCGATGGCCTCCTCAATGCCGGAAACCAGCAGGATCTTTCCGTTATCCTCAATGGACGTCGTTGCGATTTCCTCTCTTGGAAGCGTCCGTAGCTGCCGTGTCACTGCCTCGGATACTGCATTTGCCAGGGATTCACTCTCCGTGATCAGCACGGCAGTGGCCAGCTTATCATGTTCCGCCTGGCTGAGCAGATCCGCTGCCACCCATTCCGGATTGCTGTTTCCATCTGCCACCACCAGAATCTCACTGGGGCCTGCAATCATGTCAATGGCCACCTGGCCAAAGACCTGTTTCTTTGCCTCCGCCACAAACGTATTTCCGGGGCCGACGATCTTATCCACCTTTGGGATGCTTTCCGTTCCGAAGGCAAGTGCGGCAATCGCCTGTGCACCGCCAACCCGGAAGACCCGATCCACCCCCGCCAGTGCCGCCGCTGCCAGGATGGCATCCGGAATCGTTCCCTCCCTGCCCGGCGGTGAAACCATGATGATTTGCCGGCATCCGGCGATCTTTGCCGGAATGGCGTTCATCAGGACCGTCGAGGGATAGGCGGCGGTTCCGCCCGGAATATAGATACCCACATTTTCAATAGGGGTGATCATCTGGCCCATAAAGGTATCCCCGCTTTCAAAGCGGAACCCTGTGCGCACCTGATGGCGATGATACGTTTCAATGTGCTCCCTAGCTGTTTCCATCGCCCCGCGAAGCTCCGGCGAAATTCGATCCAAAGCCTTTTGCCACTCTGCACTTGGAATCTCAATTTCATCAAGGATGACATGGTCAAACTGACTGGAATACAACCGTAATGCCGCATCTCCTTCTTCCCGTACCCTCCTGATGATACTCTCAACC
>JAFUZM010000134.1 GCA_017476605.1 Clostridia bacterium
AGGTTTTCGAAAGGATTAGCCAACAAAAAAGTTATAAAAACCGAATATTTGAGTTTTTATTCCCATTTCCGTTAACTTTTCAGTTAAATTGTAGATTCAAATAATCTGCGCAAAACGGTTCAAAAAATTAGCAGTTCTTCAGGCATCTGGATCGGGTGTGTAAAATTTTTTTGGGTAAAAAAATTGACAAACGTGCAATTTTATGCATTCAGTGTTGCCGGCGAGCGCTTTTATTCATAAAAGATACACCTTGCGGGGTGGATATAGCGAAAAGTCCTTACTCTTTACCTGCCCTTTCGATTCAGTTCTTCAAATGCAGCAGTGTCCAGCTTTAATCCGTATTTTGTGACCAAATCCGATGCGTAGCTCTGGATATCGGTCACTTTGTAACCCCTGGTATTCTTGACTATGACAGACAGGGACAAATAGGCCTGCAACAACGCCCAGTCATCTCCGTAGGTCTTCTGTATGGCATCTCGAATCATCTTTTTCCCTCGCTCAATTCCGCTTTGAACTTCCGAGGATGCACCGGAAACGGGGATTGTTAGACCGGGGAAGGCAAACGAGAGGACTGACATCTCGTATAACACCTGGTTGCTGTGGCCATATACCGTATCGAGGATAGACATGACATAGATCAGAGAGGCATGATCCGGGGAACTTCTCTGAAGACCAGACTGGATCTTATCTGTGCACTTGAGAATCGCAGCATGTACTCCAAATGCCCAGACATTGGGCGGTGACACTGCGGGCGTTTGGGAAGCAGATCTGTTTCGTCCTTTTGATGGGATGAGGCCCTCTTCCTGTGTAATACGTCCAATGTAACCGTCGCACACTCTAACTGGGTAAGGAATACCCTCTTTTCGCTCAGAGTGAGCTGAATACAGGTAATAATTGCTATTTACCTTATTAACATATTGTCCACTTTGCACATACTTGGCTACCCATTCGGGGCGGGAAGCTCTCCTAGGCATAATTCCTCCGTTGTATTACATAATATTCATGTCAATTATACATCGTTATGTAATACAATGCAAGTATAATTTTAGGCTCGACCACAATATGTTGTGGTCGAGCTATGAGATGGGCCTTGATTTGATGCGTTTATCGTAGGAAAACAGATAGAAGTCTTGCAGAATAGCGGAAAAACTGTTAGAATACAAGCAGTTTTTCAGAGATGATGGAGAGCGATGTTCTCTATGGTTTTTGGAAAGAATAATTGAAGGAGGATATATCTGATGAAGAAGTTTCTTGCGATTCTTCTGGCTGCAATGATGGTTCTGTCCATGACTGCAGCGCTGGCAGAGAGTGTATCCAAAGAGGAGAAGGGCGTTATCGTTTATGGCGCTTCCACCGAAATTGGCGGCGACTTCGCCCCCGGTGCTTGGTACACAAACAATTCCACTGACAAAATGCTCCGTGACCTGACGACCGATTACTACACGATCGTGACCGATCAGGGCGGTGCCTATGTTGAGAACCCCACTGTTCTTGATTCTCTTGAGGGTGTCATGAATGAGGATGGGACGAAGACCTTCACAATCAAGGTCAAGGAAGGTCTTACCTACAACAATGGCGAGGCTATCAATATCTATGATTTTGCCTGGTATCCGGTTTTTGCCTGTTCCAAGCTGATGAGCGATGTTGGTGCAAAGTTGACCGGCTATCTGACCTATGTTGGCGGTCAGGAATACTTTGATGGAACGGCTGCAGCCGTATCTGGCATCCGTATTCTGGACGACTACACCATGAGCGTGCAGATTGTATCTGATAAGGTTCCCTATTTCTATGATGAAGCTTATTCCCAGTTTGCACCGTTCAGCCTCAAGTATTGGCTTGGTGAGAACATTGAGGTGAAGGATGACGGCGAAGGCGCTTACCTGGCCGGCGATTTCACCACGGATTCCGTCAAGAAGGCACTCGATTACAGCCGTTTCCATGCGGGTGAGGATCGTGTCACTGCTGGCCCGTACAACCTCGTTGAGTATGACGTAGCCTCTAAGCAGGCCACCCTCGTCATCAATGACAAGTACGCCGGAAACTTCGAGGGTCAGAAGCCGTCCATCAAGAAGATCGTCGTTCTGCGCGCCGAGGATGCGACTTGGGCAGATGCCATTAAGACTGGCGCATTCAACTTCTATGATACTATTACCGATGGCGCTCAGGTCAACACTGCCATGGATATCATGGAAGATGAGTCTGTGAAAGAAGCGCTTGGCTATGGCTTCGATTATGCTCAGTTCGATCGCGCTGGTTATGGATTCCTCCATTTCTCCTGCGACTTTGGACCGACACAGTTCGTTGCTGTCCGTCATGCAATCGCTCAGCTGCTTGACCGCAATGAGTTTGCAAACACTTTCTGCCAGGGCTGGGGCGGTGTTGTCAACAGTCAGTATGGCACAGGACTCTGGCAGGCTCAGCTGGCTGAGGAATGGCTGAACGAAAACCTCAATACATATCCGTATGATCCGGATGCCGCTGTTCAGACCCTGATCGATGATGGTTGGGTTCTTGCGGAAGACGGTTCTGATTATGTCGAAGGCCTCCGTTGGAAGGAAGTTACCGAGGAGCAGGCAGGAACCTATCAGTACAATGTGAAGCTGGCGGACGGCCGTATCCTGATGCCACTCAAGCTGGACTGGTCTTCCTCTGATGGTAACTCTGTTTCCGATCTTCTCTCTGTCATGCTGGCCAATGGCGAGCAGACCAAGGCAGCCGGTATAGAAATCAACCAGCAGGTGATGACCTTCACCGAACTGCTGAACTATTACTATCGTGATGCAACCCAGGGCGACAAGTATGGCGTTCCGACCTATTGCCTGTTCAATCTGGCGAACAATTTCGAACCGGCATTCGACCAGTCTTATGAGTGGACTCAGGATCCCGATATGATCGCACAGGGCTATAACGTCAGCCGCCTGTTTGACCCGGAGATCGACAAGCTGTCCATGGATATGGTTTATGGCGTAGAAAGCGGTGATATCGACACGTACATGGAAATCTGGAAGGCATATGAACTGCGCTGGAATGAGCAGCTGCCTCAGGTGCCGCTGTACAGCAACGTGTACATCACCATGTACCCGGATTGGCTGGAGAATTATACCCAGGATACCTTCTGGAACTTTGAGCAGGCTATCCTGTACGCAACTGTTGCGGAGTAAATTCTGAATCAGTATGTCTTTGGGGCGGGTCCACCTTGACCCGCCCCTTTCATTCCGTGAAAGACTGTCGTGCATAATGCCTTGAAGACAGTGCCTCAGCTCCGGCCGGGAACTGATAAATTTCCTCCAAAAACAAGCTGCTTTCGTGTCTTTCAGGCATTGTGCATGGCACATGCATTATTTGTAGAAGGGAAGAACCACATGGGCAAGTATATTCTGAAGCGTCTTGTCTACATCGTCGTGGTCTTTTTAATCGTCTCATTTCTGATGTTTTCCCTGTACAACCTGATCCCCTCTGATCCGGCCAGACAGGAACTTGAACCTCAGCGACGGGGCATGAAACCGGACGAGTATGAAGCTGCCTACCAGCGCCTGCGGGCGCAAATGGGTCTGGATGATCCGCTGATCATCCGATATTTACGATGGATTGGGTTATGGAAAGATGTAGACGGCACCTTTAACGGTGTTTTCGAAGGAAATTTCGGATATTCCAATCTGTACAAGCAGAACGTCATCGAGGTCATTAAGGCTCCGATGAGCAACACCATCTTTATCAATATCTTTTCAACGATTCTCTCACTGGGTATTACCATTCCACTGGGTATCTATTGTGCGGTTCATAAAGGCAAACGCTTTGATTCGGTCACGCAGGTTGTGACCATGCTCGGTTATTCCATTCCGATTTACATCATTGCATTGTTATTCATGTTCCTCTTTTGCATTATCTGGAGGATCTTCCCGGTCATGGGCACGAAGACAGCCGGAATGACCTATGCCAATGGCTGGCAGGAGTTTACCGATAAGCTGTACCACATCACTCTTCCGGTTATCGTCATGACATTTGGCTCTCTGGGCGGAATGACCCGTTATGTCCGGTCTTCTATGATTGATGCGCTGAGCATGGACTACATTCGGACAGCTCGTGCCAAAGGTCTCAAGGAAAAGGTCGTCATTTACTCGCACGCCTGGCGGAATGCGCTTCTGCCGGTCATAACCAGTATTCTCGGCTGGTTCCTGAGCATTTTCTCCGGTTCTGTCATCATTGAAAATACATTTTCACTGAACGGCATGGGCAAACTTTACTGGCAGGGCCTCAATAACCTGGACTTTGAGTTGGTTCTGGCCATTCAGATGTTTTACTCAGTCGTTTCCCTGGTGGGGTCATTGCTGATTGACATCAGCTATGGTTTGGTTGATCCCCGTGTCCGTGTGGACAAGTAAGGAAGGGAGGAAGCAACGTGAGTAATAATTCGAAAAAAGGCTTCTTCTTGACCCGCTGGTTCCGGCGGAACGTGCTGGGACATGACCAGGAGATGAAGGACATTCTCAAGGAAGAGCAGGTCCAGACACCGTTCAAAACCATGGCCAAGGCGTTTTTTGCCAAACGTACAGTTCGAGTTGGTCTGGCTGGATTCATTCTGATCTTTCTCTTCGTTCTGATCGGCCCGAGCTATTGGAAACTGGATCTGTCGGATCAGGATTCGACGCTGGTCAATCTGCCCCCGTCCAATAATTTCATGGCGGTGCCCAAGGAAATAAACGGAAAGGTCGTGGACATTGCTGCAGGCCGTACCTATGGGCTCGGCGTAGCATCGGACGGCAAGATTCATTCCTGGGGCTATACACGCATAACCGAAAAGGTGAATATTGCCAACATCCCGGAGGATGTATTGAATGCTGATATTGTCATGCTGGCAGCCGGCGAGGACCACGCGGTTGCACTCAGCGCAGACGCGCAGATTTACGTCTGGGGCAATACCCGCTTGCAGCAGGGCAAGTTTTCGAGCGACATGACAAAGGCCATGAAGGCAGCGGCCAAAGGGGAAAAGTCCCCAAAGTGGGATATCATCCAGCTTGAGGCCAGCAACCAGTTTTCAGCCGCGCTTTCCTCAGACGGCACACTGTATCTCTGGGGCAATTCCAACATGGCGGATATCAAGCTCCGGAGTCAGTATCAGGGAAATATTGCCAGGGTGGCACTGACCTCCAATGAATACATTTGTCTTCTGAAGGATGGAACGGTTGCCTACACCGGTTACAAGGATAAGGGAAGCCCGTTTGCTGCGATTCCGGCGGGACTTGCCGGGAAAACGGTTGTGGACATCGCTGCAACTTCCGGTTCTGTCGCTGCGCTGACAGATGAGGGTGAAGTCTTCGTCTGGGGGCCGTCCACTTCAGGAGAAAAGAAAGTTCCCGCCTTTGAGAAAAAGGTAACAGCGATTTATGGCGGTCGTGCTCATTACGATGCATTGCTTGAGGATGGCACTGTCGTCTCCTGGGGCAACAACAAGTATCATCAGGCAGATGTCCCGATGGGGCTTGATGGCGTTCAGAAGATTTACACGGGCAATTTCCAGAACTATGCCATTGACGAAAAGGGAAATGTCCATACCTGGGGCCTCAGCGGATTCCTGCTTGGAACGGACAGCCTGGGACGCGATTTGCTGACCCGTATTGTGAACGGCGGTCGTGTCACCATGACGGTTGGTGCCATTTCGGTCATCATTGCAACCCTTCTGGGTGTTGTTTTGGGTGGCCTTGCCGGTTATTTTGGCGGCAAGGCGGATCTTTTGATCATGCGTTTTGCGGAGATCGTTGGCGGCCTGCCGTTCATTCCCTTTGCCATGATTCTCTCCGCCGTTATCGGCACACGTCTTGACCCGACGCAGCGGATGTATCTCATCATGGTGGTTCTGGGTGTTCTCTCCTGGGTTCCAACCTGTCGCCTGGTTCGTGCGCAGATCCTGGCACAGCGTGAAATGGAATATGTCACCGCAGCGAAGGCGATGGGGATACGCGAGGGACAGATCGTCTTCAGGCACATTCTGCCCAATGTCATTTCGCTTCTTTTGGTTTCCATGACACTGGACTTTGCCACCTGCATGCTGACGGAGAGTACCCTCAGTTATCTGGGCTTCGGCATTCCTCTGCCAACCCCGACCTGGGGCAATCTGCTGACCGGTGCGAACAACTCCGTGGTCATCCAGCAGTACTGGTGGCAGTGGGTGTTCCCGGCAACCATCTTTGGAATCTGCACCATATGCATTAACATGATTGGCGACGGCCTGCGGGACGCTGTCGATCCGAAATCTCAGGAACGATAAGGAAGGAGGCACTTGAATCATGGCATTATTAGAGCTTAATCATCTGCATACCTTCTTTACTACCAAGCGAGGCATTGTCAAGGCGGTGAATGACGTCAGTTACAGCGTCGAGGCCGGCAAGACACTGGGCGTTGTTGGTGAAAGTGGTTCCGGAAAGTCCGTTTCCGCCATGAGCATTCTGCAGCTGCTGGATGGAAATGGGTATATCGATTCCGGTTCCATCATGTTCAACGGACGGGACATGTCCAAACTGACCAAGAGTGAAATGGAAAAGGTCCGGGGCAATGAGATCTCAGTGATTTTCCAGGAACCCATGACCAGCCTGAATCCGGTCTTCACCGTGGAACGGCAGGTTAGTGAGCCGTTTATGATTCACCAGGGACTCAATAAAAAAGAGGCTGCGGCAAAAGTGATTGACATGCTGCGGGATGTCAAGATTCCGAACCCGGAAACGGTTGCCAAACAGTATCCCCATCAGCTTTCAGGCGGAATGCGTCAGCGTGTTATGATCGCCATGGCTCTGGCCTGTCAGCCCAAACTGCTGATTGCGGATGAACCGACGACAGCACTGGACGTGACGATTCAGGCTCAGATTCTGAAGCTGATGAATGACCTCAAGGCAGAGCATGGCACCTCGATTCTGTTTATCACGCATGACCTGGGAGTCATCGCACAGATGGCAGATGATGTGGCTGTTATGTATTGCGGTCAGGTTGTCGAAAAGGCACCGGCCCGGACCGTCTTCACGAAGAGTGAGTTTTCACATCCATACACAGAGGGCCTGATGGTTTCCATCCCGCGTCTGGATACACCGACCAATACCAGACTGGATGCGATTCCCGGTGCGGTCCCGCATCCGCTGGATTTGCCCAAGGGCTGCAAATTTGCGCCGCGGTGCAAGTATTGTCAGCAGCGCTGCCTTGAGGAAGAACCGGAGCTGACGGAGGTTGTTCCGGGACAGCAGGTTCGCTGTTTCTATGCAAGAAAGGAGGAGCGTCATGCCAATCTCAAAAAGTGAGCAGAAGCCCCTTCTGCGGGTCAGCAACCTGAAACAGTATTTTCCACTGAAGAAAAAAGGCCTCTATGTGCGGGCCAATGACGGCATTACTCTGGACATCTATGAGGGCGAGACTCTCGGCCTCGTTGGCGAAAGCGGCTGCGGCAAGAGCACCTTTGGCCGCACTCTCCTCCAGCTTTATCGTCAGACAGACGGTCGGACGATGTACTATGGCCGTACGCTGGATGATATGGCACCCAAGTATGTGGGGGAGACATACCGTACGCTGGATAAGCGGCGGAAGGCTCTAAAGGAGTACGAACAGAAGCGGGATCAGATACAGAAAGAGTACGATTCCATGCAGGACAGCAAGGAAAAGTACGCGAAGGCCAATGAACTGGAAGAGGCTAGGAAGAAGGCCAACGATGCTTTCATGGATATGGCCAATCTGGTCGGCGGATTTATGACACTTCCAGACCTCAAACCGGTCAGTGAAATGTACGGTGCACTCTACGAGCTGGCAAAGAAGCAGCATGCGGATGAGGAAAAACTGGTTGATCTGAAACTGGATCTTGCGGATGCAGAGTATGCGCTCAAAAAGGCCAACGAAGAGGGAAAGAATACCGATTCTCTGGCCAGGAAGGCAGAGTCGCTGCGTCAGCGTGTGGCAGAGGATGAAAAGGCAATTGATGCCATCCGTGGGGAACTCGCACAGGCGCGTGCCAAAATCCAGAAGGAAGCGGAGAAATACAAGGACGATGAGGCGTTCCAGCACGCAGAGCAGTTCCGCGATAACGGCATTGATCTGGCGCGCCTCAGCTACAACGAGATCCGGGAACTGCGGAGTGATTTGCAGATGATCTTCCAGGATCCGTATTCGTCGCTGAATCCGCGAATGACGGTTGGACAGATCATCTCCGAGGGGATGATTGCCCATAAATATTTCAAAAAGAACGATGAGCGCCTGCAGGAGGAAATCCTGAAGGTAATGAACGATGCAGGACTTGCCCCTTATTTCGTCCATCGTTTTCCGCACCAGTTCTCCGGCGGTCAGCGCCAGCGTATCGGTATTGCCAGGTCCTTGGCTGTCCGCCCGAAATTTGTGGTCTGTGATGAAGCAGTTTCTGCGCTTGACGTGTCCATTCAGAGCCAGATCATCAATCTGCTCCAGGACCTGAAGGAGCAGCAGCATCTGACGTATCTGTTCATCACCCATGACCTTTCTGTCGTCAAATACATCTCCGATCGTATTGGCGTCATGTATCTTGGGAATATGGTTGAGTTAGCTGAGAGCCAGGAGCTCTTTGACCATCCGCGGCATCCATATACCGAGGCCCTGATGAACGCCATTCCGACAACAGATATCGATTCGGACCGGAAAATTGAGATCCTCGAGGGCGATATCCCAAGTCCGGTCAATCCGCCGAAAGGATGCAAGTTCCACACCCGCTGCAAATACTGCACGGAGATCTGTGAGCATCTGGAGCCGACGATGGTTGAGTGCAGTCCAAATCACTTTGTCGCTTGCCACCATATGTTGGGTGGTACCCCGGAGGAGAATCCGTGATTTTTGAAAGAAAATACGAGCGGGCCCGCGAGCTTCAAAAGGAACAGATGGGAGATGCACTGCGAGCATTGGAGGATGAGGATCTGGCAGACAAGCTGGAAAAGAATGACGTTCCGGCCATGATCCTTGCGGCGCTTTTGACCATCGTTCCGGTGGCGCTTCTTTTCCTGCTCACGGTTGCGGGCATTGGTTATTTCTTTATGGTTCGATGAATCTTATTCAGGCCTGATCCTGAAATCTTCAATTTGGGGAGGAGGATCAGGCCTGTTTACTATTTGTTCTTCTCGCCTGGACATGTGATGCCGATGAACTTTCGACAATCGCCGGCCCGCATTTAAAAGTTCGCATAGCGGGTGCCAATGAGTTGTATCCTCGGCAGGATGTCCGCCAAAGAACAGCCCACGCGTCTCAAGCCGGCATTGAGCCCGGAGTCCGCGTATGACAGAAACGGTTCCATAAGATGGAATTTACGCTCCAGACGTATCTGCCACTCAAAAACCCGGATAGTGTCCCAATGCTATGAGAGTTTCCCATCGCCTGGAGCGCCCCCTTTTTTGACAAGAAATGGAGATCAATATGAAAGAGCATCGCTATGTGGATGACTGGGTCAATGAGGTGACCTTTGACGAGAAGGGACGGGAACGTCGGGTCCCGGTCTACCGAGGGGACTACTTTGTCTATGACAGTCAGGATGAAAAGCCAAAACGACTTAAATACGCCCTCGCCATCTTTGCTGCCTACGTGCTGTTTCTCATGCTCTACTTCTGCATCGACCTTTACGGCACCCGGGTGATGGCGGTCTTTTTGCCCATGGGCGTGTCCCTGTTCCCGGCCCTGTACTGGGGCATTGGCGCCTTTTCCATCCTCCGGGAACCCCCAAAGATGACGCGGGCGGAGAAGGAAAAGGGCCCAGGCCGAATCCTTCGCAGCGCCGGCGCCTGCATGATGCTGATGGTCATTGCGGCAGTTGCAGATCTTGTTATGGCCCTGATGGGCGGCTACTTTGTAAAAGAGCTTCCGGGGATCCTTCTTTTGGCGGCCGCATCTCTTGCTGCCATCTGGGAGGTTCGCTACTTCGATCCCGTTGTCCGCAGGATTCACGCTCTTGCACCGGCAAACCAGGAAGAAGCCGGAGAAGAAAGCACAGCCGCCGCGGGGGAGAAGGACAGCTTTGAGGGAAAATTGCTGTGAAAGCAGTGCTTTGCGCATTGAAAACAGTCAAATTTTGCGCTATACTATTCTCGTAAGACAAACGAAATCTAGAATTGAGAGGAAACAAGGCTATTGACGAATAGAAATATGAGCGGGAGAAGCGAGAGTGACGCCATGAGGGAAAACAACAAAAAGCTGATCACTGGCGTGCCTCTGCGTACGGTCATTATCCTCAATTTCATTGTGAGTCTTGTGGTATCCATCCTGCTGGTTCGGATCATGGTTCACTCTGTCGGAAGCTATAATGAAATGCGGGCGGCGACGAGAGAATATATGGATTGTCAGACAAGTATCTATAAGATGAAAGATACGATCTCTGAGCTCTCCGAACGGGCACAGAACTTTGTTGTTACCGGCACTATTGAGGAAGTCATTCTCTTTTTTAATGAAATTCAGGTCCAGAATACGCAGGGCCGTACCCTTGAGGAAGTCAAAAGCCACGATATAGGGGAACAGGCAGTACGCCAACTGGACAACGTCATAAAGCTCAGCGAACGGCTTCTTGAACTGCAGATGCACGCGATGCGGCTGACGGCGGAGACGACAGGGGAGCCCTTGGATTCCTATCCGAAATTGCTGCAAAACGTTGTGCTTCCACCGGAAGAACAAAGGATGAGCAATGAGGAAAAGCAGCTTCTTGCCAAGAATCTGGTGTTTGACAAGAACTATTCCAATATGAAAGGACAGATCAACACACGGATTGATCTTTGCCGTGTCCTGCTCCAGGACATGATGGAGGAGAGGCATAACATCAGCTCAGATAAGCTGCAGAGTGATATGGAACGGCAGAGGATGTTTATCACACTCATGATGGTGCTTATGCTCCTCACGGTGCTCTTTACCCTGTTCTTTGTTGTCCAGCCGCTGTACAGGCTGGTTTCCAGCATCAGCCGCGGTGAAAACGTGGATACCCGTGGATCCTCAGAAATACGCTTTCTGGCCCACACATATAACCGGATTCGAAATGAGATGGACGTGGTCAATGCTAAGCTTGGCTATGATGCCTCTCACGATGCCCTGACCGGCCTTTACAACAGAAGCGCCTATGACGAGATGCGCCAAACCAGCAAAGACCGGGATATTGCACTCATCATTGTCGACGTGGACCTCTTTAAGGAGATCAACGATACCTATGGACATGATGTGGGTGACAAGGTCCTCGTTCGTGTGGCCAACGTGATGCAGGGAGCGTTCCGGGAGGCAGATAAAGTGTGTCGGATTGGCGGAGACGAGTTCTCCATCATCATGGTCAATGCGGATTCCGGTATGATTGATGTGCTTAAGAAAAAGATCAAGCGGGCGGCGGGCGTGCTGTCCACACCGACGGATTCCGTGCCGGCGGTCACCATCAGTGTCGGTGTTGCCTTCTCGGATCAGATGAAAAAGGGAGAGGACCTCTTTAAGAATGCAGACCGGGCACTGTATCAGATAAAGGAAAACGGCCGCAATGGATGCGGATTTTATGTGTCGTAAACCACCTGAGAGGGAAATAGAAAGGATGTGTACATCGTGCGGAAACGAACTTTATTTTTGGCAATTTTTCTTTTACTCCTGCTCGTAATGGCCAGTGGACTGGCGCGCTCACTTGAGTGGAACGAACTCAATGACGAAGCCTATGGTGCAACCGTCGGTGCACGCGCCTTTGAGAAAAAGATCAAGGAGCTGTCGGGCGGGAAACTCACCATTGATGTCTATACCAATGGACGTCTTGGAACCGAGGATGAATCCATTCAGGGGATGAAGCTGGGAACTCTTGACATTTTTCGCGGGAATGCCAGCTCTTTGTCCACGTATGGGGCGGACATCATTGCAGCGACCGGCATGCCGTTTGCCTTTACCAGCATGGAAGAATTTGAAGAGATGGCGAAAAGCGATCTTGGCCAGGAGCTCCTTGACAGTGTGGAGGCGGCAGACTGCGGCTTTGTTGCCATTTCCTGGCTGGTGGAGCCGCCCAGGAACCTTTTTATTACCGAGAAAACCTATGAGGCCCTGGGAAGACCGGAGACGTTCAGCCTTGACATGCTCAAAAACCGGCTTGTCCGGGTTCCGGGAACCATCCTGATGGAGGAGACCATTGGGGCTCTTGGTGCCGTTCCCGTGACGGTCACCTATTCGGAGCTCAAGCGCACACTTGAATCCGGGAATCTGGATGCAGCGGAAAACGGCATTATCACGTATATCAATGAAGGCTTCTATGAAGCAGCGCCGTATTATATTACGGATGCACACACCTTTGGCTGCGGTGTGATCCTGGTCAGCGCAGAAACCTGGAACTCGCTGAGCGAGGAGGAAAAAGGATGGATGCGCGAGGCTGGCAAGGTGGCCAGCGATGCCTGCTATGAGTATAATGCCAAAGAACAGCAGGTCTGCTATGATCTCTTTAAGGAGAAAGGGATCACTCTGCTGCCGGTTGAAGACATAGAAAAATGGCAGGATGCCTGCAAGCAGGTCTATGGCCAGCAGAGCCTGGAGGTTCAGGAAATGATTTACAGGATCCAGAACCGCGGCAATGAATGAACTCCGAGTTTGCTTTCCGGAACCATAACACCCAGAATTGCAAGAGCCGCCTCGGCGGCTCTTTTCTATACGAGGAGCCAGGAACATACTGGCTGCTTGATGATGCGCCCGAGGCGTATTTTCCCGAGGACGCGCATAAGCGAGGCGGTGATAGGGGATGCACATTCTGTATTCGCTGCACCGGATGTGATTTTGAGACGGATGGATGCCGGAAAGCCCGAGATAACGTGCCGGGAGGATGGAACTGTTAGAAAATGATGTGACACTCCATGGTTGACAAAACATCAACATGTTTTTCTTGCAGGACGGGAAATCTAAAATGGCATATCTTCAGCCAATTAAATACTTATATTGCATAACAAAAATTTGCAACGATGGAAATTTTGAAAAATGGGGTTGACAAATAGGCAGCATCTGATTTATACTGCACTCACAGTTGAATAAGAGAAACCGTTGAATCGGAGATAACGGCAAGAATGCCTCTACAGAGAACCTGCGATGCTGAGAACCAGGTGAGAAACAAATTGTCAAATGGACCGCTGAGGGTGCAGTCAAATGTGCTTGCCACAGAGTATTCTGCAACGTGAGGGCATACGTCAGTTGCCGGGGATATGTCAGTATCCTGCTAAGGGCACGGCGAATGCCGTGAAACAAGGTGGTACCGCGGATAGAAACTATTCGTCCTTGACAGAACTTGTTCTGTCAGGGACGTTTTTTGTTGTCTGGCAGAAACGGATTAAGGGAGTTTGTCAGGTAACGAGCACTGACAAAAGTCACTACGCCGAAAGACCAAGTTGCTCGTAAGGGGAGGAAGCATGAAAATCGTTCCGAATCTTGACGTAATCAGACAATATGCTGCGGAGGGCAAATATGACATTTTCCCAGTCAGCTGTGAACTGCTGTCGGATTTTATGACACCCATTGAAACACTGCGTGTTCTCAAGAATGTATCGACGCACTGCTATCTGCTGGAATCGGCGCAGGCGAACGAAACCTGGGGGAGATATACGTTTCTTGGCTATGATCCGACGCTGTCCATTACCTGTACAGAGGGACATATGCGGATTGGCAATGTGCAGATGGAAACGGACAATCCCTCAGCAGTCCTGAGGCAGATTTTGGGGGAACATCGCAGCCCACATATGGATGGACTGCCTTCCTTTACAGGTGGATTGGTTGGCTATTTTTCCTTTGATTACCTTGGCTACAGCGAGCCTGCGGTGCGCTGCGGGGCAGAGGACACAGAGGCCTTCAAAGATGTAGACCTTATGCTCTTTGACAAAGTGATCGCCTTTGACAATGTGCGACAGAAAATCACGCTCATTGTCAATATGCGACTCAGTGACCCTGAGACCGAGTACAACCGTGCGGTTATGGAACTTGAGCATCTGGCGGATCTCATTGAGCATGGAAGGAAGGCAAAGGAGCCAGGTGGTCGGCTGCTTGGTGAGGTGACCCCGCTGTTTGACAGGAAGACGTTCTGCAATATGGTTGACAAAGCCAAGCGGTACATATTTGAAGGGGATATTTTCCAGATTGTGCTGTCCAATCGCCTGTCGGCGCCCTTTGAGGGCAGTCTGCTCAATACATACCGCCTGCTCAGGACAATCAACCCGTCTCCGTATATGTTCTATTTCTCGGGTACAGATGTGGAGGTGGCAGGGGCATCCCCCGAAACGCTGGTGAAACTGCAAAACGGTGTCCTGCATACCTTTCCGCTGGCTGGGACACGGCCAAGAGGGAAAACCACGGAGGAGGACATGGCGCTTGAGCGGGAACTGCTTGCAGATGAGAAGGAACTGGCGGAGCACAACATGCTGGTGGATCTCGGACGCAATGATCTGGGGCGGATCAGTCGGTTTGGAACCGTTAAGGTGGAGAAGCTGCATTCGATCGAGCGATATTCTCATGTCATGCATATCGGGTCCACAGTGCGGGGAGAAATTGAGAAGGGAAAGGATGCGCTGGATGCCATTGAGTCGGTGCTGCCTGCCGGAACGCTCTCAGGTGCACCGAAAATACGGGCCTGCCAGTTGATTGCAGAGCTTGAAAATAACAAGCGCGGGATATACGGCGGCGCCATTGGTTATATTGATTTTACCGGAAACATGGATACCTGCATTGCCATCCGAATCGTGTACAAGAAGAACGGAAAGGTATTTGTGAGAAGCGGAGCTGGCATTGTGGCGGACTCAGTGCCGGAAAAGGAATATGAGGAGTGTTACAACAAGGCAAAGGCGTCTTTAAGGGCACTTGAACTTGCAGAGGAGCTGGATTCATCGCGTGAGGATGAGGCCCTCAGCCGCAGATACCAGGACGAATTGCCTGGCAAGTCATTAAGTGGAGCGACGAAGGGGGTGCAGGGATGATTCTTTTAATCGACAACTACGACAGCTTCTCATATAACCTGTATCAGCTTGTCGGAGAGATTGAACCTAAAATCCAGGTGATCCGCAATGACGAGAGGACGATAAGCGAAATCCGTGCACTGGCACCGGATAAGATCATTCTTTCCCCTGGACCGGGACGGCCTGAAAACGCCGGAGTCATCATGGAGGTGATCCGGGAGCTTGGAGGGGACATTCCGATACTTGGCGTGTGCCTCGGACATCAGGCGATCTGTGCTGTGTTCGGGGCGACAATCACCTATGCCAGAGCCCTGATGCACGGGAAACAGTCCGTAACGCGGCTTGATACGGAGAGTCGGCTGTTTCGGCATTGTCCCAAAGACGCGCTTGTCGCCAGATACCATTCTCTTGCGGCGGATGAGGCGACCATGCCAAAAGATCTCAGGGTGACAGCCAGAACGCTGGACGGGGAGATCATGGCCGTTGAACACACGATGTATCCCATTTACGGTGTCCAGTTCCATCCGGAGTCCATCATGACGCCGGACGGATTTCAAATGCTAAATAACTTTATTCGGGAGGACTGAAAGATGATTAAAGAGGCAATTGTCAAAATCGTCAATAAGGGAGATCTCACCTATGATGAGGCCTATACAGTGATGAAAGAGATCATGAGTGGCGAGACCACGGCAACTCAGAATGCGGCATTTCTTGCCGCGCTGTCCACAAAGAGCGCAAAGGCAGAGACCACGGATGAGATTGCGGGTTGCGCAGCGGCCATGCGGGAATATGCAACCCCGGTACACACGGATCTGCCGATCTTTGAAATTGTCGGAACCGGCGGAGATAATGCTCACAGTTTCAACATTTCCACAACCTCTGCACTTGTCGCTGCGGCAGGTGGAATGAAGGTGGCCA
This sequence comes from Clostridia bacterium, assembly GCA_017476605.1. GTDB lineage: Bacteria > Bacillota > Clostridia > Christensenellales > Aristaeellaceae > Ventricola. The sequence continues at coordinate 15,825 of JAFUZM010000134.1, forward strand.
AACATGGCAACAGAGCCGCCTCCTCAAAATGCGGGACGGCGGACTGCCTTGAGGCACTGGGCGTAAATATTCAACAGAGCCCTGCGCGATGCATTGAACTGCTTGATGAGGTGGGAATGTGCTTCTTCTTTGCACAGAAGTACCATGCGTCGATGAAATATGTAGGTGCGATCCGGAGAGAGCTGGGGTTCAGGACGGTATTCAATATTCTTGGACCGCTCACCAATCCAGGGTCACCCAAAATGCAGCTCTTGGGTGTATACGATGAATATCTTGTCTCTCCGCTGGCTCAGGTATTGGTCAGCCTTGGTGTAGAGCGTGGTATGGTCGTGTATGGCCAGGACAAGCTGGATGAAATTTCTCTGAGTGCGCCGACCACCATCTGTGAAATCCAGAACGGATGGTATAAGACCTATGTCATTACGCCGGAACAGTTCGGGTTTGAGCGCTGCGCCAAGGCAGATCTGGTGGGTGGAACACCGGCAGAGAATGCTGAAATCACAAAGGCCATTTTACGGGGTGAACCAGGGTTCAAACGGAATGCCGTCCTGATGAATGCGGGTGCCTCCCTTTATATCGGAGGAAAAGCGGAGAGCATGAAGGCGGGCATCGACCTGGCAGCCACACTCATTGACTCGGGTAAGGCAATGGAAACTCTTGAGAAGCTGATTGAGGTCAGCAATCGGCCGGAGGCGGAGGCATGACCATTCTGGATGAGATTGCCGCCTACGCGCAGGAACGCGTAAAGACGGATAAAACCCGCATTTCTCCGGAGCAGATGATGGAGGAAGCCTGTGCACTGCCCGGAAGGGGTCAGATGTTTTACGACGCAGTTGCCCATCCGGGACTCAGCTTCATCTGTGAGATCAAGAAGGCATCCCCCTCAAAGGGAATCATAGATCCGGTGTTTGACTGGTCACAGATCGCGTCGGACTATGAGGCAGCTGGTGCAGATGCTGTTTCCTGCCTCACTGAACCGCGGTGGTTTCTCGGTTCGGATGCCATCTTTGCAGGTGTGCGTGCCCGAATTGCTTCCCCGATGCTTCGCAAGGATTTTGTGGTGGATCCCTATCAGATTTATCAGGCGAAGGTCCTGGGAGCCAACTGTGTCCTCCTCATCTGTGCACTCCTCTCGCCGGAACAGCTTTCGGAATTTCTTGGTATCTGTCAGACCATCGGGCTGGCGGCACTGGTTGAAGCGCATAATGAGGCAGAGATTCATTCAGCAGCCAAAGCCGGTGCCAGGATGATTGGAGTCAACAACCGAAATCTCAAGGATTTTACCGTCGACTTTGGCAATGCACTTCGTCTCAGGGAATGCATTCCCGAGAACTGCCTGTATGTTTCGGAATCTGGTGTCAGGACACCGGAGGATGCAGGCACTTTAAAGAAGATTGGTGCGGATGCTGTTTTAATCGGGGAGGCTCTGATGCGGGCGCCGGACCGCAGGGCAATGCTTGAAGCGATGAGGAGAGCGTCAACATGACAAAAATAAAAATCTGTGGCTTATTTCGCCCCGCTGATATTGAGGCGATAAACCGGGCACAGCCGGATTATATCGGGTTCATTCTGAATTTTCCGAAGTCACATCGAAATGTAGATGCAGACACGGCCGGGTATCTTGCCAGCCGACGACTGTCTGGCATTCGGGCAGTCGGGGTATTTGTCGACCAGCTACTGGGGACAGTCGTTGACATGGCGGATAGGATCGGGCTTGACATTATTCAACTGCACGGTCATGAGGATGAGACCTATATCCGCGATCTCCGATCACGGACAAACCGCGAGATCTGGAAGGCATTTCGGGTTCGTTCTGAGGAGGAGCTTGAGCCTGTTGAACGGTGTACGGCTGATATGGTGCTTCTTGACAGCGGATATGGGTCTGGCAAAACCTTTGACTGGTCCATGACGGCGCATGTCCGGAGACCATACATTCTGGCGGGTGGGCTTACACCGGAAAACATTCCGGAGGCGATATCAAGGCTGTCGCCAGCGGTCCTGGATGTCTCCTCCGGAGTGGAAACAGATCGGATCAAGGACGCAGCAAAAATACGGGCGGC
>JAFUZM010000135.1 GCA_017476605.1 Clostridia bacterium
AAGCCTTGCGACCAGGGAATTGAAGGCTGACAGACGACATGACACTGTCAATGTTAGAGATCTTTGAAAATTCAGAACGAAAAGAACCTTCCTGAACGAAAAGAAGGCATGATGAAAATATCTTTGAGGATTAAATGGTGTTTGATGATTATGCCTGAGCAGCTTCCCTGTGAAACCTGCCGGACATCTGGATCAGTTTGAGCCATTTGTCAGGCATCAGGTCATACTCATCGAATTCATCCAGGATAACCGGCGGCTTGTATCCAAGTGAAGAATGACGTCTAAGAAAATTAAAGAAAGCCACATAACAGACCATATAGGAGTTTGCCTGATCAAGAGAGGCATATCCGTTGGTTGGATGGTAGTTTTCCTTGAATGTTCTGTTGAGACGTTCTTCTGTCTGTTTCCATGGACGGTATTTCCTGGATGTATCATCCATATTTTTTACGCCGATGACCTGGTGGAGATCAAACCTGAAGCCCTGCATTTCAAAGAAGAGCTGTGCTGCGTTGTAGATCGGATTGCCATCCGTAATAAAGGTGAGGTCATCGGGGTATTCAATGAATTTGCGCATGACATTCCACATGGAGATGACAGCGTTCTTTGTATCTCTGTTTGAAAAGATGTAGTAGGAAGTAATGATCTTCTTGATGGGATCAGAGAAGAAGAACACGTAATTGTTCTTTCCCATGATATGGACATAGGTTTCATCACCGGCCTGCACATGAGAAAGGTCATATGGAAAGAAGTCGACCATGTCTTTGATCAGCGCAGCGACAGAATTGGAATAGTTGATCACAGTCTGATGGGAGATTCTGACCCCATGAACATCTCTCATGACATTGACAACCTTACGGGTGGACATGCCGTAATTGATGTAATAGGTCATGATAAGCCCTAAAGTATGCATATCAACGTGAATTCTGGACAGATCAACGGATCCGGGAACCTGCTTACAATAGGAATTGATCTCATCCATGTTGAATTTGAATTCACGGTAGTGGTAATGATAACGGTACTGCTTTGATGAAGTGATCAGATCCAGATCATCGCCGGCTTCCTTCTTTGCCTTCTTCTCTTTGTAGTAGGAACACCTTCTGCTAGGACAGATATAGACAACATAACCTTTGCGGTCATGGTGAGGTGAAAGCTTACGGCTGCAGTAAGGGCAGTAGAAACCGCTGGTTCCTCTGGGAGATACTTTGTCAGTGAATGTCTTCTTACAGACTTTGCATCCGTACTGACGTCTGCCGTTGTTCAGATAGATGTACTCATTTCCCGCACCGCAATGAGGGCAGTTTCCTTCGAATGCAAAATCCTCTCTGTGTTTAACAGGAAGGATATGATTCAGTGCGATCAGATCCTCGGCTTTGAGCTGTTCAGGGACACCGGTTCTGATGATTGGAGGGACATCGACAGTAAAGTCGGCATAAGGAATCATTGAATCGTTTGAAAATGATTTCTTCTTATGAGTATGGGAATGGATCATCTTAAGGAAAGGTTTCAGGAAGTCATTTAGATTCATCGCAGCCAAACATGCGGAATCAATGAGTTCAGAGAGTTCGGGGTTGTTAATAAGATTTGCCAAATCTTCTGGTACATTCTTAATGAATGTTAAGGGTTCAATATTCGTTCTGAAGACAAACAGCTGAGCAGATAGAGACTGTATTGCCTCGAGAATATGTGATATATTTTCCATGGGTGATAGTTCTCCTTTCTGTGTTTGGCGACTAAAGAATAGCATAGAACTACCACCCTTTAAATATTGGGTGGACAAACATGAATTTAAGCAGTCAGAAACTGCTTGAAGATATAAAAAAGAGTAGGTCAAAATCATACAAAAGTGATGATTTTTGACACTACCGCGGTGGGAAGAAGGTAACAGTATGAATGATAAAATGACACAGGAGCAGCGGCTTGACACATTGGTCGAAGCGTTCAAGGCTGATTCCGTTCAATATAAAGATTTACAGACGCCTGCGGATACGGAGGGCAAGCGAAGAATCCTCCGTTCCCTTATGAACATTCGTATGCCGAAGGCTTTTCCAGATGATGTACTCGCTGTTCAGGATGAATATCTGACAGGTAGAGCCGAAGAAAAAGGTATCGTGCGTCTTTCAGACATCCCGGAAATCTGCGATGGTCTATCTATTTGGCAGGGTGATATCACAAGGCTTGCTGTGGATGTTATTGTCAATGCCGCAAATTCTCAAATGCTGGGCTGCTTTGTCCCGATGCACACCTGCATTGACAACTGCATTCACACCTTTGCCGGAGTCCAGCTTCGAGCAGAGTGCAGCAGGCAGATGAATCAGCTGAGGATCAAATACGGCAAAGATTATGAGCAGCCGACTGCTGTTCCAATGCTGACGGACGCCTATAATCTTCCTGCGAAAAAGGTAATTCATATCGTAGGCCCGATTGTGCAATACAAGCTGACGCCGGAACTGGAGAAGGAACTGGCAGACTGTTACCTGAATACCTTGGATATGTGTCTTGATCATCATTTGAGAAGCGTGGCATTCTGCTGTATTTCTACAGGCGTATTTCATTTTCCGAACAAGCAGGCAGCTCAGATTGCCGTCAGCGCCGTAGACAGCTGGCTCTCACAACATCCGGGTGCTATGGAAAGGGTGATCTTTAATGTTTTTAAGGACGAGGACAAAAAATACTATGAAGAACTTATACGATGAAATGCCGAACGGCTATCAAGAAAGCATTCAGAAGGGACTCGGTGCGGTGCGGTATTTCAGCAGAAATATGACATTGGGAACAGGCTCTAAGAAGGAACGAATCGCCAGATTAAAGAAAGAGATCGAAGCAACAGATGCAGTCGTTATCGGAGCGGGTGCCGGACTGACCTATAGCGGAGAGCGATTTGAAAGGTACTTCTTTGACTTTGCAAGGAAGTATGGCATCCGGGATATGTATTCCGGTGGGTTCTATCCCTTCCCCGATGAAGAAACACGCTGGGTATCGGTGCCATATGCGGATTTCCTGCGCAGACATGAGAGCCTTCATGTGCTTTATCTGGAGCTTGGCGTGGGAGCCAATACACCAGTAATACGTTTATTGAACGCTAGAATAAATAACAGTAAAAGACAGCAGAATGCAGGTTTTCAGTATATGGGCAGTATACCGAAGGAAGAAAGGTGGTGTGCATAATGTTTAGAATGAGCTCTAACTACATTACAGATACACCAGATGGAATAAAAAAGCTCCGCAAGGCATTGGATGAATCTGATGCGGTTGTTATTGGTGCAGGTGCAGGTTTATCTACTTCAGCAGGCTTTATCTATACTGGAGAAAGACTACAAAAGTATTTTGGAGATTTTGTTGCTAAGTATAATATCCCGGATATGTATTCGGGAGGCTTTATGGTGATGCAACTTCCGCCAGAGATGTATTGGGCATACTGGAGCAGATATATCTATATCAATAGATATATGAATCCACCTAAGCCAGTGTATGAAAAACTCTTTGAACTTGTAAAAGACAAAGATTATTTTGTTCTTACT
>JAFUZM010000136.1 GCA_017476605.1 Clostridia bacterium
CATCGCGACACAAAAAAAGAGCCGACCACCTGCTCTTACACAAGTGACCGGCTCTGCCGTTATCCATATTTCATTGTTGTTATGACTCAGATTCTGAGGAAAAACTATCCTCAGAACGAGAATCTTAATGCTTCCTGTCCGACTTTTTTCAAATATGCATTTGCCGCCTCTATGCCATCATTACTCTGAGACCGGAGTATGTGGAGAATGGCGCGGTGCCGTTTATCATCCTCATCCAATTGAAAGTGCGCTCTTTTGAACAGCAACCGGCTGATCCAGTCCGGGAGCTTAAAGTACAGGCACAGGATGGTGAGGAAGTCCTCATTTCGGTACTGCCTTGGGTTATCCAGCGCCCTTGCAAAGGTGCTGTCATCCATCTTCAAATCCGCCGCCAGTGTCGCATTGCTGCATTTATTCTTTTTCTGAAGCTGCTTGATTGCCGCCTTGAAATCTGTCGGAAACATCTCCTCGAAGATGTCCCTGGCATCCAGCTCATCCACCTGATTCTGGTTGATGATGTCACTCAAATAGAACTCATTCTGCTTCAGATAGTCGGCATCGTAATACATCCTGCCGTACACATAAGTGCCGACATTGCGCTGGACATATCTCTGTTCAAACCGCAGGCAGCATTTATCAACATTCTTCTTGGCCTTATCCGTCAGGAAATATCGCTCCTTCGCTTGGTCCCAACGGACAAACTCCGGGAGATTCCTGGCTACATGTCCGTCTGCATATACATACTTTCCGTTATCAAGGAGCATCTGCAGCTCCAGACTTTTCATCGCCAGGCCGTTGACCCGGTTTTCATCAATAATGAAGGTGTGGTCGCTGTCCCTCCAAGCATCCTTATCAAAGGCAAAGGGCTCAATGCTGACTCTGTTGGCCCGGTTCATTGCTCCCTTGGCCTCGATATGGCCAAGCTGGATCATGCGCATGCGGATCCTGAAGTCAGGAAGCGCCAGCGTTTTCCCCATCTGCATCCCGGCAGTCTCGTAGAGTTCTCCGGTATTTGCGTATTCCTTTACCTTGCCGCACTCCGCAGCAATCATCCTTCTGGTATCCGTTGCCGGAAGCATCAGGCCCATGGATCCGCGGTTGGCCTGCTTCTCCATGAAATATACGGAATCTGTGACTTCCTCATTTTCGTCCACAATCACTTCCCTTGTCGGAACCTGTCTGAAATCATTACTGGCCAACTCCTGCAGGCAATAAAACAGAAAATGGTTCTCGTGATGATAGCACTCATGAAAAATGTTGATGGAAGAATATTCGCGCCTGATCCGGTTGCTGTTTACAACAATCGTATTCGCTGGAATCATCTCCGGTACACCATGCGCCGCTTTGATATGCCGTTTGCCGCCCTTACCATCACTCTCTGTCCGATCTTCCCCAAGGGAGAGTCTGTCAGCCTTAAAAAAGACCATGCTGTCAACCCCCATGTGGTCATACACTGGGCAGTGCATGATGGTAAGACCCATCTTTTCCGCCAGCAGTTCGGCTTTTCTCTCACCTGGATCGGTAAGCGCGGCAGGGTGATATTTCTCCCACATCTTCTCCGCGATCTGATCCACTCTCCGATTGGTGGCGTAAGGAACGAGATACTTATCAAGAGGCTCGTATTCCTCCGGATCCCGATCCACTGTATCAGTCAGTTCCTCCAGAGAGATGGTAAGTTTCCGCTTGCCCGCCTGCTGGCTGTCGGAATCGGTTTTCTGGTTTGGATCTTTATTCTCCTGCTCCGTCTGCGCTTTTTCCATTCTGGCGAAGAACTGCTCATCATCCTCGAATTCACACCAGCAGACGATATAGCCTTTCCAGATTTTGGTGCCGTCGGTTGTGCTAAGCTTTAGTTCCACCTGAACATCCGCATAGAAGTTCTCGCGGTCGATCCGCCAGTATGAAACATGGGGGAAGCTGCAAACCTGTTTATTGATCACACGAGTTGTGATCTTCCAGCCCGTCAGTTCATGAAGGGTACCGTTTCGCAGCGACCGATTCAAAAGCGAATAGAATGCAAGACGCTCTCTGTCAAAAAGCACCTTTGTCATGGAGATCAGAGCAGGGACGGTGATCTTTTTCTTCCCATGAAGATCCGTTGTGTCCGGAGGCACGATGTCGCTGCCGCAGTCCTCGTTTTCCGGTTCTACGGGCTCATCCAGCAAGATCTCCGTAGTACGGTTTTGATCGTACTTCAGACGGTTGTCATTGGATGGAGTCCCGGTATATAGGATATCCCCTGCAAGGGATCTCTCTTCTGCCAGCGACCGCTCTTGTGCAATAGTTCTCTCCTCTGCCAGTGGTACCTCCTCTGTTTCCGAGAGTTCATCATTGCTCCTGGCGTCATAGGCATTGTGGACATCAAAGTAGTTTTCGGTATTCAGTTCTAATTTCAATTGTAATCTCCTCCCGGGGCATCTGCCCATTCATCATCAGTCAGTACTCCTGTACTGCCCGCTGGGAAAAGATGCATTGCACAGCGCGGATAAAGACTGCATCAAACAGTCAAGAGCAGCCGAAACGCCCTCTACTCCCCGCTGTGCATCAGACATCTTTAATAAGAATCATGCTAACCTCTGCCGCAGTATCTCTGCGATCCTCTTTCTAATCCCTCACATATTTCACAGCCGACCAAAGGGAAATGTGTCTGTCGGCCATGCGTGTAATGTTCCTGTTTAGCAAGTGATGCCATTATAACGGTAGATGATCCGAATTTCAAGAGATAATGTTAATTTATTTTTGCATTTATGTCTTGCATGTTAAGTTTAACTGTGCTATATTACCCTCAGACAGGTATCCCGCCTACGGAGATTCGATACCTATATCGACTCAGCAGGCAACTGTATCCCACACCCCGGAAGGAGATCATTTATGGCCGGCAGGAAAAACGATAGCGGGAATGTTATCTCAATAAATGAATACACTGATGCGAAGGTAAAACAGACGGACGAGACCGTAGATGCCAGGGAAAGCCGCGATACACGCGATAAAATCATGATGGGCAATCAGATCAGGAAGTACCGCAAGGAGGCAAAACTCTCCCAGATCGATGTGGCCGAGAAGCTGAGCGTAACAAGAAATACGGTCATTAACTGGGAGTCCGGTAAGTACCGTCCGGATCCAAGCCTGTTCCCCGCGCTATGCGAACTCCTGAATATCACGCTGACCGATCTGCTCGGTGTTGCTCCCGGCCCGAAAGATGATTTCTCTGTACATGAGCAGGAAATCATCCGTCATTACCGGCAGATCAGTCCTTTCAGCCAGAAGCTCGTAGACCGCATGATCGCAAGCATCCTGGACGAAGAGACCAAGGAAAAAGAGGCCGCAATCAGCGAGTCTGTCACTTTCCTCGCGGTTGTATCCACTCCCGCCGCGGCCGGCGATGGATACAGCTACAGCGACCTTCCCATTGAAGACGGCCGGTTTTACAGGAAAAGCGACCGCAACAGAAAAGCAGACGCCATCATCCGCGTAAAGGGCGACAGTATGCTGCCGGATTACCGGGATGGACAGTTCGTCTACTTTGAGCGTACACCTTCCGCCGCCGTCGGCGATGATGTCATCATCTCCTCCAGAGAAGGTCTTCATATCAAGAGGCTCGGTGAAGATGGCCCCTACTCTGTCAATGCGAAGCTGCCATTTACACTGAAGAGCGAATCGGACAATGTTCAGATCGTTGGCCGCGTGATCGGAATCTATGAACCCGATGATGCACCGGACAATGATGAGCTTGCCGTTTTGCAGGAGGTCAGAAAGGATGAGATCCGTCAGTTCATGAAAGAGCATAATCTCGTGCAGAACTGATTTTTCACCGCTTCTGTCCTTGTCCGTTTTATTGGACACCTCATCTGATATCGTC
>JAFUZM010000137.1 GCA_017476605.1 Clostridia bacterium
ACTTCATCTCCGAGGCCATTGACCAGACACGCGGCTGGTTCTATACATTGCTGGCCATTTCAACCTGTCTGTTTGATACCAATCCCTTTGAAAACTGCATCGTCATGGGCCATGTTCAGGATAAGGATGGCCAGAAGATGAGCAAGCATAAGGGCAACGTGGTCGATCCCTGGAGCGTCCTCAATGTCCAGGGCGCGGATGCTGTTCGCTGGTTCTTCTACAACAATGCCGCACCGTGGATGCCCAACCGCTTCTATGCGGATGCCGTGGCTGAAACGCAGCGCAAGTACATGGGCACCCTCTGGAATACCTATGCCTTCTTCATTCTGTATGCGGATATTGATCAGTTCAATCCGGCAGATCATCCTCTTGACAAGGTGGAGCTGTCTCTCATGGACCGCTGGGCACTGTCCAAGCTGAATACGCTGGTGAAGACGGTGGACCGTCACCTTGAGAGCTATCATATCACAGAGGCCAGCCGTGCAATGGCAGACTTTGTGGATGACCTCTCCAACTGGTATGTCCGCCGCAGCCGTGAGCGCTTCTGGGGCAAGGGCATGGCCGGAGATAAGGAAGCCGCATTTGCAACGCTTTACCATATCCTTGAGACCATGAGCCGTCTGACGGCACCGTTTACCCCGTTCATGGCAGAGAGCATGTATCGGAATCTGGTCTGCTCTGTGGATCCGACGGCCCCGATTTCGGTCCATCTGACCGATTTCCCGACCTGTGATGAGTCAAGGATTGATCCGGAGCTGGAGCAGCACATGAGCGATCTCCTGGATGTCGTCGTTCTGGGACGCGCATGCCGCAATGAATCCAATATGAAGGTTCGCCAGCCGCTGTCGGTCATGTATGTCAGCGGACGGACGCTGCCGGAGGACTTCTGCACCCTGGTAGAGGACGAACTGAATGTAAAGGGTGTGTCCTTCACCGAGGACACCACGGCCTTCATGACCTATCAGCTGAAGCCGCAGATGCGGACTCTTGGCAAGAAGTACGGAAAGCTTCTTCGCGCTATCGGCGAGCACCTCACCACACTGGATGGAAACCAGGTGGTTGCAGACTTTGAGGCCGGAAAGACGCTGACCTTTGAGCTTGAGGGCACACAGGTGGAGCTTGAAAAGGACGATGTCCTGACGGCACCGATCAAGAAGCCCGGATATGTGGTATCTACGGACCGTGATGTAACCGTGGCGCTGGATACGACGCTGACACCGGAACTGGTGCAGGAGGGCTATGCCCGCGAGGTCATCTCCAAGGTTCAGACCATGCGTAAAGAGGCCGGATATGAGGTGACGGATCGGATTCATCTGGCCGTTGCAGCCGAGGATGCGGTGCTGAGGGAGAGCCTTAAGGCCTATGAGGAGACCATCCTGAAGGGCGTTCTGGCGGTTGATCTTGGCGAGAACCTTGCAGATGGCTATGAAAAGGAATGGAACATCAACGGCATCAAGGCAACCGTAACAATTCAGAAAGTGTGAGTTATGACGGACTTACGGAAAATCGTAATAGCCGGGGCGGGCGCATATCATTTTGCGCCCGCCATTTTAGAAGATCTGTTTATCCGATATCGGATGGACGCAGAGGTGTGGTTTGTTGAGGCAGACCTGGATCTGGCGGAGCTGACGGCACGGGCAGCCCAGGCACTGGCCAAGGGCTTTGGAGTGACGGCACAGTTTTACTACACTACACAGCTCAAAAAGGCGCTTATTTCCGCAGATGCGGTGGTGGTTTCGGCGGACTTCCTGGATGAGGAGGACTGGAACCGGGACAAGGAGATTCTGACGGAAATCGGCCTTGAAAAGCAGGTTCGGCTCTATGGCGGCCTGGGAGGGCTTCTGCAGGGCCTGAGGGCCGGCAACTTTCTCGGACAGATGGCGGAGGAAATGACAAAGATCTGTCCGGAGGCAACGATCATTCTGTGTGACAGCGGGTTTGGCGGACTTCAGATCGGGCGGATGGCAGACGGCCTTTCCACCTTCTATGGCCTTCGTACCTTCGGTGTCAGCGGGATGACCGAGCAGACCAGAAAATGGCTCTCGCTGTATTTAAACGTCCCCGAGGAGAACCTTAAGGTGACATGCGGCGGGCTCAATGCATTTGCGTGGATTTCAGAGGCAAGGAATAAAAAGACCGGTGAGGATCTTATGCCAAGGCTCAAGAAGGAAATCACCGAGGACAGTCGAGAAGAAATACGGGCGCAGTACATTGACTTTTATGATGCCGTGGCGGCAGGCTCCCACTGCATGCAGTATGAGATGCTGGCGGACACTCCCAAAAGCCCAAAACGGACGGTGATCTATTCCGGCGTCGGCCTTGCTGACTTTGAACTGCGCAAACGGAATCTGGCACTGCTGACGGTGAATGGCCCCTTTGCGCCCAAAGGCGTCATGGCCTGGAACCAGATTCGCACCAGCGGACTGCAAAGCGCGCGCCCGATAGAAATCCTGAGAGCGCTCTGGGGCGAATCGTGTACTGTTGACAGCCTCACCATGCGCTCCGACGGAGCCATCAATGTGAGCCCTGGAAGGTTCGTAGAAGGCCCGGCCAAAATTGAAAAGGGAATCGTTTCGGGCATTCCCTGTCCGCTGTCTGTTGAAATTGAGGAAATCTGCGAGCAGATTTCCCTTTGCAACCGATTCTACGCGGAGGCAGCGGTGACCGGAAACCGGGATGCGCTGCGGATGGGCATGGAGGCGGATCCGTCTCTGACGGGCGTCGATCTCCTCTATGCGGAGGACGTGGTGGATGAGATGATGGAGGGAAGTAAAGACAAGCTTCCGCTCTTTTTCTGAGATACCTCATACGGAAAAGGCCGAGTGGGAAACTGACCCACTCACGAAATGTGCCGAAAGGCGCACAATTGGTAAAGGAGAACCGCTATGTTTTTGGCAAGTGACTGGACCGATTATGAGGTTCTGGATTGTGGCGGCGGAGAAAAGCTGGAGCGCTGGCAAAATGTCATTTTGCGCCGCCCGGATCCGCAGGCAATCTGGCCGGCGCGGAACAAGGAACTTTGGAAAAGTGCAGATGCCCACTATCACCGGAGTGAGAAGGGCGGTGGCAGCTGGGAATTCATGCGGACGCTGCCGGAGCGCTGGACGGTATCGTACCGGGACCTGACCTTTTATGTACGCCCCACAGGCTTTAAGCATACGGGCCTGTTTCCGGAGCAGGCAGCAAACTGGGACTGGATGAGAAGCCGGATTGAGTCGCGGGTCCGCGAGGGACGCAGCGTGGAGGTTCTCAACCTGTTTGGCTATACCGGAGGCGCCACGATGGCCTGTGCCCGGGCCGGCGCCCGCGTCACACATGTGGATGCGGCCAAGGGGATGGTCCAGTGGGCCAGAGAGAACAAGACCGTGTGTCAGCTGCCGGAGGAGAGCACCCGGTGGATCGTGGATGATGCCAAGAAATTTGTGGAGCGGGAAATCCGGCGCGGACATTTCTATGATGCTGTCCTGATGGATCCCCCGTCCTATGGCCGCGGTCCCAGCGGAGAAGTATGGCGGCTTGAGGATGAACTGTATGACCTCGTGCGTGTCTGCTCGGAGGTCCTTACAGAGGATCCGCTGTTTTTTCTCATCAACGGGTATACCACCGGATTTCAGGCATCCGTGCTGGCAAACATGATCGACCTTACAGTCAAGGAAAAACACGGGGGCATCATCCTGGCAGATGAGCTCTGCCTGCCGGTCACGGCGGGAGGGGTGCTGCCCTGTGGCACCAGCGGACGGTGGCAAAATGACAAATAGTCAGATTATCTATGAGGACAATCACCTGCTGGTGGTGGTGAAGCCTCCCAATATGCCGACACAGGCAGATGCTTCCGGGGATCTGGACATCCAGACAGCGATGAAGCAGTATATTGCCGACACATATAATAAACCCGGGAATGTGTATCTTGGACTTGTCCACCGCATGGACAGGCCGGTGGGCGGCCTTCTGGTGCTGGCCAAGACCAGCAAGGCAGCGCAGCGACTGTCCGACCAGGTGCAGCATAAGGCCATGCAGCGGGAATATCTGGCGGTTGTCCACGGCAAGGCACATGACCTCCTGAATCTTACGGACTGGCTCCATAAGGACGAGAGGACCAATACGGTTCACGTGGTTCCGCCCAATACGCCGGGTGCCAAAGAGGCAAAGCTGGATGCGCGGCTTATGGGGATCATCGGTGAGGAAACAGATTCCCCGCTGTCCCTGTATCGCGTCAGGCTGTATACCGGGCGGAGTCATCAGATTCGGGTACAGCTCAGTCATGCCGGTTTTCCCATCTGGGGGGATGCACGCTATGGCATTGACCCGGCCGGCTGCCAGATCGCACTGTGGGGAGCACGGCTTACCCTGATGCATCCAACGAAAAAGGAGCCCATGACGTTTGTCAATCTTCCGGATGGTCGGCCGTGGGATCGTTTCCCGCATCTTGAAAAGGCCATTGAGGGCCCTGGGAGAAGCTTGGATAATGCACAGGAGGAACAAGGATTATGAAGTGCATCAAGTGCGGGCGGGATACGTTTCTCAGCCGCAATACGGAAGCGATAGAGAATGGCTGTCTGCTGGTCATCCGCCATATTCCCTGCTATGAATGCAGTGAATGCGCTGAAATGCTCTATACCGATGATGTGGCTTGGCAATTGGAGCAATTGACTGATAGAGCAAAAAGAATGGTACAGGAATTCGCCGTCGTGGATTATACCAAGGTGATGTAAATCAACAATCTTCTCTGCGGAGCACCGTATTTCGGGAGCTCCGCTTTTTCTGTGAGATGCGGTTCGAGTTGAGACTCATTCCTTTGAACATTTGGCAAAGAGCATTTTGGTTTTTTCCTTCTGCTGTGATATAATCACCCGATGAAAGCTCCCTGCTTCGGCGGCCAGATGGCCATCTGACAGAGAGGAGCCGGCAGTCAGTCTGTGTCATATGGTTTCGATCTGTTCCAGAAGGCTGCAAAAGTATAGAAAAGAGGATGAGAGAGTGAAAAGAAATCTCCTGATTGGCATGCTATTGGTTCTCGTGATGCTGGTTTCCTTTGGTGAGGCGGCAGAAATCGGGGATACCGTGCATGGGTTTCGGCTATTTGCAATAAATGAGCTTGAGATGCAGCATTCCACGCTGTATCAGTATGAACATATCAAGACAGGTGCGAAGCTTTGTTATGTTGCAAACGAGGATACAAACCGTGCGTTTTCCATTGCGTTTAATACGCCGGTCTATACGGATGATGGACTGCCTCATGTGTTTGAACATGCAGCTCTGGGCGGATCGGACAAGTATCCGGACCCGAATCTGTTTTTCTCCATGGTCTATGGGACGTACTCGACGTATATGAATGCGAGCACCGCTTCCTCCTTCACGATGTTTCCGGTATCCTCTCTTTCGGAGGAACAGCTGAAAGTGGATATGGATGTCTATCTGAGCGGCGTCTTTTTCCCGCTCCTGAGGAGCGATCATCATGCGATGATGCGAGAGGCATATCGGTATGAGCTGACGGATCCTGAGGAGGACATCACGCTTGAGGGGACGGTGTACTCTGAGATGATGGGTGCACTGAGTCACGAGCGAATGGCTCAGTATTACATGCTGAGGCAGATCTTCCCCGGCAGCTATCTGGGCAGCGTTACGGGTGGTACTCTGGATGCCATTCCGGACCTGACGTATGAGGAACTGCTTGCGTTCCATGAGACACACTATACGCCCTCTAATTCCCTCACGATTTTGTATGGAGACCTTGATATAGATGCCTTCCTTGATTTTATCGACAGCGAATACTTTTCTAAGTTTGAACGGACCGAGCTTGACCTGACGGACTATGGAAAACGCCAGATGGAGGCAGACGTTGTTGCCAGGTATACGTTCCCGGTGACAGCAGATTCCGAGGAGGAGACGATTCTCTATTATGCCTTCCCGGTGAATGTGGCCTCCGTTTCGGATAGTGTCCTGCTGGATATCGCAGTGTCCATTCTTGGATGGACGGATCATGTGATGGACCGTCGCATGACCGAACGGTTCCCCGAGGCGATCTGGTCGGATTTCAAGTATGACATGCGTGGGGAAAGCTATGTCATTGGCTTCAAGGCCATCGGCATTGCGCCTGAGGATGCGGAGGACTTCCGTGCAATCTGTGAGGAAAGCCTTGCGGATGCCATGAAAAATGGCTTTGCAGCGGAGGACCTACAGGTCTATGTGGACAATATGCGCTATCAGAATGCGGTCAGCGCGGAAACTGTAGATGGCGTTTCCTTCAGTGAGACCATGGTGAGTTTCTGGGATACGTTCGGATCTGCAGATGCCTATGTTGAGTACAGTGACGTTGTCATGCATCTTGACGAGGTCAAGGTCGACTACCTGAATGATCTGTTTAGGACAACCTGCGAAAATGCGACTGGACATGCACTCGTCATGTCCACAGCTGTTCCGGGTGAACGGGAGAAGCAGGATCAAAAGCGGGCAGAGCGTCTTAAGGAAATGAAAGAGGCAATGAGCGAGGAGGAAATAAAGCAGCTGATTGCCGATACCGAGGACTATGCCAGCTGGCTTGAACGCAATACGCAGAATTCTCTGCTTTCTGAGGTCATGGCCGTGGATGTTGACACACTGCCGGAGGAAATCGTCCGCGCAGAGGTGAATCAGGAAACACTTGGAAAGATGACGGTGTATTCCTCACCGCTTGAGGATACGGATTATATTTCAAACAGGATTCTGCTGGATGCC
This sequence comes from Clostridia bacterium, assembly GCA_017476605.1. Classification (GTDB taxonomy): domain Bacteria; phylum Bacillota; class Clostridia; order Christensenellales; family Aristaeellaceae; genus Ventricola. Next base: position 6,715 of record JAFUZM010000137.1, read on the forward strand.
TCCGGTGTTCCGGCAGAGGAACTGCTTCCTCTTCACCTGTGGCTTTCCCTGGTGGGCGAGCTCGAGACGGAAACCATTCCGCGGGACAGCCTGGTGCGTGTGCTGGAGCACAGTGTGAATGGCTTTACCGCCAGTCTTTCCGTCATAGAGGAAACGGATACAGTTCCCTGGCGGCCCGTTGTTACAATTCGGTGGAACACGTTCCGGGATATGGCAGAGGAATCCGTTGATACCATTCGGGAGCTGCTTCTGGGCACACAGGTGACCGATCTTACGTACATTCGCAGCATGCTTGCCTCAGATGCGCTTTCCTACCGGACCTCTGTCAAGTCAGGCATTTCCCATATGCTTGGATACTACAATGCAAAGCAGCAAAACAGCGAGGCCTATGCGCATTATTTTGCACATAACGGACTTGCAATGGCACAGTACGAGGAACGTCTGGTGGCGGCAAGTGATGAGGAGCTTGCGGCGGAACTGGAGCGTGCAAGGGAGGCTCTTCGCTATGTCCTGGGTGAGGAAGATACCCTTGTGACCATCGCGGGCAGCGAGGAATCCATTCGGGAGATGAAGGAGTACATCGGGAACTGGATGCAGGGACTTGAAGCAGTCAAAGCGGAGAACCCGGAGGATGTGAAGGTGCCGGAGATTCCCCGTGGCAATACGGCAATTGAGATCGAAACAGGTGTATCCTTCAACCTTGAGTATCTCAGCATGAAGGACAGTGGATATGAGTACACACAGGCAATTGATGTCTTTGCCAATCTGGCGCTGGATCAGGTGCTGACGCCGGTGCTGCGGTTTGAAAACAGCGTTTATACTGCCATTTTCCAGATCACAAAGTCGGACCTGATGCTGCTGACCTATCGGGATCCCAATCTCAGCCGGATGTATCGGGAAATCTTCCCAAGCCTGGGAGCAAAAATCCGCGGCGTGCTCGAAACGATGAGTGAGGATGACCTGAAGCCGTACATCACAAATACCTATACAAATCTGGCGATGCCTCTTGGCCCGATAAGCAGAGCAAACCGTGCTCTTCAGGGAATTGTGGACAACAGAGACTATTTTGAGGAGACGGCAGAGGGAATGAAGGTACTCAAGGCCCTGACGCCGGAGGACATGATGGCCTATTCGGAGATTTTGGATGAACTCAGTGAAAAGGGACTCAAGGTGACGGTAACGAGCCCTCAGATGGCGGAGGAAGTTCGGGATCTCTTTGAAATTGAGAATACCGATTATATGAGCAAATAAACAGAAAAGAGAGGAGCAGCGGCTCCTCTCTTTTTAAATCGGGAATAGGACCTCAAATGGATTGGTTGAATTCACCGGACAATTTATGTATAATATGCCCATTCATTTTGAAACGGTGGAATATCTGTAAAACTTGCAGAGAACGAACGGCAGAGCATTGCCGGTGTACATATGTCGCGAAGGAGTTAGGAATGAAAAAAATCATTGGCGTTTTTCTCTTGACCCTGCTGGTTTTTGGGGTGGTCTCAGGACTGGCTGACCAGAAGGCGGAGGCGCTTTTGTCCGTTGCCACGGGTGAGCTTGGATACCAGGCGACCAAGGGCGGATATACAAAGTATGGGGAATGGGGCGGAAATGCCTATGGTGAGTACTGCTCGGAGTTTATTTCCTGGTGCGTCAACATGGCAGATGACCTGTACCATCTGGGAATGCTGGGAAATGATTACCCGCTGCAGACCAGCTGTGATGCCGGCGCGTCCTGGTACCGGGAGCGCGGACGGTATATTACCGTAAACGGTGGTCTTCGCGGGGAGGATGGACAGTACTGGCTGACGGATGGCGTCAGCGTGGCAGACCGTCCGTATATTCCGCAGCCGGGAGATCTCATCTATATTGAATGGTATGCGTATAATCGCCTGGATCATACCGGCATTGTGGAATTTATCACCGAGGATACGGATGGAACCGTTCTGGTGCATACCATTGAAGGGAACAACAAGATTCTCGGAATTTCGCCTACGAATGTTGCGCGCTATACCTATCGCCTGGATGATGATTCCATCCGTGGCTATGGCGTGAGGAATGAAGGACTCGTGGGGAGGACACTTGAAAAGGGCGCCTCCGGTGAGGATGTGGTCTATTTCCAGAATACCATGATTGCGCTGGGCTATTATGATGGTGAACCCGTTGGCAAGTATGGAAAAGCCACAGAGGAAGCGTGCAAGTCATTCCAGAAGGCACAGGGCCTCAATCAGACGGGCGTTGCCGACCTGATGACTCAGCAGCGCATGCAGGAAGAGCTGAGTGCCAAAAAGCAGGAAGCGGAGGCCAGAGCAGCGGAGAAGGCGGCTGTAGAGGCACAGCAGATGGTGGAGGATGCAAAGACAGCCATCGCAGGCTCCTGGTTTGGGGACTGGACGCCATATGACGAGGCGGCTGCCTGGCAGAGGCTGATGCAGCCGATTACGGTTCTCGATGTTGAACCGATCGAGAAGGTCTATTTATCAGATGGGCCGAACGGAAAACGGAAAACCAATGATCCTCACCGTGGCTTTGTCTATGGCACATCCGTTGCCGTTCATGTACTGGATGAGCAGGATGGATGGACAAAGATTGAGACGTACAATGACTGTGATGAACTGGAACAGGGATGGGTCAGGTCCTACCGGATCAAGCAGGTGGTGCCCAATTCGACGTATGGCATCATTGTGGACAAGATGACGCAGCGACTGTTCCTCTATAAGGAGGGGCATCTCGTGACATCTTTGCTGGTCAGCACGGGTACGACCAAGGGCGTCAATGAGGACTTTAACGAAACTGCCTCTGGCGAGTTCCTGCTGTGCTCCTGGACCGGCGGATTCTGGGCCGGTGAGCTGTGGTGCAACTATGCCATTCGCTTTAACGGCGGGGATCTCCTTCATTTGGTTCCTTCTATTTTTGTCCCGGACGGGTCTGAAACCGGAAAAGAGGATTTCAGCCGTTGCGAGGCGGCCCTGGGAACCAAGGCCAGCCATGGCTGTATTCGTGTGCAGCGCCTCGAAAACGCAGATGGATACAATCATCTGTGGCTGTGGAACAATCTGAAGGGACAGAAGAACGTCAAGATCATCGTGTGGGACGATGATGGACGGAAGCTTGCGGAAACACCCGCAGAGACGCCCATGTACTATAATCCCAAGGGCGGTGTCAAGTATCATACCAACGCCAGATGCAGCAGTGTCAAGAGTACCTATCTGCCGCTGACTGGCATTACCTATGGAGATCTCAGTAGGTATCCCTTTACGGAGCTGAGCCCGTGCGGCGTCTGTGGCGCACCGGAGCGGCCGGAGACGGTGGCCCGGTGGAACTGGGCAATTGATCAGGCACGCATGCAGCTGATGAACGGGAATTCGCCGATACAGCAATAGAAATGGAGAGGGAACCATGACGGAAACCGGGAGGATGGAACGATTGGATTCGCTGAATCGGGCATTTGATAAGGCCTTTTCACATACCGCATCAAAAGAAACACTGAGAGATCTGCTTGAGTGCATGGGCGAGGAGCTGCTTTGCGACCGAATCAGCATCTTTGAACTGAATATGGATAAGACCTGCGACAACACCTATGAATGGTGTCGTCCGGGGAAGACGCATATGAAGGACCTCATGCAGAGCCTTCCGCTTTCCATCTTTCATTACTGGATGGAAGATCTGATGTCGCAGGAATTCATCTCCATTCGGGATCTGGAGCGCGTGCGCGAGAATGAGCCGGAGGTGTATAACCTGCTGCATTCTCAGGAAGTGAATGCTGTGATTGCGGCACGCCTTGCGTTCCATGGGAAGAACATCGGCTTTTTCATTCTTGAAAACCCCGGGGATGCGATTATGAACGATGCGTCCACGGTCATGCCTGGAATGCGGTATATTCTGTCCTCTCTTGTCTACAGCGATCATCTGCTGAGGCGTCTTGAGCGCATCGGATACCTTGATCATCTCACCAATACGGGAAATCGGATGGGACTGCAGGAAGCACTCACGCGCCTTGAGCCGGAAAAACCCCTTGGCCTTGTGTATTGCGAGGTCCTCGGATGGAGCAATGAGGATCATCGCCTGACCTCCATTCAGGAGGAACAGGCACTGATCCGTGCCGGAGATGTACTGCAGGGCATGTTTGGCGAGGACAACGTATTCCGGGTGGCAGCAGATGAGTTTCTGGTGCTGTGTACGGATGTGGACGAGGCGTCCATGGACATGCAGATGCACAGCCTGCGGCATCTGTTTGATGACCATGGCCTTCTGGTGGCTGTTGGTACACTGTTTGAGGAAACACCGGGAAGCGATCATGACTCCATGATTCGGCAGGCCCATCTCAGGGCACACAACGAAATCCGTGCACTGACACGCTCCCAGATGGAGCGGAGTCGCATGGTGCTGGAGGAGAAATGGGGAGAGGATGAAATCGCCAACATTTCTCTTTATCGGATGGATGAGTTTTTCCGTCAGGCACCCAAGCATTTCGGAGAGTTTTATGATGAGTTCCTGCTGACGATCATCATCGACATCAACTACTTCAAGCTGTATAACGATATTTTTGGCCGCAAGGCCGGAAGCCTGCTGCTTGAGCAGGTTTCAAAGAACATTCTGGACTTCTCGCGGCGATACCTTGGAATCAGCGGATACCTGGGCGGGGATAATTTCATCATCATCCTGCCCACCCGAAGGCAAAATGAGGAGGAGATCATCCCCATGGTCCGGGAACTGGAGGAAAGCATCCAGTGTCCGGATGGGTTCTCTCCTGCGATGGGCCTGTATCTCTCAAGGGATAAGCAGGAAACGCTGGTGGCCATGTATGATCATGCGCTTACGGCTCTGCAGGACATCAAGGGCAGCTATGTGGATCATTTCCGGTTCTACGACGTGGAGCACTATCGCCGGGACCGCGAGACGAAAATGCTGATGCTGGATGCAAAGCGTGGCCTCCAGAACGGCGAATTCCTCTTTTACCTGCAGCCGCAGGTCAATGAGCGGGATGGCAGAATTGTGGGCGCCGAGGCACTGTGCCGCTGGATAAACCGCGGTCAGCTGGTTTCCCCGGCACAGTTTGTGCCGGCCATGGAAAAGAGCGGGTACATCTATGCCATGGACTGCTATATCTGGGAGGAAGTGTGTCGCTGGCTGCGGAAGATGAAGGACAGAGGCATCCGCCCGGTGCCGGTGTCGATCAATGTCAGTCGCATCGACTTCTATTTTGATGATATTGCCGAGCACATCATCAATCTCACGAAAAAGTACGATATTGAGCCTTATTTGCTGGGTGTTGAAATAACGGAGAGCGCCTTCACGGACAATACGGATGTGATCGTAGAGGCGGTGCACAAGCTGCACGATGCCGGCTTCCGTGTTCTGATGGACGATTTCGGCTCCGGTTCCTCCAGTCTCAGCATGCTCCACACGATCAGCCTGGATGTTCTTAAAACGGATGTACGCTTTATGAGCCGGGACGAGCGGAACAGCCGCGCGTATTCCATCGTGGGAAGCGTGGTGTCCATGGCGCATATGATCGGCATGATCGTGGTCACGGAAGGCGTTGAGACAGAGCAGCAGCGGCAGAATCTGGTGGCCATGGGCGGCAACTTTGCACAGGGTTTCTTTTTCTATCACCCGATGCCGGTAGAACAGTTCGAGCAGCTTCTTCAGGATCCGGAAAAGATCGCCTACGATTTCTCGGATCACGGCCTGCACGCAGGGGAAAATCATCTTCGGTTCCGCGAGATGATTGGCAACGGCATGTTCAGTGAACCCCTGCTAGATAGCATTCTGGGACCGGCGGCCATCTATCGCGTCGGCGAGGACGGCATTACGATTCCGCAGACCAGCGAGCAGTACCGTCGCATGGCCTGGGCCGAAAACGGAAACGAACATTCCGATCGCATCCTGATGGGAAATGAGGATGCAATATACCGCCTGTTTCTTGAGGCAGACAAGCGTCCCTTTGAGGGTGCGGTGACGACGGTTCCCACCATGGAAAATGGTGAGATCAAACAGCATGGCATTCGAGCGTTTTTACTGTATACCTGTGAGGAATACCGCCTTTACTTCCTTGTGGTCCAGGAAAACGGACAGATGTAAAAAAGAGTCCTGGCAATTGCCGGGACTCTCTGTCAAAAACGAAGTGTTTATCGGAGGTTATCATGAACAAAAGATGGGTCGCCCTTATGGTACTATTCCTGCTGCTCCTGACATCCCTGGCGATGGCAGAAAGCGGCGAGGTACCCTTTCAGATCCTTTCGGATATTGCCTCAAGGTTTTCAAGTTATACCATCGTGGATTATGTCAATCCGGGAATGCAGGATACGGCTTTTGTGAGCGTTCGTGCAGATTATGGCAACAATCTTCTTTGCTACAGGAACACAAATGGATACTGGCAGTATACATGGAATCGGCCGGAGCTCGTTCCGCAGGAAGACAATATCATGCTCTATGAGCGTTCTTACAGTAATTACGCTGGCCTACGGCTGGGGGTTGCCTTTTCTGCATATGAATCCCCATATGGTGGATACGAAACCGTCTGGGAGAAAAATGGAAATCAGTGGACACTGCGTGCCCTTCTAAACCTCGATTCGGCAGGAAATATTGTGGAGTCGTTCATCGTGCGCAGCGATGGTGTCACCTATTCCGGATGGGATACCGGTGGGGAAAGCAAAAGGGTGAATGGCAGCGTACAGACGAATATCCGCTATTTCATTTTTTCCATCTTTCCCAAGAACTATGCGACGCTGAGGAGCAAGCTGAGTACACCGCCGGCTATTCCCGAGGGAATGCTGAATGCACGGAACATCAAGTTTACCGGTGGCGGGAAATATGCCGTATACACAGGACCGGGGGAATACTATGTAAGAGGCGGCAATGGAAAGGCAATGGTCTCAACCAACGACTGGATTCAGGTATTTGGTGAGGAAAATGACTGGATTCTGATTCAGTACAATATCTCAAAGGGAAAGATGCGCTTTGGCTGGATTTATGCGAGTGCACTGCCGGTCGGAGAATATGTCAATGACCTTGATTTCAATGCAGTCACCGCGTTTACCAATCAGGATGTGTCTCTGACGGATGATCCGCTGAATTCCCAGGATCCTCTGATGCTGATTCCTGCAAACAGCATGGTGGAATGGCTGGCTTCCATGGGCGAATGGGCTTATGTCGAGTTGAACGTTGAGATGCCTATCCGTGGATTTGTTCCGGTAGGAGCTATTGGGACCCAATCCGCCTTCCAGACCGCGATTCCACCGATGGAAAACGGCGTCGTCGTCCTGAATGGAATGGTTTCCATCGTGGGCTATCAGGGGGCGGTCAGCTTCTCAGTTGAGGGCGGTGGTCCGCTTGGGAATGCTGTTGTTACCAGTTTCAGGATCTATGATACCTACACCGGAGCATTGCTTGGGACGGCCATTGATAACTATGGAAATGGTATGTTCACGGGAACCTTTGCCCTTGACAGTGGGGCAACGTCACTGACGATTGTGGGTGTTGCGCCTAACGGAAACGAATACAGGCAGTTTGCCGTTCGAGCCGAGTGGTAAACGTAGGTGAAATAAGTAATACTTTGGTACTTACGGACGGATGAGTGCTGTATGCGCAACTGGAATGAAAAGCGGGGATTTGAGGATGGAAGACAGAAAACTGCCGATTGGAATTCGGAGCTTCGAAAAGATTGCTGAGAATCATACTGTCTATGTTGACAAAACAGAGTATGTCTATCAGCTTGTCCATACAAGCATGCCCTATTTCTTAAGTCGTCCGCCCCGCTTTGGAAAGAGTCTGATTCTTTCTACGATGAAGGCATATTGGGAGGGGAAGAAAGAGCTCTTTTCCGGACTGAAAATCGAATCACTTGAAAAGGAAAATCCAGATGCATGGCAAGCATATCCGGTGTTTTTCTTTGACTTCGATGAGGTAAATGTTTCTTGCGAGGGCATGCTTGAAAACCTGCTGGAAGCTCATCTCTTAGAGTGGGAAAAAATATATGGGATTACTTCGCATGAAATGCCGCTGGGTGTGCGATTTGGCCAGTTGTTAAGGGCTGCCGCCGAGCAAACGGGCAAAAAATGTGTCATCCTCGTAGATGAATATGATAAACCGTTGCTGGAAACGATGGAAAATCCGGAACTTGTGAAACACAATAAAGCTGTGCTCAATGGTTTTTTTAGCGTACTCAAGAGCGAGGAGGCCAACATCCGTTTTATCTTTATCATTGGAGGCACAAAACTCATTGATGGGACCTTCTTCGGTGCAATAGACCATCTCAGGGATATTTCCATGAGTATGGATTACGCTGAGATTTGTGGATTTACAAATCAGGAAATGCTCAGCGTGTTTACGCCTGAGGTCAAAGCTCTGGCGAAGGAACAAGGTTTAACGCAAGAAACATGTCTTGAGAAGCTCGAAGCAGAATGTGGTGGATATCATTTTCATCACAAGGGGAAGAGCATACATCATCCTTATCGTCTACTGAGTGCACTGGAAGACAGGAAATTCGATGCATGCTGGCTTGAAACCGGAATTCTCTCTTTTTTGGTGAACAGATTGCAAGTGATGAATGTTGACGTGCGAAAATTTACGGATGGGGCATTGTATGCAACCAAACGTATGCTGAGGGAGGATTGCACTGTCAGTTCAGATCCTGTTCCACTGCTATATCGGATGGGAGTTTTGACGCTTTTGGAGTATGATTCCAAAGGATGCTTTTACAGATTGGGTTTTCCTAATGAAGAAGTGAAACATGGGTTTCTGGATCGCCTGATGGCCAATCCAGACTGAAACACATAAAGAACGGGCAGCCATTTGGCTGCCCGTATTTTATGAATGTTGAATTATTCCTGAACCTTGAGGAGCAGATCATTCCAGTGATCAAGGATTTCAGCCTTATGCTCGGTGAGGTAAGGAACATCACGATAGACCCACTTGATATCCTCGGTGGCCGGGAGCAGGCTCTCGCCATAGACGGTATCCTTGTTGGTCATACGCAGTGTGCGCAGATACTGAGCGATGTAGGAGCAGCCCTCAGCGGAGCAGACCCAGTTAACCAGAGCCTTGGCAGCCTCGGGATGCTTGCAGTTCTTGATGACGGCCATGCCGAATGCGGAAGCGGAGGCACCATCTGCAGGATAACGCATGGTGAAGTGATCGCCGGCACCCTGCTCAATCAGCTTGATCGCGCCGTCCTCATAGGTGAGGCCGACAACATATTCGCCCTGCTCAACCAGTTTGAAGCAGTTGGAGGAGGAGTCGGAGATGACCAGGTTCTTCATCAGCTTCTCGATGTAGTCCCAGGACTCGTCGGAGTTGTTGCCGAAAACAGACATGATGTTGCACAGATTGTTCCAGGCAGCGGAGGAGCTGTTGGGGTTGGAGAAGATGATCTTGCCTTCGAGCTTGGGATCGAGAAGATCGGCATAGCTCTTGATGTCAAGGCCCAGCTCAGCCTCGAGCTCGGTGTTGATGGCAAATACGATGGTGGAAAGGTGGTCCATGGAGTAGATGCCGTTCGGGGTGGAATAGCCCTCGATGGCGTTGGCGGACTCATCGGATACCCACTCTTCGAAGAGGTCAGCATACTGCATGCCGTCGGAGTCAGCCAGGCCGCCCCAGGTTACGTCGCCCTGTGGGTTGTCTGCCTCAGCGGCAATACGGGATGTGGTCTCGCCGATGGTTCCGGAAACGACTTCGATTTCGCAGTTGGGATAAACCTCGTTGAAGCCGGAAATAAGAGCATCCAGGTCCTTCTCGGTCATGGTGGAGTAAAGGACAAGTGTGTCGCCGATGTCCTCTGCAAATGCGGCTGCGCAAAGGGTGCACAGGAAGCAAAGGGCCAGCACAAGGGTAAGAATTCTCTTCATGGTTTGTATTCTCCTTTTCTTTAAATATTTTCAAGCACAAACGTGCTGAAGAGACTTAGAGACGAATGTCATCCTCGTTCTTGCTCGCCTTGATGTAGACCAGCAGGGAGATGATGGTGAAGGCCGTCAGTATGGCAGCAAACGCACAGGCCGTACCGTAATTTCCGCGGTTGATCTGGACGTAGGTGCTCATGGTGAGGGTAATGGTCTTGTTGTTGTAGAGGATGATGGAGCCGGAGAGCTCCGTGACGATGGATACCCAGCTGAGAATGGCGCCTGAGATGATGCCGCTTGACATCATGGGAACGGTAATAAGGCTGAAGGTCTTTGCCTTTGAGGCACCGAGCGAAATGGAGGCCTCCTCAATACTGGGGGAAATCTGCATGAGACAGGCGGTTGCCGAACGTATGGTATACGGCATTCGGCGAACCACAAGGTTTAAAATCATGATGGCCATGGTACCGGTCAGGGCAAAGGGCTTAGAGCCAAACGCCATGACGAGCGCAATACCGACGACAGCGCCGGGCATGATATAGGGAAGCATGGCCATGGTGTCGATCGCATGGTTGACCGGGGACGGTCTGCGAACGACCAGGTAGGCGACGATGACGGCAAAGACGATGATGATCAAAAGGGAGGCAACGCCCAGGAACAGGGTGTTGTTGATCGAGCGAACCAGCAGCTTCTTTGCAGCCAGACGATAGTTATTGAGCGAGAAGCCGGTTTTGAATACGGCACCATCGCTGTTGACAAAGGACAGATAGATGATGTAGAGGTTCGGTGCAAATCCGACAAAGATCAGCACGTAGGCATACAGGTGCATGAGGAAGCCGCGGATACCGCGAGCTTCTTTCTTCTCCACCGGATGCAGGGCATTGATGGAGAATTTGAACTTGCCCGTTGCCCACTGCTGCAGGAAAAAGACGAGGGCGGTGATCAGGATCGCGATGATGGAAATCGCAGCGGCAAAGCCGTAGTCCCGTCCGTTTTCACCCAGGTACTGGGAGTAGATTTCAACCGGGAAGGTCCGATAGCCCTCGCCGATGATCATGGGCGTGCCGAAGTCGGCGAAGGCGCGCATGAAAACCATCAGGGAGGCGGCAAGCACCGTTGGCATGGAGAGCTGCAGGACGATCTTGAAGAACCGCCGAATGCCTGTGCAGCCCATGTTCGCGGAGGCTTCCAGCAGCGTGTTGTCGATGTTGCGGAACGCGCCGTTCATATAGATGAACACGAGGGGAAAGTACTTGAGAGCCTGAACCAGCAGAATGCCGTTAAAGCCGTAAATGCTTCCCAGCTTGATGCCAAAGATGTTGAGGAAAAACTTGGTGACGACACCGTTTCGTCCAAGGAGCATGATCCAGGCAAGAGCGCCCAGGAAGGGGGCGGACATGCAGCAGAGGATGCTGACGATGAAGATCAGCTTGGCGCCCCGGAGACGGTAAAAGCTGTAGAAATACGACAGTGGAATGCCGATCAGAAGGGAAACCAGGGTGACAGCGATGGTGACCTTAAAGCTGTTGATGATGGTACTTGTGTAGTACTTCTTTGAAAAGAACTTTGCAAAGTTGCCGAGGGTCAGTGCTCCTTCCTTATCAAAGAGGGATTCCTTCAGAATGCCGAACATCGGGTAGACAAGGATCAGCATAAACAGAAGGAAAAATACTATGGATACGATGGTCCAAAGCTCAAATTTCTTCTTATTCTGCATGAGTGTCTCCTCATCCTTCAAGATCGTTGTGAACCCCGGTCAGGATATTCCGGCTGCCATCCTCGAGGAAGAGGTTCACCTTTTCTGTGTTAATGGTCAGGGAAATCTTTGAGCCCTTTGAAAGGGTGTCCTCAATGGAGGA
>JAFUZM010000138.1 GCA_017476605.1 Clostridia bacterium
AGTGAAAGATGCCATGGTTGCTTTAGATAAGCCGGTCTAGAAACAAGAGGAACATCTTTTTCGCTTAAGTTGAACACGCCAAAAACCTATTGGATTTTAAACCCATTTGAAAACATGCCAGTGCTTTATATAGAATACTCTTGTTCCATTCCTGACAAAACATTCCAAGCAAACATATACCTGCGGTGTAATAAATTGGATATTCCATGAAAATCGACACGGGTTCCAAGGATTTTTGACACCCGTTCCAACGAAAATCGACACTTGTTCCACAGCTTTTTTATCACCTGTTCCAAGAAAAGTGCTCAACACTGTGTTCATTATCTTGGGTTGACTTGGAGCCTCTGCACAGGGTGTTTAGCCAGCATGCGGCCAGCCCGACGGGGGAAACGGGCTGGCTCGCCAGCCAGGCTACACCCTGTACCACTCCAAATCAACCCGAATAGGCAATAATTCCTGCATGTTCTTGCCGCCACAGGTGGTAAAAAAGGCTTGGAACGCATGGCAACTTTAGTTTGGAACTGATGCCAGTTTTTCTCGGAACTGATGTCGATTTCTATGGTATATGCAGACGTTTTTGCCAGCGTTTCTTTTTTATCCGTATGCGTTCAGCAATTAGTATAATTGCAGTCGAAATAATCGCAATAACATCAGCCAAAATGGCTTCTAACACCTTAAATCATTACTTTCATCCATGATAAAGCAAAAATAATCCATTACTCCTTGGTGCGTGAACATTTTTACTCCATCTTCATATCGTCTTCCCATCTTAGAATTTAATGGCAACAAACCTGCTCCTCCATTGATTGGTCAGGGCCCACTCTCCATCCTCATTCCAGATATCATAATCCGTTCTTAAGCCTCTCACCATTGTGAACTTCGTCAGCGCCTCTTTCCCGTCCTGAAGCATGACATTAAAGACTGAAGAATTGAAGCTTGTATCAACAATTGTGCACAAGGGATGTTCACTTCCTCGAAACCAATTATAACATACCACCCACCATAACACCATCAACCACACCTCACCTGCAAAAACACACCTTGTCACTTGACCCCTGAATACGGTAGAATACGTATAACAAAAATTACAAAAGGACAGCAGTATGGAAATCAACATATTCCCCTACTTTTGCATGGCAGTTGCGCTTAACCCCCGCGCCACGGAGAAGCTTCGCTTCATCTACAACCGTGATCCAGATCTGTTCTCCTATGCCGCATCCCGCTCTCCCTATTACTCCCATCCGTTCATGACCTCCGGACGCGCTCAGCACACTCACTACGCCAGGATGATGCTTGGAGTGCTCCTCGAAGCAGAGATGGAGTTCATTCTCCAGATCATAAGAGCCGGCTGGCCGGAACTAATTCGCGCTATGGATGAAGGAAAAAAATCCTTTGACACTCTGTGCTTCGCAGCAGTCTTCCCCAAACGTGGCCAGCTTGATGACACTATTTCCCTCATGCTTCTGACGCCGGTAGTCATTGTCGCCGCGCAGATCAAAGAAATAGATCTGAAGACAAACGGTGAAATCTATAAGGAGTTTGGACGATGGGTTGTTCTGAGAGAGATGAAAAAAGGGATTGATGGTGGGAAGGACTTCTTTAATGGCCTAAAAGAGCTCCAACTGGCAACTCTCCACGACCTCATGGCGGAAAACTCCGGCGAAAACATCCCCGAGCTCGCAGCTTTCTCGCGTATAGACGTTCATCTCGACTACGAGACAGAGATTTACACCCAGGGTGTGGAACTGAATCGGGAAGAAATGAACGTCATCTCGTCCGTAGCAACGAACGCTTCCAACGCTTACCTTGCTGCTCTCTACTCCCTAATCTTAAAATCGGCCAGATACGATCAGCGTTGGGTGGAAAGAACATACGAGACTGATCTGACTAAGGAGCTGAGAAAAGAACAGCGAGAGAAAGAAGACTTGAAGAGAAAAGCTGAAAGCCTGGAAGAAGATAAAAAGAGAATAAGTGAAGAGCTAGAAACAGTGAGAAGGAAACTTACTACTGCCGAGCATCAGCTCCAATCCGTTCAATCCGATCTCCAGGAAATCTCGGCATTAAGGACTGCCCTTTACGAGGTAGAGGAAGAAAATATAGGAATTGAAGAAAAAAAGCGGACATTACCAGAGAGGATAATATCTCTGGGCGGTCCGGACAACTGGCGGAAAGTGATGTCAGAGAAACTTTCTTCTGTCCGCTTCATCTCCCCGGACGTCACGCTTCCTGAAGATGTGATAAGAAGCGCAGATGAGTTATGGATCTACAGCACATACATCGGACATTCCGCATTTTATAAGGCAGTGGATATTGCGAAGAATGCAGGAACGGTGATAAGATACTGGCCCGGAAGTAATATAGAGAAGTGCGTAAACGAAGTGTACAAGTTAAACAAATGACAATACAATAAACAGGAGACAACAATATGCTAGCAGTAATAGCACAACTGAACGATTATGAGCGTCATATTCCATACGATTACCGGGATGGAATTCATCCAGAGTGGGATGAAAAGATCGAAATAAGTAAAGGGAATGAAGAATGGGTAAAGAACTGGCCCATATATAACAACGAAGAACTCCAGCATTTAAAAAACAGACTCGAAATGGTCTGCACCGATGCTCTCGCAGAAGGAATTCACGCTGTCTTCACTATTGTAAAGATTGCTGGTACTCCCTCTAAACTCACCTACGGCTTCCCGTACCAGCCCATGATGAGCGATCTCTTTGAAGATGACGCAGAAGTTTTTGCGGGCAATGAGAAGATCATCCCATTCTCCCCTATCCAACTTCTCTCTTTCAGGCCTTCCATTTATGTGGCAGAAGAGGACGAAGTTGGAGTAACCATGGAAGAATTTAAAACATCGCAGCTCGTCGATGAAATGGATGTAGTCGAGAATACGAAAGAACCAATAGCCTTAACACGTTACAACGCTGAAATCCTCTTCATTACCAGTGATTACGTCATCTACCGAGATGGCGGTTTTAAGTATCATAAAACAGTAATTGAGGATGATGGTTTTAAAGTTGGGGACCTGTGGTTCGGTTTTGATGAGTGTTTTACTATGAATTGAGATAGCAACTGTTGCTTTTTATTCTTCTATTTTGCTTCACGCATCTTCATTCCCACGTTCAACTTTCATTTTTTACATTAGCACAAATAGAAACTGAACAAGCAATAAAACATTCCACATCTTTAAACACCTAAGTCAGTCATAACTAGGCAAAGGAAATGAAGCAGGGATTCTCTCGTTGCAATTTTCTTTCGAAACAGATATAATCTAAAGAGAATAAGGATATGTCTTCGTCCCCGCTTGGATTCAACGAATCAGATGCCTTACGATATATTTTGTAAGTTCCACCAATTTGCTAATCAGAAGATTCACTGGAAACAGTTTGAGTGCTTCTTTGACCTTCCGGCTTCTGGCTTTTGCTAGAGGCCTTATTCTTTTTTTTAAGCTCAATTTTGACATCTCTGCATCTGCAATCTATACTCATATCATAAATTAACCGGAGACTGTACTCGAACAAAAATATAATAATTGCAAAAACCCAATTGCAAACGGATGAAATAAACTAAGGATTTGAGCCAAACACGTCCCAGTATCGTAGCGATTTGGGATTTTGAACTGCCATTTTTGAGAATTTCAGCCGCTTTTTTCTAGTGGATCATGAGGCGGATTACTGAAGAACGAAAACAGGTTCGTGTATCCCATGAGTTCATTTTGATTCAATTCTAAGTGTGCATTCAAGATAACGATTAAATAGGAATTGCCTGGAGGGTGATCTATGACTGTCGTCTCAGGGTGGGCTCCCGATGGGATTTACCATATCTTCTATGTGGTACTTGTGAGTCATTTCCTTCCTTGACTGATGGCTCAATATTGCGGCCTATTATTTCACCCGTTTGCAATTGGGGGTTATCTAAATTATTTTTCGAAACTTGAGTAAAGAAAAGTAGAAACACAAATTTAAACAAATCGACAGAAATATATAAAAACGGTTCAAAATGATAAATTTGTTCGATCACTGCAAATACCTTCTTTTCTCAAACCAGTATCAAATGAAAAGTGGCAAAACCAAAGAATCTTAGCGGCCTTGATGTTGTTGCAAGAGCAACGGTATCTTTCGCCTCAACAATCATGGATTCCTTTCTCTTTACATACATTACAAACTATTTCATTGCTAGTTCAAACGCATCAGAAAAAACCGCTTCATCTAATGGACACCTACGCTCATGCTTCAGCTTGAAACATGTTTCTTGATACTTCTTTGACCTGCGCGCTTTACTCTTGATCTTATCACTCTTAGGAAAATCTTTTGCAAACTGCCTAAAAGAGATACGCCAGAACTTACTCATCTCAAGAATCGAATTATAAATCGTAAATAGTTCTTCATCTGAGAATACCGATGTATCTTTGTTTTTCAGATACAGATGTAGCCCTTTCTCAAATTCCCGCCAGTCATCCTCACGGATTTTTTCCCTTGTCTGTTTGATCCACTGAAAAATCCGTTCATCCTCACGGTTGTCAACCCGATCCAGCAGATCCTGCCACTGCCGAGCCGATAGTTTTTGAACTGTATCCAAATCTAATTGAGACAGTACGAAACACTGCTGATAAAAGCTCCGAGTTATCGAGTTTGCCCCCTCGTCGCGAAGTCTTGTCTCCTTTGTTACCAATGTCTTGATCTCATCCCAAAAGCGCCTGCGCTCTGCAACAGAAATATCATATTTCTCCAACAGTTCTCCGAGAAATCTGCCAAGATGATACCGGTATAATACCGTCTTTCCGTATGCTTCTTCTAAATCAGATTCAATCTGAGTAATCTCATCTCTAAGCGCATTCAGAATCTCATCTGCCGTGGCAATTTCCTTGGCAGTGAGAAGACCTTTATACACCAGATGTCCATCTTTATCCAATGAAACCACATGATTCATATCAAGACCTCCTTCACTTCAAGCTCTCGTAATAGACACTCTCTACCTTCTGCAAAACCTTATCAACAGCTTCCTGCGGTTCCAGATCGACAAAATCTTCACCGAAAATGTCATATTTGCCTTCGTCAAGGTACAAAAGCACATACTGCTTCATCATCTGCTCGCGCAGATAATCATGCTGTATATCGGGATATTCAGCTAAATTCAGATATGCGACATGTCCAATATTCAAAGTAATCGTGCGCCCGTTCCCAGAAATACGCCATGCGCGCTCAAATCTGTCAGGTGCTTTCGCAAGCTCAATGTTAAAAGAATCGCTCTTACCATTCTTTTCGTCTGTATTCAGAAAAATCTTGAAATAGTATACGGTAATCTTATCACCCTTTTCATAAAGGAGATCATCTTCATTGGCAATCAAACGAGCTCTCAATTCAAGTGTACCTTCAGACAGATACGGTTCATATGTGTCCCGGTCAAAAACGATCTCTTCCACATACGGTGTAACAGCGTCCTCGAAGGGCGCAATCTCACCCGTCAAAGATACAACATCTGCAATCTTCGGACAAGTCTTGTCGCTTGCGTTATGAACACTGGCATTCAGTTTATAATGCAGTGTATGATTCCGTTTGTTCTCGATCTTCCAACATACCTTACGCACAGATTCGCCAAAATTAACCCTTCTGCTCCCCTGTACAGGAAAAAGGCATTCATGAAGCGTCAAACCTACGGTTTGCCGCGAATTATCTGGCTTGTCAAAGTCGTAGAAGTACGGCAGGACCTTCGTTTTTTCCTTTCCGCTACCGACGACCTTTACAGAGAGAACAATGCGGTTCTCAGCAAACTGCCGTGAATTGTCTTTACTTACCATATGGACAAAATCCATACGATGAACGGTATTGGAATGAACCATCACTTTCCCAGCATCAATCTGAGAAATTACTGAACCATTCTCAGGATCGACAACGGTAAGTTTATAGTCGAATCGCTTATCAACAGTATACGAACTCTTGATACGAACAGAAAAGGCAATCTCATCGCCAGACGTAACTCTCTCCGTATCCTCTTCTGGATAGCATATATCCTGCCAGCGGATATCAAAGTCTGCTTTCTGCGGCCCCTTACCCAGATCCTCGAACTCCAGTTTATCAAACAGGTCTTGCAGTTCATCTGCAATAGCCTTCAGTTCATCCTTTAACTTCCTGTCCTCGCTCTCCCTGTCCTTAATAAAGCCCCATTCAAT
Organism: Clostridia bacterium; assembly: GCA_017476605.1. Lineage (GTDB taxonomy): Bacteria > Bacillota > Clostridia > Christensenellales > Aristaeellaceae > Ventricola. The sequence goes on from JAFUZM010000138.1 coordinate 6,179, forward strand.
CATATTTGCACGGAACTTACCATTACAATAGTTCTTCATGTTCTGATATGTAATGGTGTTTCTCTTTCCCTTGCTTACGCCAAAATGGACTTTATCTTCAATATCGGAAAGTTCTTCTTCCCACAGTTCATCAACTTCGATATAACCCCAAAATTTGCCTTCAACTTTCTTTGGGATATCCTTAATAGCAATCTCACCGATCTTCATACCCTTGCGGTAGTAGGAGATACCAGACCAGATATTATTTCCATCCTCAAAGACATACAGACCGAAATGCTTCACCTTATGACCAGCAACATACGATTCCGGATTCTGAAGTTCATAGGCACGCGGCGTTTTCTTAATATCAGGCGGAACCAGCACCGGAACTCTGTTCACCGAAATGGAGGCATCATCAGACAGCCTCTGAATGATAAGCCACCAGGATTCCTGAATATAGGGGATAATATTGCCGTTCAAAATCGAATCAGACAGCTCTGCCTTGGGTGAAACAATAATAACACGTGTACCCACTGTGGTCTTCGCAGACATACCAGTCTTTTCTGAAATGAACTTTCTGGCTTCATCATCTTCCAGAGCAGTTTCCATGACCTGACCACAGGCGTTGACATTTGCAACATACATACCATCTTCACGGAGTGAATCAAAATAATAAGTGTATTCTTCAGAAGCTACAGAATATACACTCTTACCTGCACCGTAAAGACCGCCACCTGTCGTATTGCCGCCTGAGTTGAACAGCGAGGTGAATCTCGACAACCGCTCTTCAGGAGGAAGGACCTTTCCTTCCGCCATCATCTGATTAACCACCTGTCCCGGAGTATTCTTACCAGTCAAGCCGGTTGTACCAGAGTCTTCAACAACGACAAAACGGCCGCATCTATTCTCTACATAGGAAATATCACAGTTCCAACCTTTCCATTTATTAGTCTTTCTTGCACCTACAGCATTCTGAATAGCATCCTTCTGAAAACCGTTAGGAAATGTCACGCCTGCATCGGTATATGCACCAAGAATCCAATCTACACTATTCTTGTAATTCTGGGGAATAGGCATCATATTCATAAGTGGAAACCTCCTTACTCCAATGTAAACCGGTTGCTCTTGCGGCTCTCTGTCTTGTTAAACTTTTTCCGTGCTTCTTTTACCTCGGCCTCAATTGCCGCAAAAATTTTATCAACATCCTGCTGCGTATAATCATATGCGTTGGAGTTCGAACAATTCCCGAGCAGTTGAATCATACTGATGATCTTATTCGTTCGTGCTTCAGCAAGTCTGACAAACTTTGCTCGTTTTGTTTCCTGTGCCTTCGTCATTCTATAAGCCTCCCGTTCAAATATTTTGAGTATATTATATTCAGATTAACAACACAGGTCAATTATACTTTTCGTATATTGTAAATATTTTTCGAGTATTTTGTTTTTAATGTGTAATAATTGCATCATATTCCAAATTACATGTGTTCTACAAATCCGTATTCGCTTCACAAAGCGTCACATATATTTCAAATATTCTTCAAATATTTTTCGATTTCGGTGTCAAACTCAGCTTCTTTTACTGTTCTCACACACTTAAGTCACAGTACCATTGAAACTGTTGAAGAATAACAAAGTAGCGGAGTTACAGGCAATGCAATTTCATATTGGTTCACACGTAGATAAACTGTTTAAGAGCCAGACTAAAAACCCGTTCGATAGAAACCTGTGTTCAACTATGTCAGACCCAGTTACTGGAGCCTGCGTGCACCGACATAAGATAACAACAAAATCTGAAGACTTGATTGAGTGCCGTATGAAGGAATAATTCACGTACGGTGTGGGGCGGGAGAAAAGGCTACGATCACGGGTCGAAGCTTTACCTACTGACGACCTTCACAATCACTATTCTCCTTCGGATATTTTTTAAATTCTATTTTTAAATATTTTTAATCTTTCTATCTGATGAATTCATATTCTGGTATAGTTGCGTATTCTGTGCTACAATAAAGTAATAGAAGGGCCAGACTCAAAAAACTCTTTGTGCTGTCTATCTTATAGTCAATACAGTTAGTGTAGAAACTTATTCGAGCTCACACAGTAGTGTCAATTGGGTTAACTATGAAGGAGGATAAGCAAATGAAACTTTTATATTCGAATATGTTGCCCATGGGCATCAAAGAGGGCCAGCAATCAATCATAGCCTCTTTTGAAGAACAGCTCAGCAAGGCTGATGCAGTTAGCATTGCCGTCGGGTATACGTCTTCAGCATCGCTAACTGAGTTAGATAGGCTTATTGAGCATTATGGTATCCAGAAAGTGTCCCTTACGATTGGAATGTACTACATTGAAGGGATGCCGGAAGGTGCTTATCACATCGCCATGAGGCTTAATCAAAAATGGCAAAGAGCAGGCATTGGAGAGATTCGTCTCACAAAACCCTTTAAATACCACGGAAAGACATACTGCTTCATCAAGGATGGCAAGCCATTTGCCGCGATAATCGGCTCTGCCAATCTTGGGGCGATTAAACTCGAGGCATCCAATAGAAGGCAGTATGAATTTGCTATATTATCAACTGATAAGGATGAGACAGCGGAGATAGCTAAGCATCTCAGTGAACTTAATCAGCCTGTTGTTTCACAAAACATTGCATCTATAGGTGATATGCCTCTGGTGCGGGAAATAAATACGTCACTGAATGGAATAGAATTAGTCACGCCAGTTCCGCAGACAAATGTCTCTTATTACAAGCAATTTGAGCCAAAGGTATCATTTTCTCTTCTTCTGAAGGTTCCTAAGTCAGATGAGAGACTTATAGATGACGGCAAGCACTTCACTAAATCCAATATTAATGTGTGTTATGCCGCACCGAGAAGCATCCGTAAGTCAAGAGACTGGTATGAGACGCAACTGACTGTGGGAGCTGACATATACAAGATGGAAGGGTATCCTGCAAAAAACCATCCGTTTTTTGTAATTACAGATGATGGTTATTGGTTTAAAGCTCATACGACCAGTGACAATAACAAGCAGTTTAGCGCTGTTGGTGATGAACTTATAATGGGCAGATGGCTAAAAGGACGGCTTGTAGCCGCTGGTTTGATAAAGCCCGTCAACAACACAGGTGCCGATATTACACGAGAAGGTATGATCACTCAGGAGATTCTTGACGAGTATGGCTGTGACCGATTGTTGTTTGAAAAAACTGGCCAGACAGCTCTTGATAAAGACGGAACAACCCTTGACGTCTGGGTGCTTTCCTTTATCGGGAAAAAAGCGGAGGAAAAATAAGTTATGCAGTACTTAAAGACTTATTTGCAGAAAATCGTTGACCGAGGTAATCTCAAACTGGCTGAGTCCATTTCGAAAACAGCAGAAGAAGTAGGCTCCCAGCACATCCGGAAATTCTCATTCTCGAGCCATGAAATAGGTTTGCTGTTCGGCAATGTTCAATCTGGAAAAACTGGGCAAATGTTCGGCATCATGTGTAAAGCTGCTGATCTAGGATTTCCCGCATTTGTATTGCTGACTACCGACAATGTCGTACTTCAGCAACAAACTCTTGAAAGAGTGAAATCTGATCTTGAAGGTTTCTGCATCTGTGGGGAGAACGATGCAAGTCTTTTTGCTGATAACAGTCTTATGGAGCCGGCTATTATTGTACTGAAGAAGAATGCCCGAGTTCTTAAATTGTGGGCTAACATTCTTAATTCTACTGGCTTTATGAAAGGTAATCCGCTGTTTATTATCGATGACGAGGCCGATGCTGCATCACTGAATACTCTGATCAATCATGACCAACAATCCTCAATTAACAAATATCTGGATTCTATAAAGAACGGTGCGTCGAGTAGTCTATATCTCCAAGTTACCGGAACCCCGCAGGCCATTTTCCTGCAGACAATTACATCCGGCTGGCATCCGCTGTTCACCTATTACTTTAAACCAGGTGATTCTTATCTTGGCGGAGATTTCTTCTTCCCGGTCAACGGAAAGCCAGACTGTATCTCCTTCCTTGAGAAGATCAAGGAACCAACAAAAGAGGTTGTCATCCGACATCTATGTGTTTCCGCACAACTTCTTGCTTCTGGCAAAAAGGTCTCAAATTGTCTTTTCCATCCGAGTGTGCGTGTTAGTGCACATCAGAAATTTGCTGATGATGTTATTAAGGCATTAAATTGGTGCATGGAGAATCCACAAGAGTTTGAAGCGGAGATAAAGCAACATTATGACTCTATGACACCGCAGAAATCATCAAAGGTACCCTTTGATGTTATTTTGCACCGAGCTTCTGAATTACTTATAAAAAAGGAAGTCAAGGTTCTTGTTATGAACGGCAAAAACGATATAGAAAGCTCGGAATATTCATCTGGCTGTTGCTTTGTCATTGGCGGAAATACTCTGGGAAGAGGCGTAACTTTTCCTGCTCTACAGACCATCTACTATACCCGTACAAGCAAAAAACCGCAGGCTGACACAATGTGGCAACATAGCAGGATGTTTGGATACGACAGAGATCCAGGTATGATGATGATATATATCGACGAGAACCTTTATAAGTTATTTTCAGATATCAATGCCACCAACAACTCAATAATTGCTCAAATCGAACGCGGCATCAAAGATGTAAAGTTGTATTATCCCGAAGGACTGAATCCGACAAGGAAAAATGTGCTTGACAACGATCATGTCAGTGTTATATCCGGTGGTACAAATTACTATCCATTCTACCCCGATAATGATTCTATCGAGGGTATCTCAAAGATGCTCGAGGCATTTACTGATGAGGAGCCTTATTTCCAAGTGAGCTTGAGGCTTGTTAAAGATATCTTGGCTCACATCATTCCGAGCCCGGATTTTAAACTCAAGGCTTTCCAATCAATTCTGGACTCATTGTTGGCAGAAAAACCTGTGGGCCAGGGGATCTTAATTGTCAGGCGTGAAAGAAATGTAGCGCAGGGCACTGGTGCATTGTTGTCTCCCAATGATTGGCAACTTAGCAACTCATTTACCAATAAAACAGTCCTGACGATGTATCAGGTTACTGGCACAAAAGGCTGGGGCGGCAAGCCTTTGTGGGTGCCTAATATAAAATTACCCGACAATACTATATACTATGATGTTTCTGAGGAGGACTAACTGACAGATGGAATCCACATATTCTGATAGTGCTGTGCAGAGATTATTGTTTGATCCGATACAGGAGGGTGCAAATCGCTTATGTATTATGACATCTCACGCCACTCCGAATATGGCCTCGTGGCTGTTGAAATCATACGAAGAACATGGTGCATCTCATGTGTCTGTGGAGATGATTGTAGGAGATACTTTAACAAACGGAATTGACAGCTTTACGCATGAAGCCTATAAACTTCTTCAAGGCAACAGAAGTTCTGGAAATTATGGAAAATTTACCTGCTGTTATTTGTACCTGCCTCCAGAGCTCCAACGAAATACATATATCTGGCTTAATTTCGATTCCCCTCAAAAGGCATTTACTTGTTCTCATGATTTTACTCAGGCCGCGCTCCTTAGAAGACAGAGCGCCTCTGTATCTGAGAGGTCTGCAGTAAACTCCTACAGGCAATATGAAGCAACGACAAACAGAGCAATTTTCTGTACGCATGCGGAAGTTGAAGAGTATGTCACCATAACCAGTTCTCATGCACAAGCTTTGTTCAGTAATGTAGCTTCTCAGACAGAAAGCGTTGTTCTCCCGCTAATAACAAAGAAAACTGGAGAGCCTGGTAAACGTTCCGGCCTAAATTGGGGCCAGCGTGGAAAAAGGAACAGAAATCAGGCATACATTCCTCTACCAAGCAAGATAGCCAAGAGTGGCTTTTTTCCGCTTAATGAGCAACATTTTCTTGTTATCACGGATGATCATCACACACTTCAGTTGCGAGTTGAGCAACAGAATGACAAAGCAATAACAACGCCTGCCAGCAATGCACAGCTTGGTGAGTATTTTCGAAACCGTCTTAACCTTGCCAACGGCGCTTTCGTTACTGCTTCGGACTTAAGAACCTACGGAAGAACAGATGTAACCTTCTATAAAATTGATGACGAACAATACTATATGGATTTCTCGGTTCCCGCCAGAAGCGAGTAGCCGTGTCAGATCACACCATACAAAAGAAGTACATAGCAAGAATATTTGGTTCAGGGTCCAAAAGTCTTAATTAATTGATTCTTGATACAGTTTTTTGTTGAAGCATTCTAGCAATTCGAAACTGTTTTATTTAATCATACTTTGCTTTATCAAAATCTCAAGCAGAGTTTCGCTTTCGACTTTTGGGGCCCAAACCATAAATGGGTAGCTGAAGAATGTTTGTCATTTGGAAATGCCAATTAAATAACCGTTGCAGAGCAGAACTTTCCTTCCCTCTACAACGACATCGTTCAGAAAAATAAGACATAAGGTCGGAAGCATCCAGCATTCCGACCTTATCTTTTACTCATTAATGTTTGCTTCAACATAGGGATACTCAATGCCCGCAAAAGATTTAAGAATCGCTTCAAAAATAATCTGAGCGCCTTTGCAAGGAACAGCCATGCCAATCTGCTTTCGTACGCTTTCCTTGCTTCCTTGGAACACATATGTATCCGGAAATGTCTGAAGACGTGCTCTCTCTCGGTTTGTGAGTGCCCTTGGCTCAGACCAGTGATAAATATGGGTGCCTCCTCCTCCGCTTCCCGTAACGGTATAGGACGGCTTCTCCGGATCAAGTCGCTTATATATCTGACTGATCTGTGCTCCTTTGATGTTGAGCCTAAGATGCTCCGGGAGTTCTGCGGTAAAAGCATTTTGACCTGGCTTTATATAACCCAGCCTTTCAACAACCTGTTTAGACATCTTTGTAAGCTCATTATTGGGCGCATCATCGGGAATTGGCGGCACCTCAATAGCATGACGACAGCTGTTGTCCATTCCTGAGTAGGGTTCTGGAGAGGGTACATGATAAGTAACATCAATATCATCACGAATTCCAACAATGATGATTCTATGACGAGCTTGCGGAATGCCGTACTCTTCAAACTTATACAGATGCGGTGTAATCGTGTATCCGCTTTCTCTAAGCTCGTTCAGTATCTTTGTAAAAGCCTTACCTTCGTTTGCATTTCTAAGACCACCAACATTTTCTGCTAAGAACCACATGGGCTTAAAGCGTTTGAGCGCAGCAACCCCATAGGAATAGAGAGGACCATAGACGCCATCCATTCCTTTCTGTTCGCCAACCACGCTATAGTCATTGCAAGGAAACCCAAAGGCAAGTGCATCAATATCAGCCAGTTTGCTCATGTCAAACTTGCGAATATCTTCATGATATACTGTCTGTGGAGCATCAGAGCAGATGTTATGACGGTACGTCTCACAGGTACTTGCATCATAGTCGTTTGCCCACTGATGAACAATTCTGAATTCGGGGTTGCCGATATCTGCATTAAGCGCACCCCATGCAATTCCACCTGGACCGCAGAACAGTTCTCCAAGTCGATAAATCATCTTTCACCCTTCTTTCTCGTCAAAAGATCTATTGTCCGCTGAATATGTTCCTTCTCATCCTCATCAAGAAAATCAACACCTTGGAAAACTTTCTGATATGACCCGAGGTCATCTGCGGTAAAGCATCCTGTAGCCATGAAGAATTCCACTACGGGGACATTGTATAGTTTGACAAGCTGGATAAGCTCATCCAGCTTACACGGAATCTGATCTCGCTCCATTTTACTTAAGCGGGAATTCGTAATAGAACATTGCTCGGAAACTTGCTTGAGACTTAAGCCTACTGATCTTCTGCTATTTCGAAGCGCCTCTCCAAGTGAAGACATATAATCACCCCCATATACAATACCACTAACGCTGCAGTTTTGCAAGCACTTTTTTATTTTGCTGCATTATTGCAGCGTTTCGCATAATTTTGAATCGTTTTCTATCTTTACAGTACCGTTTGATCCCGAACTCGTTCGCCAGTAGAGTCGTACTGTTCCTTTCAAATTTCGTATTTGATATTATGCAACATATATGATTAACAATTAGCAAAAATCTTGGTGCATAGGGTTATGAGCCAGCTACACAAACCTGTCTTTTTTACATGCTTGGAAGCAAATTCCATCTGGAATCGTTCTCGCCGCCATATCTCTAGTTTGCTCTAGCTGTACTGCCATCGATCCTCTGCATCTCTCACATCCTCAAAAAGTTCCTTGAATCGCTCCTCTGGGAGCCTAATATTTGTGAATCTGTGCTGCACACGCCACGGCAGGCCGGGCACGATATCTGGCTCATAAAATGCGCTCCACTTGGATCCCTCCTGAGCGGAGTATATGATCTGGCAATCCTGCTGGGTTGCCTTTAGCTGTATCTTTTGCTTTGCTTTTACTCGCATAGGTTTTCCTTTCTTTTCAGCTTTAAAAAAATTATAAAATTTTAAAATTAGGTGTTGACAGGTACTATAGTGCCTGCTATAAGATATTCGTAAGGCAGCGATGCACAAACTACTTTTTAGGAGGATACAAACATGATGTTGTCTGATAAGATTGATCGCACGATTATCGACGAAATCTGTGCTGAGGATTTTAGCGAGTGCTTCGGCCTCCGCCAGCAGGAGGAGCCGTTTGAGCTCGGCTCGCTCGATCATCTCTCCCACATCTGGGTGGACGGTGACGATACCGGCGAAGAGCTTGATGGCATCTGTGCCACCTGCATCGACTATGATCTCATCAAGCGTACGCACCTGTTTGCTGATCATGTTGCACTGATTGGCGGCACACGCATCGCAAGTGGTGAGGACGAGGGCGAGATTATCCTTGCTAACGCCAAAGTGTTATACGTTTTTTGCTGAGAGGAGGAGTCAAAAATGCGCACACGGCAAGAAATCGGTGAAGCTATCAAACGGGCCAGAACCGAAAAGGGAATGACCCAAAGAGAGCTTGCTGTTGCTCTCGGATATCCTGACAAAAAAGATATCGAAACTAACGTCCGAACTGTTGAACTAGGAAAAAAATATCCACCATTTGAACGAATTCGGACACTGCACGAAGTACTTGAGATCCCATATGATGAGCTGCTTCCGTAAAAAAATCAAAAATTTTTAAAAAGGGTGTTGACAGGTACTTTAGTACCTGTTATAATATACTCGTAAGGCAGCGATGCACAAAACATCAGTTTTAGGAGGAAATCATCATGAAGAAGTATTACATCTCCCGCAGCGATTTCGCCAACACCTACAGCCTCGTTTGGGCAGACGAGACGACAAAGCAGCCGGCTGAAGGCTGGGAGCGCATCACTCGCAAAGAGGCAATTACCTACTGCATCCGTGAGCGCGATCGTCGCAAGTACGATCAGATGTTTAGCGGCTATGCCGATGCTTACATCTGGCCGTATGGCATCGAGATGAACGAGTACCCCAGAACGGGGTACATCGTCGAGTAATGAGAAGGAGGACAAAATCATGAGGGAAAGCAATCGCGCAGAGCTCGAGTACATGGCTGGCAACCTGTACGGTAACGGTTGGCGGGCGGAAGACAGAGAAGAGCTCCAGGAGGAATATGGATTTACCAACCACGAGCTCGACACCATCTGCGAGCTACTCGAGGAATACGAAAACAACTCTAACGAGGAGGAGTAATACGATCCGCTACTGCACTGTTTTCTGGGATACCTACGACGGTATCCCGGATGACAGCTAAACATTCAATAGGTTCCTCCATTCATTTTTTTGCCATATGTGGTGGCTCTTTTTTCCGCCTTATGCTCTCCCTGTGCTTCCAAACCCATGGTTGCCACGCTCTGACTCAGGCAGATGATCCACCGTCTCCAGCTCGCCGATCAGCACCGGGATGATCACCAGCTGACTAATTTTATCGCCTCGGATGACTGAATACGGCACCCTCCCGGAGTTGTGCAGTGTGACTTTGATCGCTCCTGTATATCCACTGTCAATCAATCCCGTGCTTGTTATCCAATGATGGCAGTTGAGCCCTGATTTTGAGACAAGCAGGCCGGCATATCCCGACGGAATCTGCACATGGACTCCTGTGTCCATCGTCAACGCACCTCCCGCCGGTACGATACCATTACTCATAGCTTTGAGATCCAGCCCTGCATCCGCATCATGCGCACGCTCCGGCATGTATGCACCATCATCCAGCATTATCTTAAACTTGTCCATATCCACCTCACTGACAATTATGATCTCTATACGTATCGGATCATCAGCATTGATCCATACGATTTTCCCAACGTATTTACCGGCTCCATCGGTATAAAAAAATTCATTTATCTCCGTAGTATCTTCGACTCAATCATTTCGGCAAGCGTTCCGCTTCCCAGCGCAATATTCAGCGCATCCAAAACAACGCTTTTGAACCTGCTGAGAATAAGTTCTCCCATACCCCGGATGACCGGCATCTTCTTTTGACCGGGATGAGCGTCATCCCTTTCAACGAACTCCCCATCATCATATTCAACCCGTTCTTCCATTATCCATTACTCCTTTACCATCGCCAGATCCCCTACTCTGGATCTCACTTCAATGGAATTGATGACGATTATACAGACGGAGAATATGGGTGTCAGCAAAAACGCCAATGTTTTTTTGAAATACAACAATTGTACTTCAAGTTTTTTCTGCAATCTAATACTCTCGATTGATCATCAGGAGGCATTCCCATATGGGCACCATTACAAGTATCTATCCCTCATTCGGTGAGGTTTTGAAGAAATACCGAATGCAAAGCGGATGCAAGCAAAGCGAGATCATAGAGGAGTTAAAGGTCAGCAAAACGACCTACTCAAACTGGGAGAATGACATTAATACACCAGGCCTTAAGCAGATCCGGTATCTCTGCAACCGGTTCAACATTCCGGCGCATGAACTTCTTGGCGTACCAAGTCCGGAATCGCTGACTCCCAATAAAAAGAAACTGCTTGAGATTTACGACAGTCTCTCAGTTTCCGGCAAGTCACTGCTTCAGACCATAGCCAAAGATATGATCGCAACCGAAGCAGATAAACACGTCAAAGCAATCACCTCCTCAGCATTCATCATGAGTGACACTGAGCAAAAGATGTCAGCGGGCGATGAATTTCCTGTTCTAGATGACGCCACGCTGTACTCCACCCCAATTTTCGTACGATCTACTTCCGAGAATAAAGATGCTGATCTACTGATGACCGTCTATGGTCCAAGCATGGAACCGACATTCCATGACGGTGACAGGGTGTATGTGAAGCAGATTAGTTATCTTCCGGATCCAGGCACGGTGGTATTTGCTTCTTTTGATAACAAGGCCGTTATCAAAAGAGTCGGTGTCGACCACAGACTTCTTTCAGACAATCCGGAGTTTCCTTTTCCAGACAAGCATGTGGATGTCCATGTTCGCGGTATTGTTCTCGGAATTGCCAAAGGCTCTGACTTCTTCTCCAAAGAAGACGTCAATCTTCTGGCAGATGAGTTCAGTGATGAACTGAAGAACTATGCAAAAGCACACCACTTATACGGGAACGAATAAGTCGTATACCCACAAGATTTAATCACATAGCAGGAAGGTAAAAATCATAATTAGTAATAGCCGACAGAGCCACGGCCCACCCAAATGTACACGGCCTCCTATATATCAAACCGACTTAGTCGGTTGATACCGGTATTAGTGGCTCATCGAAGTTCAAGTATCTGCCTTCGAGTAGTCTATCAGCTGTGCTGAAATCCTCGTCACAAATGCAGTGATCTCCAAAGACAGCCGACATATTTTCACAGGCTGTGCAGTCTGCCCACAGAGTTGCCGTCTCAAGAGCAGCCTCCATGCGGTCAATTACATCGCACAGGTGGCAGATGTAATCCAGTATAATTTTTTCATCGTTGTGGACCGCCATTAAGCCTTCATATTCTTTCCATTCATCGAGAGAAAAGATATGTGCTTCCTTCTTCGCCATTGATTGATGATGTTCATTATACACAGGGCCATAAGCATAGTCTTCAGACTTTGGCAGATCACTGATGGTCTGCCCAAAGCGGTTAACCAGTTTCTCAATCCTCTCGTCTGCTGTCATGGCAAAACCTCCTCCTTTTTCAAAATCAGAGTGACCTCGCTCTCCTGGAGTGTATCGTATGTGGTACTAAACTCCATGCCGTTAATAAGCCAAAGAGATGTGCGGTCCTCAAGCCGAACGGTAACATCTGTGTTATCTCCCACAATATCTCGGATATGGTCGAGCTCGCACATTAGTTTCCAGATTGTCATTCTCATACTCCTAACTCCAAGGGCTTCCATCCTCTGATCCCGCCCCAAGTATCTGGTATGACAAATCCCCGCTCATCCCGCCAGACGCTTGGTTGTCCATGGCGTTTGAAGTACGTAACCTTTCTGATTTGTCCATCGCCACAAAGTGCCCAATATCTGTCGGTTCTGGGTGGTTTGTGCGCATGCGCGCTCAGAAACGTATTGTCCTCACTACAGAACACCCAACGGCTGATGCGTCTTTTGTACATCTGCCGATAGGGTTCCAGGAACATTTCCTTCTCCTCACCTGTGAGCTGCTTCTTGTCATCTGCCATTGCTTCTTTCCCCGCTTCGCCTTAACATTTCAACCGCTACGTTCATCAGCCTCTCAAACTCATACACTGGTATGCCGATTACCTCACCACCGATGTTATAATCGTAGGCATTATCACGCAGTGTCTCCAGTCTTGTGGCAATGTACTCTGCTGAGTACTCCTGTGCATCACAGTCTCCGAAACAGCTACCGCCGTGTGCAAGAGTCCAGTTCATCGAATACTCGCATTGGACCATAAGTTGGTCCATGCTGTCCCGCTTCAGCCCCATACAATGAATGCAGCTATCCATTATTCTCCTCCTTCTCTATCGGGCACCAGTACGGTCTGGGCGGCCTGTATGGAGCGATTACACGCTTCGCCGGGGCATGCACCACTGCCTGACAATACATCGGATTCTCATAATGCAGGCACGGGCACTCCCCACAGCGCGTTGGCACCGAAGGATATTTAATCTTCATCCTCTTACTCCTTATCAATTCCAAGGCGCTTCTTCCAGCGCCGGTATTTCTTTTTAGCAGTATGCTCGATATAGTCAAATTCCGTGTCGCTTAAATTCAGTATTCCAAAGCAGAGTGTTACGTCTGCGATTTCCTCAAGGAGATGGAGATTTGCTTTTTCACATGTGATTGGTGTGGGGTTGATTCCCATTCTGGCACGTCTCAGCTTAAGAGCAGCCTGAGAGAGTTCTGACGCCTCCTCAGCGAGCTGCAGTAGTATCTCATCAAATCCAATTTTATCAACTATCTTCACTCTTACTTCTCCTTGATATATTTCCCGGTTTGTCATGGCTTACTCGTTTCTCAAGATATCTTATCCAGCATAACCGTTTAGGCCCTGCTCCGATGCAATATTTGTCGCAAAAACGAGCATCGGATTTGCCAAGCTCAATACACGGGAGATCGTGATACATCGTCAGTTGCCCGAGCACCTCGAGTGCTTTGTCGAGCAACTCCCTGTCATTTGCCTTCTTATTTTTCATCCACTTATACATTGATCCTCATCTACTTCCACTCACAATAATTTAGCTCACTTTATCCATCTCAGATCTCTTTGGTTAAATTGATGTCGATTACTACCCGGGCAGAATATGCTGTTTTAGCAAAAACGACAAAACAATTATTCGTAGCATTCCTTATTGATGGCAAACATTTTTGTAGTTATAATGATATTACTTCGAAGCAGGAGGTACTTCCATGAGCGTGATCGCCGCAAGCCATCATCCCTCTTTCGGGGCTGTACTAAAACAATACCGTACGAATAGTGGCTTTACGAAAACCGATGTCGCTGAAGCAATAGGTGTTACCCGAAACACTTATTACAATTGGGAACTGGATCGAAATAAACCATCTTTTGATCAGATTATTCTCCTCAGCAACAAGCTGGAGATTCCAATTTCCGAATTATTCGGTGTTCCTTCTACATTATCTGAAGATGAAGCCAATTTGTTGAAGGTTTACAGATCACTTTCTCCTCGAGGAAAAATCCTCTGTACCAGAATGGCCAATCAAATTCAGCTCACAGAGAATGAAGAATCCAAGACAATTGAATCCTTCCAGTCTGGACTGTTTGAGGAACTTGGATCATCAGGCTGACTAAGCACTGCGGGTATTTTGGTAACATTACATCGGACTCACAATTTTGATGTAATCTTCTCTGTTTCGTCTTCGTGTAAGCCCATTGCTTGCATATAACCAATATATTCGCGGATCCTTACGTTTTGATTATGCAAAGCCGTTTGGAGCAGCCTGATCACATCTATCATATAGCACATATAGCTCCGATGGATCTTTCTGCTGAGGTTTTCGGCTGATGCCAAACTCCTCGGATTTGGATGATGCTCAGCATACCATTTAAAGGCATTAGCGCCAGCTACACTCATTGAGTGCTGACTGTACTCAGTAGGCAGCTCGTCCATCGGCCAGCCAGCCTCCTCCAGATCTGTCCGCATATCCTCGTCAAATACATCTGGTTTCAGCACCTCGTATTCTTTTCTTGTCATACTATCCTCCTTTATGGGTTTTCTATATTCTGCCATTGACAGCCACCCACCAAATTTATATTATTGAAATCAGTCACCTCTTCGCTCGTCCCCACGGAAGGGCTTTTTATATCGAAGGGCCAGATTGCAACCATGAAAATCACACACGAGCCAGTCCCTGGCGAAATAATTGGAAAGCTCACTGTCCTGCATAAAAATGGATCCAAATGGCGCTGCCGGTGCACTTGTGGAAAGGAACTCAATCTTTCCACTGCCTCCCTGCGGCATCGTACTTCTTGTGGCTGCGACACAAAGCCATCTCCTATTTCTCCCGGCGACAAATTTGATCGTCTCACTGCCATCCGGCCTACCACAGGCGATTATTGGCTCTGCAGGTGCGAGTGCGGTACCGAAAAAGAGTATGCCCGGTATCTCCTCCTGACAGGCAAAGTCATATCCTGCGGATGCTCCAAAATCAAGCACAGACCTCAAGCCGAAGTAACTGCCTTCACTACTTCGATCAATCTTGGGGACCGATTCGGCCGCCTCACTGTAGTGAAAAAAAGTGAAAAAGGAAGATGGCTCTGTAAATGCGATTGCGGTAATAAAGTAACTGTATTTGCTGTAGATCTCCTCCGTGGCAAAGCAAAATCTTGTGGGTGTGCCAATTGATGCACACCCTTTTTTACCCTAATCTCCATTAGCCACACTCACCATGTACCGCAAGGCGATATCATATTTTTGTTTTAACCTGCTGATAGATAGATCAGCATAATCTTGAGCATACTCATACGCGAGGCTCTCCCAGCGTTTGCGATCTATCGCGTGCCCGATCACGATCATCCTCTCATCCTCCTGGAGAGAGTCCAGGAGGATATCTAGTCGTTTGATCCTGTCCGTCAGCAGATTAATCTCCTCGGCACTCCTCTGCTCAGCACTGCTTAACGTAGCACTTGCTTTTTCCCGCATCAACACCACTCGCTCCACCGCCGACCTGGGATAATGAGATCCAGGCATCCCGGTGAGAGTGCTGCTCCCAAGCTGCGCCCCGGCAATCCCCGCATCATCATCTACTGCAGCAGCGGATTCCAGGCGCTCTAGCTGTACTTTGAGGTATTGGAGCCTCGATACCATTTTGCGATACTCCCCAAGCTCCGTCAGCAAGATTTCCTTCGTCATATATTCCCCTCATCTTCCTTTTCCATCATCATATACTCATTCAGGTTGTTTCAGTGTCTCAGCCATCATCAGCATTATCAGATCTATCCTCTCCCTTTTTGGTATACAGTACGCAGCGCGTAAGATAATCGAGGTATTCATCCGAGATGCGTCCGTACTTTGCGCACCATCTCTCCCGGAGATCTATGTGCTCACATGTCCTGCAGGTCTCCATCCGGCACTCGCTCCCCTCTCTTTAATCCATATACTTGGCAGATCTTATCATCCGCATAGTATCCTGTAATATGGTACCTGGCATCAAACTCTGCCTGGGCCATTGCATGACACTCCATGTGATGCTCCCTGCAAAGCGGCATCACCAGCATCCCCTCATGCCCAATTTTTCTGCGATTACTGCCCATGCCGACACGCTTTACATGGTGCAAATCACACGGACTTCTGCCGCATATCGCACACCGTTTGTGGAGGAGGCAGCTGTATACGTACTTATCAGTCTCCTCTACGTACTGGATGATGTGCATCTTTGTTGGGATATCGAGCTTTATAATGAGATCGATGAGGTAGGTAATAAACTCTCTAGCGGTAGTCATATCCGTTCTCGCCAAACTAAAATCCACCAGTTTCAGGCCATCAGTCTGTTGTTTAAATCCATCTTTGAGTACTTTCTTCGCGTCCTCCACTGAGTAACCCGCCCAGTCTGCGATCTCTCCAATCAATGCATATGCTTTTCGGCGTTGTGCCGGGCTTATTCTTCTTCCGTCGGCCAGGCCAACCTGCACCTTATCATACTTGCGGAGGCACAAGCGCTGGATGTTTGTGTATGGTGCAAAGATCGTGATCCCTCGAGGATCTACCGAGATAATTTTGCCATCGACAATTTCCATCGTTTGTACCTCCGCTCATTTTTTGTTTCCGCTTTGCCAAAAAAAGAGAAGAATGTTAGGAGGACACTCTTTATGAAGAAAGGCAATCTGTATGGCAAGAAAAGCTTGCAAAGCGAAAACATCCAATGGATCTACGCCCATTGATTTCAGCCGGCTCCCTCGCTCCTGAGTCGGCTGAGATCAGTGGACTTTATTTTTTTAGCGCCCATGCCATTTTATCTGCCTTGGGCTTGTGGACGTAAAGCTGATCCAGATCCTCATCCTCGATCAAAAGATACCGTTTTGCCTCGGATCTGGATACCAAAATGTAAAGGCCATCATATTTCGTCTGTGTAAGGCCAAATATATGCTCCCCAAAGCGCTCTATCATCCATTTGCCGTGGCTATCAATGATACAGATCCGCTTTAATAAAATTGTGCAATCGTTTACGTCTCCGGCCCGGAGGCTTGCGTAAATGTAGTTTTTCATCCATGCGGCTCCTCTCGGATCGCTTTGATCGCTCCATTTTGCAGATTTCCTGCAGATTCTCCGGACAGATAGCTTTTGATGCACTCGATAGCATCATAAGCACCATAAGCTACTACCACGCAGTACCCCTGCTGCTTAAGCGCCTGGATCCACCTTTTTTGCTCCTCGCTCACGTGGCCGCCCTTAAGCCTTTTGAGCTCAATATACATCCCATGATAGCTGCCCCTTGGCACAGGCAGGCAGATATCAGGCACACCCGCTTTAGTCCCCGTCCGTTTCATTCGGACAGCTGTGTGTAGGTGGCGATATCCGCCATTTGGGATGGCGTACATCATCCGCAGCTCCGGATGCTTGCCCTCACTGATCCGCGCCCATCTAAAGAGCATCTCCTGCTCGGTATCCTCACATGGTACCGGTGTGCTGATTTTCTTCGGCACCTCGGATCCCGAGCTACTATTTTTACCTGCAGCCATGGTCTTACCCTCCTATGATCTCACTCTGCCTCTGCCAGGTACGAAGCCTTAACATATCCACCCTTATAGCATTTAGCCCAAAGCTCTCCAGATTTGCTGTATCTCCAGCCCAGTACAGATACCCTCGCTCCGCTTTTGATCCTAGTGAGGTATCTGCCGTCTGGTGTCTCCCGTTTATTGAGTGGTCCGTCCGATATCACCGTGTAAATCGTCTCTGTGATCGGGATATCGAAGTAGCTTATGTCGGCCCATCCACTCTCGT
Source organism: Clostridia bacterium (assembly GCA_017476605.1). Taxonomy (GTDB): domain Bacteria; phylum Bacillota; class Clostridia; order Christensenellales; family Aristaeellaceae; genus Ventricola. The sequence continues at coordinate 23,959 of JAFUZM010000138.1, forward strand.
GATACGGTGCTGTGATGTGGGCATATCCATCAACAATCTCCGTGATTTCGCACTCTACTCCCCAGCGGAGAGAATCAATCTTCGATCCGCTTTTGGAGGGAGCGTCTCGGATCCACAAGCACTCTCCCTTATGCACCACGCACACGGCATGCGTGGAGTCCGCGCCTGCAGCAACACACAAGAACATGGCAATTATTGCCACTATCATCAGCATACTAACCTTTTTCACATGGCACCTCTCTAGTCCTAAAGTTACGCGTTTTATCCCTGGAGATTTGACAGCAGCTGCCCTTGGACATCTCATAGATCCGGGATCCTACTGCCTCATCAATATCGCAAATCTCCGAAATCATCCACTCGGAGGAGATCACCGTTTTTTTACGGGCAACATAACGATGGTTGAGGATCTCAAAGGCCAGGCTCAGGTCCGCAGGAGTTGGAGGCACGGCTTTGCCTCCAGATCTCTGGCTCTTAAAAAAATCATCAATGTATAGCACGTCTACGCTTTTGTACTTGCCAATCTCTCTCTCACGGACCTCCGTATCGTTTACGAGACTTTTAAGCCTCGTGGACTCATCTTTCCAGAGCATATACAGCACGCTCTGATTTTGTTTGAGCAGTTCCCCGCATATGGCCGTACATATGTGTGTTTTGCCAGCACCAATTTGTCCTCCAGCGTAAAACCACAACCCTCCATTACCGTTTACATACCTTTGAGCAGTGCTTTTCATCCGGATCTGCCAGTCATCCATGGCCTCAAAGGTATCAAAAGTACAGCGGGATATCGCGCCGGCGAGCCCAGAAGCTTTGATCCTTCGCACACTGGTGCGCTGCTTTTTGCACTCGCACTCTGCCATTACTGTAGTCCAGTAGCCAAATAAATCATGCTTTATGGCCTTGGCTACATACCCTCGATTTTTACAGAGAGGGCAGTCGATGCCATCTGTGGCATCAAGATATCCCTGACCGGCGTTGTACTCGGCGCACTCTCGCTCAACTCTTTCCCGGTACATGGCTTCTCTCTCCTCATGAGAGAGATTGATTCTAGGCCCAAACAAAGGCCTTTCCTTATCAGATTGTCCC
>JAFUZM010000139.1 GCA_017476605.1 Clostridia bacterium
ATCTTCATCGTCTTCATCCCAATCCTCGTCATCGTCATCGTCATCCCAATCTTCATCATCGTCGTCCCAATCTTCATCGTCTTCATCCCAGTCCTCGTCATCGTCATCCCATTCTTCGTCGTCTTCATCCCAATCTTCGTCATCGTCATATATCTCATCCGCAAGGGACACCAGACTATCATCCAATTCATCTAAATACTCACCTAGGCTATCCATGCGTGCTTCCAATTTGTCTTCGTTCTCAGCAATGGCAGAAAGAACTTCAAGGATGCCCTGAAACAGTTTCCCTTCACTGCTATTTTTATCAATCTTTGCCTTATCAAACAATCCTTTAAGCGAGTCCATTTTCTCAGATAACTGACTCATACTATTTCCTCCAGATTATGTCTCATGCAGAAATAAAAAAGCGGAATGCCCCTGAAAATCAGCTTCAACAGCATCCGCTTTTTGATTATGCTCTCGCCATGTAAGATCCATCACGCGTATCAACACGGATCTTGTCTCCGATGTTGATGAACAGCGGCACGGAAATCTTATAGCCGGTCTCAAGAACCGCCGGCTTTGTGGTGTTGCTGGTGGTATCACCCTTAAATCCCGGTTCAGTCTCGGTAACCTCAAGTACGACAAAGTTCGGAGCTTCAACAGAGAATGCATTTCCCTTGAAGAAACGAACGGTCGCCATGGTTTCCTCTTTCATAAACTGAATGGCATCTTCCACCTGATCCAGAGTGAGCGGGATCTGCTCGTATGTTTCCTGATCCATGAAGTAATAGAATTCACCATCATTATAAACATACTGCATTTCTTTTGTTTCAATTGTTGCTCTCGGCTGCTTGTCTGTCGGGTTGAATGAACGCTCAACAACCGCACCGGTCATAACATTTTTGAGTTTTGTGCGAACAAAAGCAGCACCCTTGCCAGGCTTGACGTGCTGGAAATCAACGATTGTCCATACGCCACCTTCCCACTCAATTGTTACACCTTTGCGAAAATCGCCCGCTGTAATCATTAAGGAATCCCTCCAAAAATAGAATAGAGTATTGTCAACACCGTTACCTACGACCTGTTCGTAAATAAGCGATGAATGAATTTCAGTTGATTCTAACATAACAACAGGAAAAGATCAAGAGCCCGGAACCGCATTGTTGATCAATTCCTGCCTATTCTGCGTCAAAAAATGTATTTTTCTCGTGTTTCTGCCAAATTCCGGAGCAAATTTACTCCACACCTGCCTCTTCCACCGCCAGCTGATGCATTCGCATGGTCTTTGCTCTGGCTGCCACTTCATCTATGATTGCAAAGACAGTCTGCTCCATCTGACTGTCTTTCTCGTAATTTGCTGTGCTTGTATAGCTTACCCGTCCCTCACGAAGCAGCATATCTGCCGTATGCCTGTCCTGATCATAAACGGCGATGGAGTGACCGCCGCTGGATTTGACAAGTCGCATACACGGTACATCCGTGTATCCATCTCCAATATAAATCATATTGGTAAAGGGAACACGTCTGCGATCCTGCGGCATATAACGGTTGATCGCCCGATCCTCGGTTGCATCCAGAATGCCTTTATTTATACGAAAGACAAATTGTGTTTTGCTTGTATAGTTGACCGCCATCGCCGGCCAGACCGGAACACCATCCTCATCGTAGACAAAGGATGCAGCATAGATTTCCTTAAACTGAGAGGCAATCTGCGTTCCTTCTACAATCTCTTTCAGTCCCGAGGAAAGGATATAGTGCTCCGGATTAAGTCCCGCATTCTTGGCGTACGCATTCACGCGGTCAAACCATGTGGTCACTCCAGGAAACAGCTGGACATCTTTCCCCATTTTTACAAGAGTATCTTTTGTCAGCAACATGCGTCCACGCGCTTTTTTGACCATAAAGTACATGTAGGAAAGGATGTTATCCATCTTGTTCTTTTCTCTGACTTCATCACATGCTTTCCAGAATTCATCTGCTTCCATTCCCAGCTCTGGGATAAAGCCGTATTCCTGCATATCTCTTGGAGACAGCGTATGGTCAAAATCGTAAAGCAGTGCAATGACAGGCTGTTCCTGCATTCTCATTCGCTCCTTTCCATCATTTATGCATCTTTTGTGTGCATCTATGTAGACTCTTTGTGTTCATTGCATGGCAAATTTTTGGTAAATTTGCATCAATTTCCCTCTCCGTGATATAATACACTTGTTTCTGATCTTTTTCAATCAGAAGCAGCCTGTATTGCGAAAGATTCGGCCTGATTTTCTTTAAACGAGCCGATATACATCATGCCTGTACGAAAGGAAGTCCTTATTGTGATCTACCAAAAGCGATTCCTTTCATTGTTCCTGATCTGTCTATTTTTGATCCCGGGGTTCGCCAGTGCACAAAGCCTCGGCCCGGTCAATACGTATGAGGAGCTCATTTACTTTTCTCAGGTTGCCGCAAGTGGTGACACTGTACTGGTTTCCGGGAGAATTGATGCTGATCCTTCCTATCCTCTGATCTCGAGCAATGATCTAATCATTACCTCCGGTGCCAATCCGCCGGCGATCCTCTCGGATCTTCACCTTCGAAATGCGCGCATCTCTTTTTCGAATGTTCAGTTCATCAATTCACTGACCATAGAAGGAACGTCAAGTGTTACGCTGGCCAACGCATCCATGTCCGGGGGCAGCAATCCTGCACTCACCTTCCGTGGAAACGGTGAACTCATCATTGATCCCTCCTGTATCATCCGGGCAGAAAACGGAACGGATGGGATTCATATTGAACATACCAATGGCAATCTCTATGTCGCCCTGGAAGGAAATGTTTCCGGTGGAAGCGGTACTGTCGGTGGAAACGGCATCGTCGTCTCACCGCTTTCCTCTGAAGGTCTTGTTTTAATTGGCGGATCCGTCAGCGGTGGCAACGGTTCCGATGTCGGCGGAAATGCCGTAAACCTGCATGACCTCCACGGAAATGCCTATGTTTCCCTCACGGCCAATATGCAGGGCGGAAGCGGATATGTTGGCGGAAGCGGCCTGCAGATCATTTCCCCTCAGGGGACCTCGAACATCGGGATTCTTGGCACTGTTTCCGGCGGCAACGGAGACGGATATGGCGGCTCCGCACTGCTTCTCATGAATGCCGCTGATTCCGCGTCCATCAGTCTTTCCGGTGCCCTGATCGGCGGGAATTCCATCGGCGAGAGCAGTGAGCCCGGGCAGTCCATCCTGCTTGTCGGCAATGGTGGCATCAACCATATCAACAACAGAGAATGCTTCCTTGAGGATGGCCGGCGGATCATTGATTCTCCCCTTCCCGGAAACGAAACTTATCTTGCAGATAATCCCCTTGTTCCAGAGGAAAATCCACCCACGGCTGTCGCCGATGCGACGGCATCCGATCCTGTCAGCGACACTCCTGTCTGGTCAGGCAATCCTCCGTCGGACGGCTTTGAGCCCCAAATCGTAGCCTCTGCTGAGACAAATTCTCAGCCAGGAACTGCTTTCTCTCCGGCTGCCGTCTCCCAGGCAGATCCGGGCACTGCCCCGGTTTTACTAGATCAACTCCCACCAACAGATGGATCTCAGAATCCGGCTCCCGCTTTCACCTCACCCGGCGACGTTCCTTCTCCATCCACGGAATCCCCATCTGACCCCGGTCCGGTGCTTGATGTCCCTGCCGAGTCCGCGCCAGCTGTCCCGGATGAATCCGGAACTTCTGAAACACCAACCGAGCCTGCCTCCTCCGAGCCTTCAGATGCGCTGGTCGAATCCGTACCTTCCGAGAATTCGGATGCAACCTCCGAGCCGGAACCCACATCCTCTGCTGAATCTGAATCTCAGGAAATGACTCAGCCTGTGGAATCCGAGGCTTCTGGCGATTCTGCTGAATCCGAATCTCACGATACAATTCAGCCTGTGGAATCCGAGACATCTGGCGATTCTGCTGAATCGGGCAGTGAACTCCCAAGCTCTTCCCCCGTTGCCTCCACCGATCTTGAACAGCAAACCTGAATTGTTCTTAACACAAGAGTCTTCTCTCCTGAAACGGCGAGAAGACTCTTTTTCATATCTCTACTTGGGGAAGGGAACAACCGTCACTCTACACGCTTCGTATTGACCGTTCGGAGGATGTCACAGAGGTTTCCGGTTCCTCTGGCTGTTGTTTCCTCCGCGTACTGCGTAATCGGCATCAATGCGCTCTTTCCAGCCACCATCAATTGGTGCCGAGGCGACGCGCATCCTGGAAACCGTCTCTGCCAAGACCTCATAATTGAGCACGGTCCCTTCATGGTCGCTGTTATAGTTGGC
>JAFUZM010000140.1 GCA_017476605.1 Clostridia bacterium
GGCGATGATCACCGCAGCGGTGCTTGACCGGAAAAAGGGAAAAGCGGAGGGTGTTTTCCGCTGCATCTATTTCATCCCGAACGTCATTTCCGTTGCAGTCATCGCCTATCTCTGGAAGTTCATCTACAATCCAAACTTTGGGCTTCTTAACAACATTGTGAAGCTGTTCGGGGGAACGGGCCGCATCAACTGGCTGGGAACCGGACGTGCACTCTGGTCGGTGCTCATTGTTCTTATCTGGCATGGCTTTGGCTGGGGGATGCTTATCTACTATACCGGCATCAAGAACATCGACCCGACACTTTACGAGGCAGCAGCAATTGACGGTGCCGGCAATGCGCAGACCTTCCTGCGGGTGACGCTTCCTCTGATGCGTCCGGTCATCCAGGTCAATGTCACGCTGGCCATCATCTCGGCACTCAAACAGATGGAGACGGTCTATCTTCTGACCAATGGCGGACCGGGAAATGAAACACAGTTTCTTGCAAACTACCTCTATAAAATGGCTTTCCAGTCCTTTAAGTATGGTTATGGAAATGCCATCTCTGTGGCCTTTGTTGCACTGTGCATTATTGCCACAAAGGTAATGGACGTTGTGTTCAAGGAGGCGAAGTAAATGAGCATGAATCAGTCCATTGTTGGAACAAAGAAGCGGGGGAAAATCGGGACGATTCTTCTTTGGATTGTCCTGATTCTGGTGGCAGTGATTCAGATCTTCCCCATGATCTGGCTGATCAACTTCTCACTTGTCAGCAACAATGAAATGTTTACCACCGGTCTGCTGGTCTGGCCCAAACAGTTCCGCTGGGACAACTATGTGAATGCCTTTGTCAACGGCCACTTTCTGCTGTATCTCAGGAACAGCCTTCTGATCAATATTCTGGCGGTCCTGCTGGTTCTGGTGATCTCGGTCATGTGCGCCTTTGCCACAACCCGGATGCACTGGAAACTGTCCGGAACCGTACGGACCATTATTCTGCTGGGCATGATGATTCCCATTCACGCAACGCTTCTGCCCAATTATATGATCTATGATCGTCTCAGCCTCACGGATACGCTGTGGGCACTTCTGATTCCTTACGTGGCCTTTTCTCTTCCGCAGGGCCTGTTTCTGGTCAGCGGATTCATGGAATCCCTGCCAAAGGAAGTGGAGGAGGCCGCCATCATTGATGGCTGCGGGGTTTTCCGCATGCTGGCGACCATCGTGACCCCGATGCTTCGCAGTTCGCTTATGACGGTGTCCATCATGACGTTTCTCAACAACTGGAATGAGTTCATGATGGCCAGTACGTATCTGTCGAGCGCAAAATGGAAAACGCTTCCGTTTTCCGTACTTGAGTTTACCGGAATGTATGCCTCCAATTACGCGGTTCAGTTTGCCGTTATGGCCCTGACGGCAGCACCTGCGGTCATTGTTTATATCATTTTGAACAAACAAATTACAAATGGCGTTGCCATGGGTGCCGTCAAAGGGTAGAATGGGGATATGAAAAAATCATTCTTTTCCTCATTGTCGCTGAGAAAGAAACTTCTTCTTTCCATCTATGCCATCCTGATTGTCGTTCTCCTGTTCAGTTCCGTCTTGGCCATCTGGCTTCAGTACCAGGCAGATAAGAATCGCAATATACAGCTTTATCAGCGGTTTGCCCAGACGGCCTGTCAGGATATCGACTATCTTTTACAGGATGTCCTGGATATCAGTGTGTATTTCGTTGTGAATGACGAAATCGAAGCGGTGCTGAATACCTCTGAGGAGCAGCAATTTGAATCGCCGCTCTTCTGGATGACGGAGACGCCGCTTGAGTTCCTTAAGGACATTCTGGCTATTAAGAGCCACATCAAGAATGTCATCCTGTATCCGGAAAACGGGAAAACGCCGTTCTATGTGAGCCGGGATGCCAGTGTCTTTGATACCGAGATCGCGCACCTCAGAGAGAGTGAAATCTATGAAAAGACACTGGAGGCGCGCGGGGATGTGGTCTGGGAGCGGGTAAGCCGCGGTGAAAACGCCCCGTTTCTGCGCAATATGTCAGATAAGATCGTGGCGCATCGGGAGCTCTTTGACATGTCAAAGAAAAAGCGTCTTGGACATGTCATCGTCACCATTACCGCTGCAAGCTTTGAACAGGTCTGCGAGCGGATGCTGCAGCTGAGCGGGGAGACAGCCGTCGTCCTCAACGCAGAGGGCGAGGAGTTTGTCGTTCTGGGGGAAACCAGCGACGTACTTGCCTCTGTCATTGATCAAAGCGGCATTCGAAATATGAATGCGGAAGCGATGCCGCAGATGATGCTGGTCAATGGCTATTATCTTTTCCTCAGCAAAAGCCGGACGACGGGCATTACCGTCTGTTTTGCCTCACCGGTACGTCTCTGGCGGCATCTCATCCAGTTTGGCAATCTTCTGGTACCTGAGCTGTTGCTCCTGGCACTTGCGATTCTCTTTTTCCCACTCTCGGCCATGATTTCACGGCAGCTGACAAGGCCGATTGAGGAATTGGCGCATTCCATGGAGCGATTCAAGGAAGGTGATTTCAGTCAGCAGGTTCCCGTCGAGAGTGAGGATGAAATCGGCCGTCTCTCAGAGACATTTAATAAGATGGTTGTGGACCTTCGTGATCTGATTGATCGGAACTATGTCATGACTCTTCGGGAACGTGAAATGGAGCTCAACACGCTGCAGTCGCAGATCAATCCGCACTTTCTTTACAATGTGCTGGATTCGCTTTACTGGCAGGCTATTGACAAAGGCAATGAGACACTGGCAGAGGATATTCTGACCTTATCCCGCCTGTTCCGTATGGTTCTTTCTCAGGGGCAGTTTGAAATCTCTGTACGTTGGGAGGTAGAACTCATTACCTGCTATCTGCAGATTCAGAAAATGCGGTTTTCACGCCGCCTGTCATATGACATTCAAGTGGATGAGGAGATCATGGACTGCAGAATCAGCAAGCTTATGATTCAGCCCTTTGTTGAAAATGCCGTGGTACATGGGCTTGAGATGCAGGAAGAAGGCGGACGTGTGACCCTGAATGGCCATCGAGAAGGTGAGTTCATTGTCTTTACCATTTCGGATAATGGGATTGGAATGGAACAGGAAACGGCAGATCGCCTGCTGGTGGAGGACTATAAGGAAAGCATCGGGCGGTATGCCATTCGAAATGTGAAGGAGCGGCTGGCACTCAAGTATGGAAACAGATATGATCTCAAGATCGACAGCAGTCCCGGTAAGGGTACGGTTGTCACCATGATGATCCCCTTTGAGCGGAGAGAGAACAGACATGAGCCAGAAAAAGTATCGCCTGCTATTGGCGGATGATGAAGAAAATATCTTACACAGCATGGAACATTATATTTCCTCACACTCGGGTCGGTTTGAGCGGATTTACTGTGCGATCAATGGACAGCAGGCGCTTGACCTCATCGTACGCCATCATCCGGATATCATGATTCTGGATATTCGGATGCCGGCGATGACGGGACTTGAGGTTATGCGGGAAGCGCTTGAGATGAAGATCTGTCCGAAGACGATCATCCTTTCCGGGTATGATACCTTTTCCTTTGCACAGCAGGCGCTTCGCATGGGCGCTGTTGACTATCTCCTTAAACCGGCCAGCAGCAGTCAGATTCTTGAACTGCTGGAGCGGACGCTTGGGCCGGAGGAGATGGAAATCGGGGAGGATACACTGAATCCGGTGATCCAGCGTGCGACGGAATACATGAAAAGCCATATGGATGAGGATATCGGACTGGTACGCGTGGCAGAGGAAGTTGGCATTTCCCCCTCGTACCTTTCCACACTGTTTACCCAGAATCTGAATCTCGGATTTGTGGATTACCTGAATCAGATCCGTATCGAGGCGGCCTGTTCGTATATGCATGATGAACGGAAGAAGGTTTATGAAATCGCCTTTATGGTAGGCTTCCATGACGAGAAGTATTTCTCACGTGTATTTCGCAAACAGACGGGAAAGACGCCCTCGGAGTATCGGAAAGAAGTCCTGGGCGGGAAGGAGCATCTCATATGAAAAGTACCTGGGAGGCAACAATCTGGGAAAACGGAAGGGTTCGAAAGGAAACCTTTATCGCGGAATCCAAGCCGGAATACGGCCAGGAAAAGAATGTGATCAATCTGTACCCGGAGGATAAACAGCAGACCTGGGAAGGCTTTGGCGGGTCACTGACTGAGGCACCGGCCTATCTCTTCTCCACTATGCCGGAACATGTCCAGAGGGAGCTTCTGGATGCGTATTATTCGCCGGGAGGCCTTGAATACACACTTGGACGCATCTCTCTTGACAGTTGTGATGCAGCACTGGGGAATTATTCGGCGATAACGGAGCCAATACCACCGGATGCCCTCACGCTTCCGGGCTTTTCCCTTGAACGGGATGAATGGTATATTCTCCCATTACTTCGGCGTATCTGGGCGATTCGCCCGCTTGAACTGATGCTGAGCCCCTGGAGCCCGCCGTGGTTCATGAAAACCAATGGGGAACGAAACCATGGAGGAAGTCTCAGACCGGAGTACCGGAAGCTGTGGGCCGCCTACTTTGTGCGGTACATCCAGGAATATGAAAAGCGCGGAATCCATATTTCCTCTCTCAGCGTTCAGAATGAACCCGCAGCAGTGCAGACATGGGATTCCTGCATTGTGAGTGCCGAGGAAGAGAAATCATTCATTCGCGAAGAACTTGCCCCGGCGCTTAAACAGGCAGAGCTGGATGTTGACATTTACATCTGGGATCATAACAAGGAACGTGCGTATGAGCGCACGAGAACCGTCATGGACACCGACGACATGTATGACCTTGTGTCGGGTGTTGCCTTCCACTGGTATTCTGGCGACCATTTTGAATCGCTTCAGTATCTTGCAGAATGGTATCCGGAGCTGAAGCTTCGTTTTTCCGAGGGCTGTGTGGAGTACAGCGTATACGGAGAGGGAGCTGCGGAGCTTGATAACGCCCGAATGTTTGGACATGAGATTTGCGGAGACATGAATGCGGGAACCTCATCCTTCATTACCTGGAGCATTGTCTTTGATCAGGATGGCGGACCGAATCATGTCAACAATCTCTGTGATGCTCCGATTCTGTATGACACAGCAACAAAAACTCTTCACAGGACGCTGTCCTATGAGTACATTGGACATTTCAGCCGCTATATTGTTCCGGGAAGCGAGCATATCCGGCTAAGCAAATTTTCAGATGATTTGGATGCCACGGCATTTCTTCGCCCGGATGGCAGCATTGCGGTTGTCATCATGAATCGGACATCAGAGATGAAACGGGTATTTATACGGCTTGAGGATGAGGTCATCATGATCCGTGTGGCCGGCGATGCCATTGTTTCCGGTATCATTGAGTGAGAGGAACGGAGATGTACAACAATTTTGAATACTATGTGCCTACCCGGGTGCTCTTTGGGAAAGGAGTGGAAACTCAGGCAGGTGCAGCCATTCGGCAGGCACACGGGACGCGTGTGCTTGTCCATTACAGCAACAGCGCAAAGCGCTCAGGTCTTCTGGAACGGGTGGAACATTCTTTAAGGGATGCGGGCCTTCCATACTGTCTTCTGGATGGTGTGGTGCCCAATCCGCACCTTGGCACGGTCTATGAAGGCATTCGACTGGGACTTTCGGAGCAGGTTGATTTCGTCCTGGCCATTGGAGGCGGCAGCGCAATCGACTCTGCAAAGGCCATTGCCTGCGGAATTGCAAATCCTGAGGAGGATGTCTGGTCCTACTACATAAGGAAGGGAACCACGACAAAGGCAATACCCGTTGGATGCGTGCCGACCATTGCAGCGGCAGGGAGCGAAATGAGCGGTGGCAGCGTCATCACCAACGAGGCAAATGGCCTTAAGCGGGATTTTGGCGGGGGATTTCATGCGCCCGGTCTTTGCACTGATGAATCCGGATCTGACGCTCAGTGTATCTATGTATCAGACGAGCAGCGGTGCAGCGGACATCCTGATGCATACCATGGAGCGGTTCTTTAACCGATGTGAGAACATGGCCATTACGGATGCAATCTCAATCGCTATCCTGAAAACGGTCATGAGCACGGCGCGAACGCTGATGACGGATCCCCAAAATGAAAAGGCCAGAGCCGACCTGATGTGGGCCGGGAGCCTTTCACACAATGATCTGACCGGCTGCGGAACACTGGGCGGCGACTGGGCGACGCACAACATGGAACATGAATTGGGTGGCATGTTTGATGTTGCACATGGTGCCGGACTTACCGCACTCTGGGGAAGCTGGGCACGCTATGTCTGGGCGTCTGCACCGGAGCGGTTTTACCAGTTTGCCGTTGAGGTCATGGATGTTGAGAATTTCGGCGATGTCCCTCTTGTTGTTGAACAGGGCATCGTGGCGATGGAGAACTTCTTTCATGAGATTCATATGCCCATCTGCCTGAGAGAACTTGGCATTTCGCCGACCGAGGAACAGATTGCTTTCATGGCCGCAAGCTGTGAGGAAAAGGCAGGCGGGCAGAATGGTGTTGTCCGGCCACTCAAAAAAGAGGACATGATCCGAATCTACCATATGGCAATGGGAAGCGAATAAGACAATCGCCCTCTCCATTCATGGAGAGGGCGATTGCTTTTGCAGGTCATATGTGAATTCGCCTACAAGTTGCTTTTCAGTGTACGCTTGCAATGAGCGACTGTTTGTCATAGAAGGACATTGCATATTGGATGCGAGTGGTGTAACCATCATAGATGAGGCTGCTTTCGTATTTCTTCCTGACAATCTGGCTTTCTGCCTCAAGCAGTGCTTTCGCCATTTCATCCTGGCTTGTCACATGCTTCAATTCCAGTACCATACTCCGCTTTCTGCCGGCATCGAGGATAATGAGATCACTTCGCCCATATCCGGTTTCCAGCTCAGACAAAACGCGATAGCCCATTCCTGTAAAGAATCCGTCCAGGATCAGATGATAGCTGTACTCACGATATTCGTGATAGAAGGATAATGTTGCTTCGAGAATCTGATTCAGTGCATTCAGTGCATTTTGAATTTCTCTTGCCCAAAGGGCATTTACCAGAGTATGGACAAAAGCATTGTCTACCTTATCCCCAAAATACGCCCAGACTTCCTGACGAAAAACCGCTTGGATGCTTCGATTCGGAATTTTCAGGGGCATCATTGACATTTCTTCCGTCACTGCTTTTGTCAGATATCCTGTTTCAAGCAGTGCAGACCATAGATTTTCACCATTTTCATGAATCAGATGATATGGAACAAACTCGTTTACAAGAACCTCAATGCTATTTTCTGCAAGCAATTGCTCAAAGCGTTCATTTGCACCATCTGTTTTTCCGAAAAAACCATGAATCAGATTCTGAGATGTTTCTGATGTGTTAAGCCAATAGCTTTTAGGGCCTCTTGCCTCGCTGTAGGAATTCTCCAGTTTGGATTTTACGAAGGACAGCACATCCCAGGGACAGTACATTCTGTCTCTGCCGAATAAATAGCCGTCATACCATTCCTCGACGGTATCATCATATAGATCCGGCAGACCTGCGTCATCCAGAAGCTTTTTCACCTCTGTATCTGTGAAGCCGATGGAAGTGGCAAAAACAGGGGACAGAACCGTATATGGCGTGATATTGTTTACACCGGTATAAGTGCTGCTTTTGACTGTGTAAAGACATCCGGACAGTATCACTGCCTTAACATGTTCATTTGTTTTGCAGACATAGCTGAGCATACGCTCAATCATATCCCGAACCTGCTCATAGGCAGGAGTGCCATATGTCTTTGCCATAGGGACATCATATTCATCTATGATGACGAAAACGGGCTTTTTATAATGTGTATGGAGCATGCGGGTGAGAAGGTCTAACGCTTCGACTGTGTCGACTTCCCCACTTTCACCGGCCATGAGCTTTTCGAGCAAAAGCTTGTCAAATTTGTTCACCGATTCACTTGAAAGAAGGATATCCCAGCTCTTGCATAGGGTCGAAATAAGATTTTGAAAGCTTCTGAATATCATGCCGTAGTCTCGGCCAAATATTTCCTTCAGCGTGAGGAAAATCACCGGATACTGATTCATATAAGCATGCACGGTTTCCGGATGATGCATGATACTGAGGCCTTCAAAGATCTTTCTGCTATCCTGCCTGATGTCCAGAAAGTCGCGAAACATTGTCATCGTGACGGTCTTGCCGAATCTTCGGGGACGCGTAAACAAGATAGCTTTTTCAAAGTGGTCTTCCAGGTATGCCTGGATGACGTCTGTCTTATCTATGTAATAGCTGTTGTTTTCCCGAAGCTCCCGGAATGTATCACTTGATATTCGGATCCTGATTGGCAACAGGTGCGCCTCCTTTCTGAGAAATTCCCTCGTATTGCTTGATATAATTGTATCAAAGACCAGGAAAAAAGGGCAAGATGAGAAGGCCTCAGGACTTGGTTTATACTACAGAAGGAAAGCTCTGAACGCATGACAACTTCATGCGTTCAGAGCTTTCCTTGGTTATTGGTGTCGAAACATTCGCCGGTGGATCAGATTGTGGGTACTCTATGCTCGCTGCGCCGTATTTGCTTCTCCCAGGTTTTGACTGTTTGTGCGCATAGGAAAGCTTTCATTGGTTTTAGCTCCTGGCGCTCATCCCATGCTTCAAGTGCGGCGTAGTAGTCTTTGCGATCCTCCTGGTGAATGGTAATCGGTGGATGGCCGTTGAACACCAAAAAGTAATTCATGGTCAGGCGGCCGGTCCTGCCGTTCCCATCTGCGAAGGGATGAATGTTCTCAAATTTGACATGATAATGAGGTCAAGGCCAAAAGGTATGGCCTTGTTTATGCGCAAGGTTTTTAAGCCCTGAACAATGGCTAACTCACATAGCCAGGCCCTCATAGAGGCTGCGTTTTCTTGTATTTATTAAGCTCTCATCGGGATGAC
>JAFUZM010000141.1 GCA_017476605.1 Clostridia bacterium
AATGCACATGGAAACGATGCAGACGAACATGATCCAGCCTCGTTTCAGATCAATGTTCTTATGCTTTGCATACGTATATGTCGTCACTGCCGAGCCAAGGATGTCCGAAGCCAGCGCAATCGCTGTCGCCTGATACGCCCCTGTTTCCCCTGCAAAGGAAGGGCAGAGGACAATCAGGATCGGGACCATCACCGTAGCGGCAGACAGTCCTGCAAGCCCGGTGCCCACACCTGCCCCAAGAGATGCCAGCACATACCATATCCATTCCATGTTTCCACCTCGTGTGTCTATTGTCTATATGAAGCCTCCATCCTGTGGAGAGGAATCCCATTATAGCATTTTTTCTGTTTCATTGTCATCCGCAGCCCTGCCGTTTTCCGGATGCTCTCATGCACCCGTCCATTCCAAAATTTCACGTCGGTCAGTTTTTTGCATTCGCAGCGGAAAAGCAGCCAATTCTGCCTCTTCTGCGCTTTGAAAGCACCGCAATAACGTCTGACCCCATACAGGCAGCACAAAATAGATGGTGACAATATGTCAAAGACATGATAAAATAGCGCGGACATATAAAACAGAGAGCTCACCAAATAAAGCAGGCCCTTTGCCCACGATTCAACGGCACATCTGCCCTATACCCGCTCTCTTTTTTCGTCCAGCACAGTCCACTGACTTTCCAGGAGAAGAAGCACAAGATGATAAAGATATTTCGGTACATGAGAAAGAGAGAGCGGCTTCTTGCCCTTCTCTGCGTGTTTCTCGTCGCCGGCACCGTCTGGTTTGACCTCACGATGCCGGATTATATGAGTGATATTACCAGGCTCATCGTGACACCGGGGAGCGCCATGAGCGACATTGGGGGCTCCGGCATGAAGATGCTGCTGTGTGACTTTGGAAGTGCGCTGCTCTCCATCCTTGTCGGATACTTTGCCGCCAAACTGGCCTCCAATTTCAGCTATACCATCCGGGAAAAGGTGTTCCACAGAGTCATTGACTTTGGCGCCTCTGAAATCAAACGGTTCTCAACCCCCAGCCTGATTACAAGAACCACCAATGACATTACACAGATCCAGATGGTGGTCGCCATGGGCCTGCAGGTGATGATCAAGGCCCCCATCATGGCCGTCTGGGCCATCCTCAAAATCGTAGGCAAGAACTGGCAGTTATCCCTTGTGACCGCTGCAGCCGTGGTCATCATCATCACGGTCATTTTCATCCTGATGTGGCAGGTCCTGCCGAAATTCCGGATCGTCCAGCAGCAGATTGATGATGTCAACCGGATCACAAGAGAAAACCTGACCGGTCTTCGTATTGTCCGAGCCTTCAACGCCGAGCAGTATCAGGAAGACAAGTTTGAATCCGCCAACCAAAACCTCATGTCCACTCAGCTGTTTACTGCCCGTCGCATGGCCATCCTTATGCCGTTTATCAGTTTCGTCATGAGCGGACTTTCCCTGGCCATCTACTGGGTCGGTGCCATGCTTGTAAACGGCATTCCCGTGACCGGGCTTGCCGCCATTTCCCAGCGCGTAGAGATGTTCAGTGAGGTCGTCGTTTTCTCCTCCTACGCCATCTACGTCGTCATGTCCTTCATGATGCTGGTGGCGATCTTCATCATGCTCCCGCGCGCTCAGGTATCCGCCGCCCGCATCTGGGAGGTCCTCAGTACCGAGCCTGTCGTCAAAAGCGGAAACGGCGCATCCGCAGCACAGAAGGGAAGCCTTCACTTCGATCATGTCACTTTCCGCTATGCCGATGCCTCCGAGGACTGTTTAAGCGATATCACCTTCACCGCCAATCCCGGCGAAACCGTTGCCTTTATCGGCGCAACCGGAAGTGGAAAAACCACACTGGTTTCCCTGGCTGCACGGCTGTATGACGCCACTTCGGGCACGATTACCCTGGACGGTGAGGACATTCGCTCCTATACCTTTGACCAGCTCTACGGGAAAATCGGCTATATCTCTCAAAAAGCCGTCCTCTTCTCCGGTACAGTGGAGGACAATGTCACATTCGGCAATGCCGGACATCCCATCTCAAAAGAGGACTGGGAAGCTGCACTTGAGATCGCTCAGGCTGCTGACTTTGTTGACAATCTGCCGGGCAAGACGCAGGGACAGATTGCCCAGGGCGGCACGAACCTCTCCGGTGGGCAGAAGCAGCGCCTGTCCATTGCAAGGGCCATTGCCCGCAAGCCCGAAATCCTGATCTTTGACGATTCCTTCTCCGCTCTTGATTTCAAGACAGATGCTGCTCTCAGAAAACACCTGTCTCAGGATCTCGCCGGCACAACCTGTCTGATTGTCGCCCAACGAATCGGAACCATTCAGAATGCAGACCGCATCATCGTCCTGGATGAGGGCAGAATTGTCGGTATGGGGACCCATCCGGAGCTCATGCAAACCTGCACTGTCTACCAGGAAATTGCAAACAGCCAGCTCTCTCAGGCGGAATTGGAGGCGAATTAAATGCAGAGAAATTCCGGAAGAGGGCCAAGAGGCCCTCGTGGCCGTGTCATTGAAAAGCCACACAATCTGAAAAAAGCGCTTTCCGACCTGCTTAACTATTGCAAAAAGGACCTTCCCATTGTCGTCATCTCGCTTATCTTTGCCGTTCTCGGCGCCACACTGACCATTGCCGGTCCCAGTCAGATCAGCAGGATCACCAACCTGATCACAGAGGGACTCATGACCACCATCGACATGGAGGCCATTGGCCGCGTCGGCCTGTTCCTGCTCCTCCTCTTCGCCTGCTCTGTCCTTTGTACCTTTCTGCAGCATTACCTGATGGCAGGATTCAACCAGCGTCTCTCAAAGCGCATGCGCAAAGAGATCGTGGAGAAGATCAACCGGCTGCACCTCAGCTATTTCAATTTTCACGAGACCGGAGACGTTCTCTCCCGTGTCACCAATGATGTGGACACCATCGGTTTTTCCCTTTCCAACTCGCTGGCCACCATCGTCTCCTCGGCTGCCCAGTTTATCGGCTGCCTCATCATGATGATCGCAACCAACATCATCATGGCAGGCACCTCCGTTCTCTCAACGATGATCGCCATGTCTGTCATGATCCTGATCATCGGGCGAAGCCAGAAGTATTTCGTTGCCCGCCAGAAGAACCTGGGCGCACTCAACGGCTATATTGAGGAGATGTACACCGGGCACGACATCATCCGTACCTCCAATGCCGATCAGCAGGTAAAAGACGAGTTTGGCACTCTCAATGCCGCCGTACGCGAAGCCAATTTCAAGTCTCAGTTCCTGGGTGGACTCATGCAGCCACTCATGAATTTCATCGGCAATTTCGGCTATGTCGCCGTCTGTGTCGTCGGTGCTCTGCTTGCCATGAACGGCCAGATCTCCTTTGGTGTCATCACCGCCTTCATGATCTATGTCCGGCAGTTCCAGAGCCCCGTTCAGCAGATTGCACAGGCCATGACCAATCTGCAGTCCGCCGCCGCAGCCGCCGAACGTGTCTTTGAGTTCCTCGGCGAAAGTGAGATGGAGGATGAGTCGGAGAAGACAAGAGCGCTTTCCCATGTCCGCGGTGAGGTCGAATTCCGGCATGTGAAATTTGCCTATCCGGACAAGCCCGAGGAGACAATCATCCGGGACTTCTCCGTCCACGTGCAGCCCGGACAGAAGGTCGCCATCGTCGGTCCGACCGGCGCCGGTAAAACGACCCTTGTCAATCTCCTGATGCGCTTTTATGAAGTCTCAGGCGGTGAAATCCGCATTGACGGCATCCGAACCACGGACATGAGCCGCAAAGCTGTCCATGATCTTTTCGGAATGGTCCTGCAGGACACCTGGCTGTTTGAGGGAACCGTACGGGAAAACCTCATCTACAACACGCAGGGAGTCACAGATGAACAGATGAAAGCCGCGTGCAAAGCCTGTGGCATCCACAGCTTCATCAAGGCACTGCCTCAGGGATATGACACTCCCCTCAGCGACAACACCGCCATTTCTGCCGGACAAAAGCAGCTCATGACCATTGCAAGAGCCATGATTCAAAACAGCCCCATGCTGATTCTGGATGAGGCAACCTCCTCCGTAGATACCCGCACAGAAGCGCTCACGCAGCGTGCAATGGATCAGCTGACAGAGGAACGTACCAGCTTTGTCATTGCACACCGCCTGTCCACCATTCGCAATGCTGACATCATCCTGGTTCTGAGAGATGGCGACATCGTAGAGCAGGGCAGCCATGAAGCACTCATGCAGAAAGCCGGCTTCTATGCTGAGCTTTACAACAGCCAGTTTGATCAGGCCAGTTGATTGTCCGCATCAGCCGTTCCAGCCTCACATAAAGCACATTTTAGGGGGAACCCGGAATCGTCTGCCTTATGGCAGACGATTCTTTTTCTCCTGCTCTCCATCTTCTTCTCACATCCGCATTTGACAGACAGACAATTAGAAGCAAAGACATGCATATCCTATTCTCAAGCAGGATACCTTTCTCTCATCGTACGAATTGCATGCGCTGTCATAGAATTAAAGTGGCGGTGAACAAGAGAAAAGTCATGTTTACCGCCACTTTAATTCACATAATGTTTTATCTGGCTTCGAAACGCATTTTTTTCGTTTCAGAGCCAATTAAAGCAAACAAAGCAGACGTCTTACCTGCCCGTTTTTTATTCGTTTTCCACGGAATCTCTTATTCATCCGCCTTTTCAAACAGTGACTGTATAAACGACAGCGGGAGACTCTGCAATGCGCCTGCAGGGCCTGCAAGATAATCGTAGATTGCCTGCTGCAGTGCTCTTGATTCGGGATAGTCAAGATTGTGAAGGTTCAAAGAGGAAACCATCAGACGCCCCTTGCCACATCTGCATTCAAAGAGCTTCGCCATAGGCCGCAAAAATGCATATGAATCCATTTCGGCAATGATGCACTCAATTCGCTCCGGCAGAACCATAGCACGCTGTACGGCCATCGGCCACCACTGCCAGTTGTTATAGGATTCCGTCGGGAATTGACTGAAAATCGGATGACGGGAATCAATCAGCTGTCCCATCGTGCCACTCTGTTCGGGGAACGTGCATACTGACCAGAAATCCGGGCTAAACTGTGCCTGTACTGAATTTGGAATATCCTCCTGTGTGCTGTCCGGTGCCAGGTATACCGTTCCGCCCTCATCCAGGATTCGCAGTGCTTTTTCGTCCAGTGACCGGCACTCATACACCTCTGGTGGACAGACAGGATTCACGCATGGATACACCCAGATCGGATACACGT
Organism: Clostridia bacterium; assembly: GCA_017476605.1. GTDB lineage: Bacteria > Bacillota > Clostridia > Christensenellales > Aristaeellaceae > Ventricola. The sequence goes on from JAFUZM010000141.1 coordinate 5,238, forward strand.
TTGTGATCCCAGAAAATGTTACAGCCAGGGTTAGTTTCTGAGCGTGGCTCACGATTGGAAACTCCAGTTCAATCTCACCCAGTTCGGTAAGACCGCCGCATTTTGCATCGCACCTGGAAAAGCTTCCATCTGCATGGATCTCCTCCCCAACGCAGGACCACTGTGCCGTTCCGGAAATGTCCGTCTTCCCATAGTTCGCCATCTGTACAGTCGCTGTGAGCGTTTCTCCTCCGGCATAGGTGAACCGTTTCAGCAACACCAGCGGAAGCGCTTCCCGGAAAAAGGCTGAAAACCGTTCAGGCTTCGAAAAGGCATATGGCTTCGCCTTAAGATGTGCATTCATCATTCCGATCAGGGCAGTTCCCTGGCCCGGAAAGTCCTGAAGGGATAAAAGAGAAATTCCGCTGTAGTCCTCCGTCCGAAGCGCCGCCTCTACCTCCGCCCGGTAACAGAGAAGGCTACACTCACCGGTGGCGGAAACCATTTCGTTCCAGTGATTTCCAAGGCCTTTCCCTCGACCTTCTTTCTTATATGCCGAAGATTTTCCGGTGAGGTAACACCCCGGTAATCCTCTATTTCTCCAAAATCCGGAAGCACTTCATACTGACCCACTTCAAAGGAGAAGATCGGCTGTGCACTCACCTTACGAAGGGCATTTACCGTTTTGTCATAATTCCGACGGAGGTCTGGATATTCATGATTCAGCCATCCCTTTGGTCCATCACAGGTTGCCCGAACATCCCAGTCATAGTACATCATGGCCGTATAGAAATCGCTCGCCGGATCCGTGCCCAGGACTCCATAATGCACATTGGATCCGTTGGCATAAAGCCGTGTCGAGTCGTATTTCCTGCCCTCCTCGATCAACTCATCCATAAACCGGTGTCCTGCCTCGTCAGCATGAAGCTCATTTCCCATGGTCAGCATCACGAAGGAAGGATGATTGGCAAAGGCCCTCAGGATCTCCATCCATTCCGCTTTGTAATACCTTTTGCTTTCCTGTGTATGAAACGCATGCTCCGGATCCCAATGAGAAAGCTCCGGCTGCATCAGCATTCCCAGTTTATCCGCCGCTGTAAATGCTGCCTCCGGCGGACAATGACTGTGAAAGCGTACACAGTTTACCCCATATGCACGATACTTGTTTAAAATTTCAATCCAGGAGGACTCATCCATCGGTGGATATCCGGTTTCCGGAAAAACCGCACAGTTTGTTTCGCCGCGAAGGAAAATCCGCCTTCCATTGAGCATCAGGTGTCCATCCTGCGAAACAAACTCCCGGAGCCCAAAACATGCCTCCCTCGCCTTAAACCCATCTCCGGATACAGAGAGTGTGTAAAGATTGCCTTCATCAATATCCCACTTCTTTGCATCCCTGGCAACCTCAAGGTCACGAATCCAGATACTCTGCTTCCCTTTTTGCAGTTCCATCCGGATCACTGCCGGGGACTCAAGCGCATCCGAGGAAATATGACAGTTTCCCTGCCAGGAAAGCGCACTGTCCATCTCAATGCAGATATCCAACTTCTCCCCCCGTGGATAGACACGCAGGTCCGACACGAATATCTGCTGTTCTGTATACAGGCAAACGTTTCCCAGCAATCCGTTCCAGTTTGTCTGTGTTTCATTTGATGCGGCAGAGGAATAGACTATGGCATCTCTTGGCCATTCCGGATAGCTATTGTCAGAGAGGAACTCCAGTTGATCCTCCCCGGTCACCAGATCCGTTACCTCAAAGCAGTAGGGCGTCGAAATATTCGCAGGGCGCACAGGACTTGCTTCCCGTCCGTTTACCTTGAGACGCAGATGCCGGGCCCTCTCCACATAAACAAAAATCCTCTCTCCTTCCGGCTTTTTAAAAGAAACGTTCGTGATCAGAGTTGCCGGTCCCTCGTACGCATATTTTCTCGTCAGGCGAGTAACGATCGGATCGCCCGGCTGATAAAATCCAATCCGGCAAACATCGTCTCTTTTCCACTGCTGCTCAGGATCATCCGGAAAGCCAATCCTGCTTTCGTCCAGCGTTCCGGGAATTCGAACGGATGTTTCGCATCCCGCGATCATGCACGTCCATATTCCAGACAGATCAATCATCATCTTTTCTCCTCCTCAGGTGAGAGCTCCAAAGAACCTTTTACTGATCCCTGTTCCATGAAGAACAGGGCACGCCAAAGGTACTCTCAGTGATTCATGGTTTTGGGGCATTATAGCAGACATCCGCCAACATACGCCAGTATTTCAAAACTTTCCCATCCGAAATTCTTCTATTGTGCTTTTCAAAGCCAGCAACTCGTGTGCACACGTTTTCTCCCCGAATCTGTCTCTTTCTTTTTCCCATTTGCACCCATTTCACACACAGAAGGAATCCGCATTTCACAATATGATGACACACTGTTTTCGCCTTTCCTTGTCATCTTCAAACGTTTGGTCCGAAAAAAATCACTACAAAAATATTGGATTCTTCTCTAAAACTCCCTTGAAAAATATTTCTTTATAAAGCAAAACTCCCTTGAAAAATATTTAAATTTCAAAAAAACTCCCTTGAAAAATATTCACTTTTGCATATATTATACTCATGTGCAAAAAGGAGAAGGTTATGCTGAAAAGAAAAATCGAGTCAGTTCTGTTAAACTGGAAAAACGCAGAAGGACATAAGCCATTAGTAATCAAAGGATGCCGCCAGTGCGGCAAAACCTTTTCTGTGCGGCGATTTGCCAACGAGAACTACGCACATGAGGTATATTTGAATTTCTTTGAGAATAGGAATTATGCTTCTATATTCTCCGGCTCTTTGGAAGTAGATCACCTCACCATGCTCCTCACCGCCATGTTAGGACCGGAAGCTGTATTCGAGGCTGGCAAAACCGTCCTGATTCTGGATGAAATTCAAGAATGTCCTGAAGCCAGGACAGCGCTTAAGTTTTTTTCACTGGATGGCCGATACGATGTCATCTGTACCGGATCTTTACTTGGTGTCAAGGGATATGGCAAGCATTCCAGTTCTATTCCGGTCGGGTATGAACAGATCGAGGAAATGTATCCCCTGGATTTTGAGGAATTCCTATGGGCCAATGGAATTGACGAGTCTGTCATCCGCTATTTACGTGAATGCCTCAAAAGCGAAAAGCCCGTTGCAGACGCACTTCATGAAAAGCTTCGTCAGTTGCTATTGCAATACACAGTCGTTGGTGGAATGCCGGATATTGTACAGACATTTGTAAACACTCATCAAATGAACACTGTTCTTAAACTGCAGCGCGACATTCTATCCGATTTTGAAGAGGACATGGTGAAATATGCAGATGCTAAGGATAAGTCTTATATTCTTGAATGCTTTCAGTCTATCCCACGCCAACTGAGCAAGGAAAACAAAAAATTCCAGTATTCCGTTGTCCAGAAAGGGGCACCTTCATCCAGATTTCTTGGAAGTCTTCAGTGGATTGAAGACGCAGGCATCATACGTCGTTGCTATAATCTTCTAACACCCGAATTACCTCTGAATGGAAATGCAATTCAGGAGATCTTCAAGGTGTATATGGCGGACAGCGGGCTATTCACTGCCATGCTTGATGATGGCACACAGTATGATATTCTGCAGGGAAATCTGTATGGCTATAAAGGCGCCATATTCGAAAACCTCGCTGCTGACATATTGGCCAAGATGGGACGAAAGCTATATTATTTCCATAAGGATTCAGGCCTTGAGATTGATTTTGTCATGCGGTATGAGGGGCAAAGTACATTACTGGAGGTAAAAGCTTCTACAGGCAATACAAAGAGCACAAAAACCATTCTTCGCCATCCGGAAAAATATCATGTGGGCGGTGCCATCAAGCTGGGAGATTATAATGTCGGACGTTCAGACAACATTCTGACACTCCCATTTTACATGGCGTTCTTACTCACAGCATATTGACAAAAACGCAGGGCATCCGCTCGCTGTACGTGAGCAGATGCCCTGCGCTTTTGCTGGAATCATTCAGTGATCCAAACAGTCATATCGCCTTTTTCACGATTCGACCATGCGAAATACGGGATAGCGGTCTGCTCACAGGTTACTGAGCCCGCATCAAGATCGGTATCCTGCACGGTTCGCCCCTTCCCGGTCATTTTAAGGCAGACCATCTCCACCGGAAGGGAGCTGGGTGCCTCGCATGCTTCCACCTTCGCGTCCGCCGGAAGGGAAAGTGAGAAGACAGGAAGATGCTGATCAATCTCCTCAAAGCAGTAGATCAGTGGCCCTCTCGCCAAAGCCGTTTTCCCAAGACAGTCCTTTACCCTGGGATCTGCATGAATGCGGCGAGGCGAAATGTCAAAGGTGAGCTCTACCTTATCGCCCTGTTGCCAGGTCTGAGTCAGATAACAATACCCATTTTTCACATCTCCCGTACTTTTCTGCCCGTTCACCAACAAGTCAAATGAGCTTATGTACCCGGGAATATGAATCGCAAGGGAAAACGTGCCGCCATCCAGGATCGTGTACTGCATGCTTCCCTTCCATGGATAGGCACTGTCCAATCGGATTCTTCCATGGGTGGTTGCCACCTCGCTGCCGATGAATAAGTGGCTGTATACCGTTTCATCATCCTCGCTCCACAGGTATTTTCCAAGAGACGAGATGAGCCGCGCAAGGTTGGGCGGGCAGCAGGCGCAGGCGTGCCAGGGTGGACGCTGGGGAAGGACATGCTCATATCCCGGTGCAATTCCGGCTATACCGATCCTCACAGCCAAGGGATTCACATAGAAAAAGCGTTTCCCATCCAGCTGCATCCCGCCAAGTGCTCCGTTGTAAAGCTCCAGCTCCATGGCATCCGCGTATCGTCCATCTGCTTCCAGTTTCAGCATTTCATGGGCAAAAAACGTCATGGCCACTGCTGCACAGGTTTCGCCATAACACCGATCCGGCGGCAGGTCATAATCGGTGCTGAAGGATTCATGGTATGCGGAGGCACCCACTGCACCCGTGACATACATCTGTTTCTCAGTGATGTTCTCAAACACCCGCTCACAGGCAGCACGTAGTCCCGCATCCCCTGTTTCGGCAGCGGCGTCTGCCATGGCCGTCAGCATGTAAAGCTGACGCACGGCATGCCCACGGGCTACGGTTTGGTCCCGAACCGGAACATCCGTCTGATTGTAGGTTGTATCCTCCGGTTCTATGTCATATCCGCCATAATACACACCGGGATGCGGCAGTGTATGTTTTTTGAACCAGTCCGGATCCTGTCCGCGAAGGTCCAAAAACCGCAGAGCCATGCTACGGTACCGCTCGTTGCCCGTAACATGGTACAGACGCAGCAGACCGATCTCGATTTCCTGATGGCCGGGAATTCCCTCCTCCGTTTCAAAGCGGTCACAGATGGCATCTGCCAGTCGAATGCAGATTTTAAGAAGTTCCTCTTTTCCGGCTGCTTCATGCAGAGCCACCCCTGCCTCCAGGAGATGACCGGCACAATACAGTTCATGGCACTCCAGCAGGTTTTTCCACTTGTTCTGTGGCTCCCGAACAGTAAAATAGGTATTGAGATATCCATCCGGCTGCTGGCAGCGCCCGATTAAAGCCGTCATGTCATCCACACGCCGGGACAGGCCATCCTCCCATTTGAGTGCAAGGGAATAGGCCGCCGCCTCCAGCCATTTGGCCACATCACTGTCCTGGAAGACCATGCCATAGAATTCCCCGGTTTCCTCCCCTGCCGCCATGCGAAAGTTGCTGATTGCATGCGATTTTTCTGCACCGGGTACCTCATCCCTAAGAATCTTTTCCATATAGGGAATGGTCACATCCGTCATGAGCTTTTGACGCGGTGACCAGAAATCGTCCGTAATTCGAACCTGCCTAAGCGGAATATGTCGAATTCCCATGACCTCTCCTCCTTCATAGTTTCATTGCTTTGATTTAACGGGCTACACTGTCTAAGATCTGCTGCCGACAGATTCCTTGCGCATGCAATAGACATGCCTTTCTCAGTTTTTCATTCCGGTCATCACGATGCCTTCGACAAAATACCTTTGCCCGATCAGGTAAAACACGATGCCGGGAATGAAGGAAAGACAGGTGGCACACATGATGCTGCTCCAGTCATCATTGAAGGAGCCGCGGAAGATGTTAAGTCCAAGCGCCAGAGTATACCGATCCCGGCGCGTAATGTACGTCACCTGCTGCAAAAGGTCATTCCACAGCTCGATGAATTTCAGCAGTCCGACAACGATCATGGCAGATTTGATCGCCGGTACAATGATGAACAACAGAATACGGAAATAGCCGCATCCGTCAATCGTCGCCGCCTCATCCAGTTCCCGGGGTACGGTTTTCACGAACTGGCGAATCAGGAAGATATTGAATGCACCGCCACCGCAGAAATGCGGCAGAATCAACGGGAAGTAGGTGTTGACCATCCCCAGTTTTGACCATGCAATGAACAGCGGGATCAGGGTGACCATGCTGGGCAGCAGCATGGAGCCCACGCACAGCGTGAACAGAAATTTCTTCCCACGAAACCGAAGCCGGGCAAACGCATAGCCACCCATGGTCGCAGTGACGACCGCTCCGAAAACTGCCGGAACCAGAATGGTCATGGTATTGCCGAGAAAACGCAGGTATTCAAAGGATTTGAGCGTCTCCGCATAGTTGGAAAAGCGCCATTCCGGAGGCAGAAATGCTGGTGGATAAGCATAAAGTTCGCCATTGGACATCAGGGAGGAACGGAAAATCCAGTAGATCGGGAAAAGGACGATGCACCCAAGAAGGATCAGGAGAAGCAGACAGAGGACATTCGCCGTCTTTTCCCGGCGACGCCTTGATGCTGCACGCTGTCCCTTTGTCATGACCATGCTCATTCCTTATCATCTCCTTCGTAGAAGATCCAGCTGCCGCTGGTCGCAAACAGAAGTCCGGTAAAGACTGCAATGAGGATGAACAGAATCACCGCAATTGCACTGCCATATCCGTATTTGTGTGACTTGAATGCCTGATTGTACAGCATATAGCACATGAAATAGCTGCCTGTACCGGGGCCGCCCTTGGTAAGGGAGAGCGCCGGGGTAATGACCTGCAGGCTGCTGACCAGGCTCATCAGCAGATTATAGAAAATGATGGGCGTCATGCAGGGAATGGTGATTTTCCAGAACCGCTGCCAGGCATTCGCTCCGTCAATCTCCGCTGCCTCATGATAGGTTCCCGGCACGTTCTGCAGTCCTGCCAGGAAAATCACGATCAGGTTACCGCTGAGCCATACGGCAATCAGCGCCAGAGAAGGCGTAACCATGGCACTGGAATCAAGAAACTTGACCGGTGTGCCACCCAACAATTTAATGACATAGTTAAAGAAGCCGTGATTATAATCATACAGCCACTTCCAGCCCAGGTATACCGCAAGGGCGGGAAGGACATATGGCAGATAAAAGATCGCTCTGAAAAAGCCGCGTGCCGGGACCTTTCTGTTGAGCAGGAGCGCAATAATCATGGAATAGACCACGCTGCCGATTACGGCAAGTCCGGCATATTCAAGCGTCGTGAGAAGAGAACCGTAGAATTTTGTATCCCGTGTAAACAGCCGAACATAATTATCGAGTCCGATAAACTTCATGGCTCCAAGGCCATTCCAGTCAAAGAGGCTGAGCGTAAAGGATGCCAGCATGGGCAGATACGTGATGCAGGTCAGGCCGATCACGGAGGGCAGCAGCAACAACCATGCAGCCCTGGTTTCAGCACGATTATACTTCACCGCGTGTTTCTTTCTTGAAAGGATCGTCATCACCGTATCCCCTCCATTTCAATTGTAATCAAACAGGGACATGTGCGAAAGCGGGGGAACGCAGATGCGTTCCCCCGAACAAAGCAATGCGCAATTACTCCATCTGAATGGCTTCTACCAGTTCAGGATAGATCTCATTGATGACGTCCTCCGCTGTGCGCTCACCGCTCCACACACTCTGAAGAGCAGTAAAGAGAATGTCATTGGTAGTGATCTGCGTGTTGGGGGTATAGTACCAGCAGGTAGGTTTAGCGTAGTTCATGGTGTAATCCACCAGTACTTTCCGCCCGGTTTCCATGTCCTTGTTATAAGGATATTTTTCGTTGCCCAGCCAGGCATTGATGCCTTCCTCGGTCTTGTAGAAGTATTCGCTCTTGGGCAGCCAGATTCCCGTGAGAACCAGTGCATCCCAGTTGCTTTCCTCACGTGTATACCACTTGACGAAATCATAAGCTTCCTGCTGATGTTTGCCGTTGAACACGCCCGTCAGGCCGGAGGTGCAGATGGTGACCTCTTCCTTCATCATTGGCAGCGGAGCGATGCCGTAATTGATGCCGAGATTCGGGAAATCGGTGCCAAGACGCCAGGTACCATCCGTGGTCATGGCTACAGTCTTGCTGCCGATGCCGACGCCTACGCCGTTGTCCTCAGGGATAACATTGAGCGGTGCAACATGCTCAACCAGCGCAAGATCCGCGACCTTCTGGATGGATTCAATGGCCTCGGGGCTGTTGATCAGCACCTCGTTGCCATCCTCAGAGAACCATGCGCCGCCGTTGGAAAGCGCCCAGACTTCCATCTGCCAGGTCCAGTTGTTGACGAATGCACCGTACTGTACGATCTTGTCCGGATCAAATCCATCCTCGCCAGGATGCTTTCCGTTCTCGTCGAGCGTCAGTCTCTTGGCAACCTCAACAAATTCCTCCCAGGTATATGGCTTATCCGCGGAGGGATACGGCTCTCCGGCCGCATCGAACATATCCTTGTTGTAATACAGGATCAGGATTTCGTTGCTGCTGGAATAGCCAACGGGCACGCCGGCATCCTTGAAGGTGATGCAGTCCATGGGCTGCAGTTCTTCCCCGGCAAACATGTCGGATACATCCGCCATGACGCCGTTGCGGGCGAAATACAGCACGGCATTTTCATTCACCATGCCGCAATCCGGCAGGCTGTTGGCGATGGCATAGTTGACCAGCGTCTGGGTGTATTCCTCGTTTGGAATCTGCATGGGTTCGACAAATACCTTGTCCTGGATGCTGTTGTACTCATCGAGAGATTGCTGAACAGCCTCCGCCTCCGTCTGGTTTCCCCAGAAGGAATAAGTGATATGTACCCGGCCATCGCTCTCTGCGAACGCGAGAACAGGCAGCATCAGTGCCAGGCACAAAACGATTGTGAGCAGCTTTTTCATGATTCTTCCTCCTTATCGTCTCCGTCAATTTATTGGTTATACGATTAACCATGGATTGAGTATACGATAACACGCAGGTAGGGGGATGTCAAGGGATTTTTAAGCAATTTTTCGCGATTTTGCAGGTTAATTTCGTAACCTGCTTCTTGACGCAAAGGAATTCCGGCTTTATAATTCTATTAATCGTTTAACTAATATAGAGGAGATTTCCATGGCAACAATCAAAGATGTGGCGGAACTGGCAGGCGTCTCCACCGCTACCGTTTCCTATGTAATCAACGGTTCCAAGAAGCTTTCCCCCGAAACCACGGAACGGGTACTGAGAGCCATCTCCCAGGTCAAGTACACGCCGAATACCGTCGCAAAATCTCTGCGTCTCGGTCAGACATTTACCATCGGCGTGCTTGTGGAGGACATCCGCGGCCTGCCCGTCGCCTCCATTGTCAGCGGGATCAGTGAAACCCTGGCCAGGGCCGGATACAAGACAATCTTCCATGATCTGCATCTTCTTGAGAAGCTGTATAACCAGTATGAACACATCGGCACATACAAGGAGCGCATCAATGAAGGTGTCACGCTTCTCAAATCCTCCAATGTGGATGGCATCATCTATGTCGCCATGCATGATCGGCATCTCGATTATCTGCTGAATCCCATGGACACCCCGCTTGTCTATGCCTATTCCCACGGCACCGAGGAGGATACCTACGTCACCTATTCCAATCGGGATTCCGCCAAGGAGATGACCCGGTATCTGCTCACACGTGGGCATACCCACATTGGCGTCATTGCAGGGCATCCCCATTCCTATCCAACGGCGCAGCGGCTTCTTGGCATCCAGATGGCCATGCAGCAGGCCGGACTGATGCTCCCCTCTGATTATATCCGCTATGGAGACTGGGAGGTTGAATCCGGAAAAGAGCAGGCTGCCGCACTCCTGCAGCTCACTACACGGCCAACGGCAATTTTTGCCATGAACGATCTGATGGCCGCAGGCGCCCTCTCCGCCATACAGGCCATAGGGCTCAATGTTCCAAAAGACATTTCTGTTGTCGGCTTTGATAACCGGGAGATTTCCGGCTATCTTTCCCCTCCTCTCACCACCGTGGCGCTGCCCACACCCGAAATCGGCGCCAAGGCAGCGCTACACATCATTGACATGATCAGCAATCCATATGTCCATCCGGTACGGGATGTCCTCCCCTGTTCCATCATTGAACGGAATTCCGTATGTTCCCTCTCCTGATTCCAAAGCCGGCAAGGCAAACGTTCCGATCCACAATCATGGTTGGCAGTAAAAGCGCCGCAGCAATTGAAATGCTGCGGCGCTTTTGCGGTTTGTATGATCAATCGGCTTTTTGATGCTGCGGAAGCGGACAGGTGCGCTTCATTGCAACGGCTGTGGCAAGATCACCCAGTACGTTGCAGCAGGTCGCTCCGGCATCCACCAGAATGTTGATGCTGACGTACATGCCCATGATCCCGGCCGGCAATCCAGCGATGGACGCCAGGGCTGCAAAGGATGCAATGGCGCTGTTGGGCACGCCCGGTGCGCCAATGGACAAAAGCGTGTTGCTGAGCAGAACAACCGCCAGCAGGCTGTAGGAGATTTCCGTGCCGGTGGCATTGGCAAAGAAAACAATCATGAAGGACATGACGATGGAAACGGCGTCCATGTTAATGGTCGCCCCTAACGGCAGTGCCAGAGCGGAGATCTCGTTAGGGACTCCCATTTCATCTGCACAGCGCTTGCTGATGGGAATGGTTGCAGAGGAGGAAGCGGTGCCAAATGCGTTTAGCGCGGCAGGCAACACGGACACAAAGAATTGCCGGATGCTGAAATGTCCAATTCCTCTCACCAGTACGACACCGTAGATGATGATGATGTAGAGTGCCATCACCAGATACAGAATGCCAAGAACAGCGGCCAGGGAGAGGATGGTCTTAATGCCATTGGCATGTACCGTCCCTGCAAGGGAGCAGAACACGCCCACGGGCGTTGTGTACATCACCGCAGACACGATCTTTACCGAGATTTCATCCACGGCCTCACACAGTCGTAAAAATGGATCTGCTTTTGAGCCCAAAACCAGGCACGTGATGCCTATGATGATGGCAAACACCAGTACCTGCAGCATATTGCCGTTCACAAAGGCCGCAAAGGGATTGGCAGGAATCAGGTTTTCCACTGTGTCCAGAAGGCTTGTGAACTGCGCCGCCTGCACATCCGCCTCTACCATTTCAATTGCGACACCGGAGCCAATATTCAGTGCTTTGGGAAGAAACAATCCAAGAAGGCTCGCAAACAATGTCGTCCCGATGAAATAAAGAAGTGCCTGCCCTCCCACCTTTCCGGTGGCAGAGACACTGCCGATGCCCTTGATGCCCACGATCAGGGAACAGAAGACCAGCGGATAGATCATCATGGTCAGGGCATGAAGGTACACTTTACTGATCAGGCTGGTTGCCGGCTGTGCCCAGTCAGGCATCACCAGACCGAACAATGCACCGAGAATCAGGCCCAATAAAATGGCGATGCTCAATCGTATGGCTTTCTTGTTGGATTTATGGGGTGCGTCTGTCGTCATAAAATGGATTCCCCCTTTCAAAGGATGCCTCAATATAATACAAGGAGCGGAGAACCTGCTCCGCTCCCTTGTTTTGCTCTTTTCTGTTATTTGACCGCTTCAAAAGCAGCTTCCAGGGCAGCAATCAGATCGTTTACATTTTCCGTGCCGATCGACAGACGGATGGTATTGGGCTTGATGCCCTGATCCAGCAGTTCTTCCTCCGTCAGCTGGCTGTGCGTCGTGGTGAAGGGATGGATCACCAGGGATTTCACATCCGCGACATTGGCCAGGAGAGAGAAGATGGCCAGATTGTCGATGAACTTCTTGGCCGTTTCACTGTCTCCCTTGATTTCAAAGGTAAAGATGCTGCCACCGCCGTTGGGGAAATACTTCTTATAGAGATTATGGCTGGGTTCCGTCTCAAGAGCCGGATGATGCACGGCCTCTACCTGAGGATGTTTGCTGAGGTAATCGACGATCTTGAGCGCATTTTCCACATGCCGTTCTACGCGCAGAGACAGCGTTTCAAGTCCCTGCAGGAAAATGAAGGCATGGAAAGGTGAAAGCGTGGAGCCGGTGTCGCGCAGAAGGATTGCACGGATATAGGTGGCAAACGCTGCCGGGCCGACCGCATCATAGAAGGAAATGCCATGATAGCTGGGATTGGGCTCAGCAATCCAGGGATACTTGCCGGAGGCTTTCCAGTCAAACTTCCCGCCCTCTACGATGACGCCGCCGATGGCCGTGCCGTGCCCGCCGATGAACTTGGTGGCGGAGTGTACAACGATGTCAGCGCCATATTCAATGGGACGGACCAGATAGGGTGTTGCAAATGTCGAATCTACCACCAGCGGAATGCCATGGGCATGGGCGATCTTCGCAATTTCCTCGATATCCACGATGTTGGAATTGGGGTTGCCCAGCGTTTCGATGAAGATGGCTTTGGTGTTTTCCTGGATCGCTGCCTCGAAGCTTCCCTCAACATCCGGATCGACAAACGTCGTCGTGATATTGCTGGTCAGCGGCAGTGTATGTGCAAGCAGGTTGAAGGTGCCACCATAAATGGTCTTGGAGGCAACGATGTGTTCCCCTGCCTTTGCCAGTGCCTGGAAGGTATAGGAGATGGCTGCTGCGCCGGAGGCAACGGCCAGAGCGGCAGTGCCACCCTCAAGAGACGCAATGCGGGCTTCAAAGACGCCCTGAGTCGGGTTGGTCAGACGGCCATAGATGTTGCCGGCATCCCGCAGTCCAAAACGGTCTGCAGCATGCTCACTGTTGTGGAACACATAAGAAGTGGTGGCATAAATCGGGACAGCGCGGGCATCGGTGACGGCATCGGCCTGTTCCTGGCCAATGTGCAATTGACGGGTTTCAAAGCTCCAGTTTGCGGAATTCTTAATATCTGACATGGTACAATCTCCTTAACTCTTTATTGTATTGTTCGGCACTGCCCGGATCCATCCGGGCTCAGTAGGATTTGCTGATTACATCGCCAGGCGATGGCACCGACACATTCGATTTCGGCTCAAAACCAATGAAATGCATTTCAGCGTGTGATTTTTCATGATTTGGCCTCCTTTCATTGGCTGGCTCCTATCTTACCTGCTCATCCGCAGTTTGTCCAATACAGAAGTTCAATACGTGGTTATAGTTAATTCCTATTACTTTGGTAGACTTTATCGTGACTCATAGAGTTGCCCCACGCTGCAAAAAAAGCGACCTCCACAGGACAGATCCTGTGGAGATCGCTTTGCACCATCACTTTTCTTCGATTGATAAAAGCTTTTTATTCAGTTCTTTTTTTAATCCCGTGATCACATAGGCCATTGCGCATGCCTCAGAGATCCAGAAGGCCAGCCAGGCCCATGGAAACCCGAAAAGCTGCTTCAGGGCAAAGAAACAGGGGAGCAGCAGGACGACCTGGCGAATTCCGGTTCCGATCATATTGATCATCCCGTTGCCAAGTCCGGATGCACACAGCCCCAGGATCATTGTAACGGCAGTCAGCGCAAAGGTCACACAGATGATCCGAATGGCCGGGATCCCCAGAATCAGCATGTCTTCGCTTGCATTGAACAGCCCGAGCAGCGGTCCGGGCAGAATCATAAAGAGTCCCGTAAACAGAAGTCCAAGCGAAATGCCCCACTTCAGTGCGGTTTTCACCGTCTCCCGGATGCGCTCCGGATTCTTTGCGCCAAAATTATAGCCAATGATAGGCAGGCAAGCCTGACCCAGACCGTTCATAGGCATAAAGAGAAAGCTCTGCAGACGGAAATAGGCGCCGAAAAAGGCAATCGCTGTGCCCGCACCGAGAATGGCGTTCATCCCGAAATTCATCACAGAGCCCATCGCCTGCATGATGATGGTCGGAAAGCCCACCTTGTAGATGGCCATCACCATCTTCTTCTCCAGGCAAAAGCCCCTGAACGTGATTCTGACCTCAGGATTGTGAGTAAGATTCAGAAACAGGGCCGTACCTGCGCCCAGCCACTGTCCGATCACCGTGGCGATTGCCGCACCTCGGACGCCCATGCCAAGGGTAAAGATGAAAATGGGGTCCAGGATGATGTTAGTGCCAGCCCCGACAATCAGGGAAACCATGCTGAGTCCCGTTTTTCCGCTGGCCTGCAGAAAGCGCTGGATCATCGTTTCAAGGAAGGACCCGGTGCACAGCAGCGTCACGATGAAAAGATAGTCCCCACACATCGCAGCGGTCTCTGCATCCTTTGTCATCACGCCTGCAATCGCACGTGAGAAGAAAAGTCCCACCAGGATGAACAGCAGGGAGCTGAGGGCAGCCAGTACCAGCCCGGTTGCTGCGCCTTTACTTACCTCCTCATGCTTTTTCTGTCCCAGCAGACGGGACAGAAGCGCGTTGATGCCCACCGCCGTACCCACGCCCAGAGCAATCATCAGGATCTGCACAGGATAGGCCAGGGATGTGGCCGTCAGCGCCTTTTCCGATATGCGGGACACATAGATGCTGTCCACGATGTTGTACAGTGACTGGACCAGAAGCGACAGCATGAGAGGAATGGCCATCGTCAGCAGTAATTGTGGAACCGGCATTACGCCCATTTTGTTCTGGTTTACATTGCGTTGTTCATTCTGCATAGATTTCTCCTTTGCCAAAAGCAGCCGGCATCTGCAGTGTCGACACCGTGAGTGCACCCTGCAGCGTTCAGATCACGTTCTTCTTGCTGATGCCCGATCCGCTATCCATCGTGTTCAGTGGTCCGTTTGCCCGGAAACCCCAGACATCGCCTGAGCAGGACTTCCCCGTCATAAAGCTCTGTCAGTTTCAAAAATCTGCGCTGCCTGCTGCAGCCAGGTCGTAATAGGAATGTTTTCCGGGCACATCGGCTCACATCTTTTGCAATCAATACACAGCGAAGCCTTTCCCTTCCCTTTTCCATCCGTTACCCTGCCATACAGTCCCTGGGCGCTCTTCCGTGCCTCAAACAGCAGCACCTCATTCATGGCACTGAAGATTTCAGGAATGGCAACCTTCTGTGGGCAACTGGCATCACAGGCATGACACATGGTACATGGGATGTGTTCCATCCTCTTCAGTGTCTCAATGGCCCTGAGCACGATGGTCTGATCCATTTCCTCAAGAACCGTTCGATCCTGCATGAGCATCACGTTTTCCCGTAGCTCTGCTTCACTCGACACTCCAGTCAAAACCCGACTGACGCCTTTGAGACTGGCCGCAAACCGAAGTGCCCACTTTACATAAGGCTCAGGAGCAGATCCCAGGTCCAGCACCTCACGGATGGCTTTTGGCGGATGGACCAATGCCCCGCCGCGGGCCGGGCTCATGGCTGTAATGGAAACGCCACGCTTTCTTGCCGTTTCATAATTTCGTCTCGCCTGTACCTCCACGCTGTCCCAATCGGCATAATTGATTTGGAGCTGTACGGTGTCCATGCCAGGATGCTGGGTGAGCAGCGCATCAAGCAGCTCAGGTGCCGCGTGGAAGCTCATGCCATAATGCCTGATTTTCCCTTCCTGTTTTAGGTTTTGAGCATAGTCCCACAGGTGATATTCCTCATACTTCTGATAGTTATCAAGCCGAACGGCATGCATGAGGTATTCATCAAAATACCCGGCACCTGTTCGCTCAAGACTTGTTTCAAACTCTGCCTTGGCGCTTTCCTCGTCTTCACAGACCATCCAGGCTACCAGCTTGGTGGTCAGAGTATAACTGGAACGGGGATACCGATCTGCAACGGCCATTCTGAATGCCGCCTCAGATGCTCCGCCGTCATACATAAACGCGGTATCAAAATGGTGCTCCCCGGGCGTCGCCATATAGAAATCCACCATTCGGTTGACCTCTTCCTGGTCAATGATGCCATCCGCACGATGGGGAAGCCGCATCATTCCGAAACCCAGGGAAGCAGCCGGTTCATTCTTTTCTTTGAAAAACATCATTGTTTCCGGTTCTCCTTTCGTGCAAAAACGCATGTGAATCAAATTCATGATCCACATGCGAGGCATTGTATTAAGTTATCCGGCGATTTTCCTTGCCAGACGCAGTGCTGACCGCTGGGTAATAAGACTGACAATAAAGCAGGAAATCCACACCGGACCAATCATCTCAAGGAAACCGCCGGGAATACTGGACAGAGGCATGCCGCCAAGTAAGCAGGCCGTGAACCAGTGCATCACCACCGTCATGATCGTGCAGAAGATGGTGTTCACCACCAGATTCACGAGGATATCAAACGTCCAGGTGCCTTTCTTTGCACCGCACTTTTTCGCGAAGGCAAAGCCCAGGGAATCCGTTGGGATAAAGAAGGCAATCAAAAAGGCGATGAAGTAGGAAAAGCAGAAGCTGATCGCCATGCTGCCCCATTCAAAATGCGTCATGTGACCATGGCGAATGTTCACCCATTGGGCCACAAAGCTCATGGTCAGGGAGATCGGCAGATTCATCAGCAGGGATTTAACGACTTTGAATTTATTCACTTTGGAAGCCTCCATCCGCAAGATGTTCTGAAAACAATTCGACAACGATCTGTGGGACCGGAAGAGCATCGGGGCAATTATTCCGGTTGTTTCATTTCAAAGACGGGCAATGTCCGGTAAAGCTTATACACAAAAAACGAGCATACACCGGTACCAGAGAGAAGCAGGAGCAGCAGTGCATCCAGCGGACCTGTCCAGTTCCGGATGCAGGACACGACCGCGGCAATGACGGCCACAAGGATCAGTAGCATATGAAGAATGCAGGGCAGGCGGATGAAATGATCAATCCCTTCAAACTCCCTTTGGTACATATGCTCCTTGGCCCGGTAAAACCGAACCACACCGACGAGTTCCGCAGCAAGCGCAACCAATGCCGCCGTAGCGGCAAAGGAAACCCAGTTGTGTCTTGTCACGCCGGTCGGAATCACACCGCAGGCGATGGAGATCATCAGGTTGACCACTGTCAAACCCAATAATCTCCGTTTGACCTCTCGGATTTCGCCCTCCGGGGCACTCCATCCATACCAATTTGTGTTCGTGATGAACCGGGGCATGATGCCACCTCACTTTACAGGTGATACAGTCTTTCGGCGTTTCCACCCAGAATCTGACTCTTTTCCTCCTCGGAAATCTCCAGACCGGATACAAAATTTGCGCCCTCGAGCAGCCAGACTGGCCGGACAGGATAACTGGTTCCGAACAGGATATGATCCGCCCCCAGCACCCTTACCGCACATTCCAGCTGTTCCTTACCCCAGGGCTGTGCATGGCTCATTTCAAAGAAAATATTGTTATGCAGCTGCTCCACAACCAATTCATTGTCATCCTTGAACCGGCTGACCGCTTCCTTGACCTTGGGCTTCTTGGGGAACCACAGGCTGGCATAGGCAAAGAAGCCACCGCCCAGCATGGAATGCACCAGCTTCACATTGGGGTATTTGGTAAAGAACCCGCCAAACAGCTCCCGCCCGATGGCCGTTGCCTGGTCAATGCAGCGCCCATAGCTGCGGCGCAGATTGGTATAGGCGATCAGGCTGTCGTACTGCACCGGTACAGGGGTATGGTGCACATAGCAGGTGACACCCCGCTCATTCAGGTAAGCGAAGAACGGCGCGAAGGCTTCATCATCCAGGTATAGGTTGCCGTAATGCGCTGACAACTGCAGACCACCGAACCCCAGTTCATCCAGGCAGCGATCAATTTCCCTCATGACAGCGGGCGTTCCCTGCGGCGGCACAACACCGAGGGCGGCCATGCGGCCCTGGCTCTTTTTGACATGCGCTGCCATACCGTCATTGAACAGACGGCACATATCAAGGCTCATCCATTCCTGCTGGCAGGAAAGCTTCAGGACCGCCTTGTCGACGCCGGCCTTGTCCATATCGCTCAGCTGCTTTTCAAGGAGATAATCTCCCTGAACGTAGTTGAGGTTTTCGCTTCCAACCGGCTTTTCAATCACATACTGTCTGAGGCCGCTTTCGGGGTTTTCCTTGAGGTATCCCTTGATTCCATACTGAACGGGAATCTCAGAAAGGAACTTTTCCGCCAGTTCATCATTGGTAAACAGCTCTTCTGGAAACCAATACAGGTTGGCGTCGATCACTTTGCTCATGATACGCACCGTCCTTGCTTTACTTGATGATCAAAAATTTTGTTGATGTCGTATACGATGGCACACGGCTCCTCGCCATAGATGCGCTTGGTCGTTTCCTGTTTTTCATTCCAGCGTACATCCTCAATCGCACCGTCACTGCCCTTTTTCTGATTCTTGGGGCCGTCACCGGGATGGGGCTGCCTGCGTTTCCACACAATGCGTCCCTGGTCATCCGTCTGTTGCCAGTTGTTGAAAGGCGGATCCTCCCGAGGCACACCCTCTGCGCCATGGAGCACCGCCTGGCAGTTGTCGTAGAGTTTCCTCACGATCTCCGTCTCTGCCTTGCCCGGTCCTCCCCATACAGCATCGTAATCCTTGCGATACGGCAGGAGCTTTTCACTGAGCCTTGCCCAGTTTTCCACTGTGGTGTTAATAGGCTTACCAAAGGGCATTCCGTATTCGTCTCCGGTAAACAGAAGACGGCCCACCTTATCAAGGATCACAATGCTGCCCACAGCATGATCCGGCATTTTAAAGACCAGAAGGTCGCGCCCCTTGAGAGGAATGGTGTCGCCATCCTCTACAATCTGGACCTCATAATTTCTCGGGAAATAAATCCCGTCAAAGCTTGGGAATGGCTGGGTTGCCAGTGGAACGGACTCCGCCGCCATGTAGGCCAGATCGAAATAGCCGTCGTTTGCAGTATGGTCGAAATGATGATGGGTATTGATAATACGGGGCACATCACAGCCAATCAGATTTTTGCAGTATTCCCGGATATTACCCGCACCGCAGCCGCTGTCGATCAGGATGGCATCGCCATCCTCGCCCTCAAGCAGATAGGAAAAGTCCCCGTCAGAGAGAATCTGCCAGGTCTTTGGTGCGATTTCTTTGGCCCGGTAATATGGCTCGCTCATGGGCGTGCGGTTGCCCTCCTCGTCCTCCAGCAGGATGTTGCTTTTGCTGGAAAAATCAAATGGTTTTACATCGCTCATGGTCTTGTCCTCGTCTTTCAAAAACTCAGGGGAAACCATTCTTGAAGCAAAAATGGTTCCCCCCTGCTCCCTTCCGGAAAAGCCTGGGAAGGGTCAGGAAATGCGCTTTCTCAAAGCGAATCAGAGAATATCCTGATTCAGTTCTCTGGCCCGGCAGCAGGAAATGTAGTGATTCGGAAGGATTTCCTCCAGCTGCTGAGGCTGTTTGCAGGCATCCGTCGCATAGGGGCAGCGGGCGGCAAAGCGGCAGCCCGGCTTGGGATCAATGGGGCTGGTGATTTCGCCCTGCAGCTTGATGCGCTCATGCGGATGGTCGATATCCGTGCTGGGGATGGCCGACAGCAGAGCCTTCGTATACGGATGCAGCGGCTTTTTGAACAGCTCCTTGGCGGGGCTGGTTTCAACCAGCTGCCCAAGGTACATGACGCAGATGTCATCGCTGATATGGCGCACAACGCTCAGGTCATGGGTGACGAACATGTAGGTGAGTCCCTGCTTTTCCTGCAGGTCCTGCAGCAGGTTCAATACCTGGGCCTGAATGCTGACGTCAAGCGCGCTCACCGGCTCGTCGCACACGATGAAATCCGGGTTCAGGCTGAGTGCCCGGGCAATGCCCACGCGCTGACGGCGACCGCCGTCCAGCTCATGGGGATAGGCGTGACGCAGACGCTCATCAATACCTACCAGCTTCATCAGCTCGTCGGTCTTCTGGTCGATCTCGTCCCGTGTCTTGTACCGCTTACACAGCTTTAAGGGCTCACGGATCACGTCCTCCACCGTCTGACGGGGATTGAGAGAGGAATACGGATCCTGGAAAACGATCTGCATCTTCTCGTTGATCTCATGCATCTGCTTTTTGTCCACATGGGTAATGTCTTTGCCATTCATGAAAATCTGCCCGTCGGTGGACTCGAGAAGATGGATGATGGTGCGGCCCAGTGTACTCTTGCCGCAGCCGGACTCACCGACCACGCCCATGGTCTTTCCCTTCTCAATCTTGAAGGAGATGTCATCCACAGCGTGCAGTGTGCCCTTGGGGGTGTTGAAATACTTTTTGAGGTGCTTGACCTCGATCATCGGCGTGCTCATTTCCGGGCCTCCTTTTCCTTGGCAATTTCAGCCAGGCGGCAGCAGCGGCACATATGGCCTCCGCCGATATCCTTAAGCTCAATGTGATCCTTCTTGCATTCTTCGGTGGCATAGGGACAGCGGGGATGGAAGGCACATCCCTTGGGCAGATCAGCGGGGTTCGGCGGCAGGCCCTCAATCGGCGAAAGCCGCTCCACATCGCTGTTCAGATCCGGCAGCGAGCCAAACAGGCCAATGGTATATGGATACTGGGGATTGTGGAAGATCTGCTCCTTTGTGCCGTATTCCATGATCTCACCGGCGTAGATGACCGCCACCGTATCACAGACTTCGGCCACAATGCCAAGGTCATGTGTGATCATGATCATGGAGGTATTGAGCTTCTGCTTGAGGTCATTGATCATATCAAGGACCTGTGCCTGGATGGTCACGTCCAGAGCGGTGGTGGGCTCATCAGCCAGCAGGAGCGTCGGACTGCAGGCCAGCGCCATGGCGATAACCACGCGCTGTTTCATGCCGCCGGAGAACTGATGCGGATATTCATAGTACCGCTCACCCGGGATACCGACCATCTCAAGCATCTTCTTGGCCTTTTCCGTAGCCTCATGCTTTCCGCAGTGTTCATGCAGATGAATGACCTCGGCAATCTGCTCACCGACGCGCATAATGGGATTGAGCGCAGTCATGGGGTCCTGGAAAATCATGCTGATTTCCTTGCCCCGGATCCGCTGCATTTCCTCTTCCCGGATGCGCAGCAGATCCTTGCCCTCAAATTCGATTTCGCCATTGGGCACGCGGGCCGGGGGCTCCGGCAGTATGCGCAGAATCGCCCTTGCAATGGAGGTTTTGCCGGCGCCGGTTTCGCCGACCAGTCCGATGGTCTTTCCTTTTTCAAGATCGAAAGAAACGTGATTGACGGCGTGGATGACCTCGCCCTCGGAGGTGTACTCCACGGACAGGTTTTTGACGGACAAAAGGACATCTTTATTTGCCATGGGGATTCCTCCTTCCTTAATTCTTCAGTTTCGGGTCCATGGCATCGCGCAGACCGTCGCCCAGCATATTGAGGCACAGCACGACGATCATGATGGCCAGGCCGGGGAAGATGCACAGGTGCGGATACTTGGTAATCATGGACTTACCCTCGCTCAGCATTGCGCCCCATTCCGGCGTCGGCGGCTGGACACCCAGGCCAATGTAGGAAAGGGAGGCCGCCTGGAGAATCGTGTTGCCGATGCCCATGGTGACCGAGACGATGACCGGAGCGATGGAGTTGGGCAGAATGTGAGAGGTAATGACCCGCCACTTGGAGCAGTTGATCTTTTCCGCTGCCTCAATGTATTCCTGCTTGCGAACCGTCAGAATGGAGCCGCGGAGCAGACGCACCGTCATGGGGATACCACCGATGGACAGGGCCAGGATGGTATTTCCGATTCCGCTTCCAAGTGCTGCGGAAATGGCGATGGAAAGCAGCATGCCCGGGATGGCCTGGATAATATCCAGTATGCGCATCACGATGTTGTCCACCTTACCGCCGTAATAGCCGACCAGTGAACCCAGTAACACGCCAACCAATGTGGAAACCAGGGTGCTCATGAGGCCCAGCCAGAGAGACGCCCGTGCACCGTACATGATACGGGAGAGAATGTCACGGCCCATGCCGTCACAGCCGAACCAGTGCTGCGCACTGGGAAGTGCATAGCGGTCTGCCTTGCTGGTCTTGGCATAGTTATAGGGGGTGATGTAAGGCGAAAGAATGGCCATGAGGATGAGCAGCAACAGGACAACCAAGCCAACCATGGCGACTTTGTTTTTGCGAAGGCGGTGCATCACCTGGCCAAACTGGCCCTGACGGCGATTGCGAACGCCGGCATCAATGGCTTTCTGCATAGCTTAGGCGCCTCCTTTCGCGGTATTCTTAATCTTCTTTTTGCCTTCATACTGCGCCTTGATGCGCGGATCCACGAAGGCATACACGATATCCACCAGCAGCATGATCAGGCTGAAAATGAGGCCCAGAATCAGGACGCCGCCCATAACGACGGGATAGTCGCGGCTGTTGATGGCGTCGGTCATGTACCGGCCAACGCCCGGGATGGCGAACACGTTTTCAATGATAACGGTGCCGCCCAGCATCATGCCCATGCCGTTGCCGACGATGGTGATGATGGGGATCAGGGCATTGGGCAGTGCATGCTTGAACAGCACGGTTCTGCTGTTGAGGCCCTTGGCTTTGGCCGTAATGATGTAATCCGAACGGATGACCTCCAGCATGGAGGAGCGGGTGTGACGCGCCTGAGACGCGATACCTGCAAAGGAGTTGGCAATGCAGGGCAGGATGAATGAGGCGATGCCATTGGATACGCCGCTGGTGGGCAGCCATCCAAGGTTCACCGCGAAAATCAGAACCAGCATCAGGGCCAGCCAGAAGGCCGGAATGCTGACGCCCACCAGTGCGAGGAACATGCTGACGCGGTCCCATACGCCGTTATGATGGGTCGCCGCCATGATGCCAAGCGGCGTGCCGATGAATACCTGCAGCGCCATACACAGAAGAGCAATGACCAGGGTGTACTGCATGCGCTCCATCAGGCCGGCAAACACGGAGGTGCCGAACTTGTAGGAGGTGCCCAGGTCAAACTTGATAAAGGTCTGGTACAGATACCGTCCCAGGCGGACGATGTACGGATCATTGAGGCCCATTTCCTCGCGCTTGGCGGCCAGCTCCACTGCCGTGGCACTGGGGCCCAGCAGGCTCTGCGCCGGATCGCCGGGACAGATGTACATGATGGAGAAGATCAGGATTGCAATGCCCAGCATGACCGGGATCATCCAGAGCAATCGCTTTCCGATATATCTGATCATAAAGCGGTTCTCCTCTCGGTTGGTTTAGAAAAGAGCGCTGCGGCTACGTTTGCCGCAGCGCTCTCCTGTTTTTCATTTACGCTGGTTTCGTTTGAATCAATATTCGCAGGCACCGGGCAGAATCTGTCCACGGAAGCAGGTTGCAGCCTTGGAAACAACGGTGGTATGGGCCAGGTTGTTGACCTTGGATACGAGGCCGTATTCATAGCACTGCTACTTCAGATACTGATGGAACGCATCCATGTTCTCGGGGGAGTTGTCGTTGACAGCCGCCTCAATCAGGGACTGGAGGGTCTCATCTGCCACATGGCCGACGGTCTTGCCGTAGACCTGATCGCGGGCATCCAGAGTGAGCTTCCACACGTTGGTCAGCAGGTTGGAGGATCCGCCTTCGTCCAGCATGATGTCCCACTCGCCGGAGTTCTTCTCGTCGTATTTGTAGGTGCCAAACAGGGCATTGTCATAGCCGATCAGCTCAACATTGATGCCGAAATCGCCGAGTGCGGCCTGGATGGTGGTGACGATCTTGGTGTTGTCATCTGCAACGTTGTAGAGCAGACGATAGGTCTTGCCGGCAACGCCTGCTTCGTCGATGAGCGCCTGAGCCTTGTCATAGTCATACTCGTAGTATTCCTCGTCGTTCCATTTCTCGACGAAATCCGGATACTTGTTGTTGCCGATGGTCTTGGCATGATAGCCGATGCCGTCGAATGCGAACGCGATGATGTCCTCTACGTCTACGGCATAGGAGATCGCCTGGCGCTCTGCAGCGCTCGGGATGGAGTCATAGTTGTAAATCAGGTACTTGGTGGTGTTGTCGGGAATCTGGGTCACGTCAAAGCCTTCGACGCCCATGAAATCAGAGATGTAGGAGCCGTCGATCGCAGCAGAGATGTCGATTTCCTTGGTCTTGAGAGCATTCACAAGCTGTACCGGATCAGGGATGATCTTGAAGGTGATTTCATCCACGTTGTGCTTGGAGGTGCCGACAACCAGTTCGTCCTTCTGCCAATAGTTTTCGTTGCGCTTATAGGTGATGGCGGAGCCGGTCTTGTAGTCAACAACCTGATAGGGGCTGGTGGTAATGGGATCGGTTGCCATCTTGTCAGCAGAAGCCTCATAGGCAGCCTGGGTAACGATGGGGCATTCCATAAGGAGAGACTCAAGATCGCCGGCAGCCAGAGCGGTGAAGTGGAAACGGGCCACATAATCGCTGAGAACCTCAACGCTGTCCACGGAGCTCAGCTTGGGCAGGTTGCCATCCGCCTTCGCGGTGTCAAAGCAGAACTTGATGTCACTCGCGGTCAGCTTGTTGCCGGCCTGATCCACGATGTAATCATAGATCTCAACGTCGTAGGTCAGATCGTCAACAGGGGTCAGTTCCTTCATCAGGCATCCGACGAAATTGTCGCCGTCTTTAACCATCAGCATTTCGTAGGTGGTGAACAGGATACCAATGCGGCCAAGGCCCATGCCCTGGAAAGGCCCGATGTTGCCGGGATCGCCGGCAAGGCCAACGACAACGGACGCGCCCTGATCAGCAGATGCGAAACTTGCCATGGCCAAAACCATAATCAGAGCCAGAACCAAAGATAAGAACTTTTTCATGAGGAAACCTTCCTTTCTTTATTATAGCGAAGCACCATTTCAGTGCTCATGCCCTTAGTGAATTCCTCGCAACCAGGGTCGGTTGCTTTTGTGACTTTAGTATAATAATTTCGTTAAGCCGGATCAAACCGTTTTTCGTGGTTATTGTCGCGAAAAATGGGATAATCATTGTCTCAGCAGTGCGGCTGCCTCTTTGACCAGCAGTTCAGCCGCCCCTGGGGCAAAGGGCGAATTGATCGCCTCATACATATACCGGTCATACGCGCTCTGATCGGCCATATATTTGGCTCCGCCGTTGACCATGGTCGCCACCAGCGTCACCGGATAGGTGCTGAATGCCTGAAGCTGCCTGAGCGTCGGGTAGGTCAGCTCAGGTCTCACCCCGATAATGGCCAGATCCCCCAGTGCAAAGAGTTCGATGGTCTGTTCCTTTTCCCCCTCCAGTTCCCATGCACAGGAATGGGTGGGTCTCAGCTCCCGCAGATTGCGGTTCATTTTCTTGGCCGGTGCATAGAAGGGACGGAAGGCCGTCCGGACCGTTCCCTCAAGTGTCCTGCCGTCTTTTTCCAAAGCGGTCAGTGTCTCCTCCGCCAATGTCTTCCCCAGCGTCTCCGCCAGAGGGATTCCGGCCTCATGGAGATCAATTTCGGCATAGCCGTTTTGCCCATCCGGAGCGTATCCCTTCGCCCGTTTGATGGGCGCCTGATCTCCCGCCGCGCCGATCATGAACATCACGGCAGCGCCAGGAAACTGCTTTTCGAGTTCAGCACAGGCAATCCCCGCCAGATCTCCGGATACGCATTTACCCTCTGCCGCACCGGTACCATCCAGGATGGAGGACTGCACATTGGCGTGGAGCAGCAGCGCCTTGACCTGCTCTCCCTGTGTCACCTTAAGCACACTCAGCGTTTTGTCGCTGGGACCGCTTCCGCCGCAGCCGATCCACCAGCCCTCAGGCAGCTCGATGTCCCGGCTGGCAATCACACTGCTTTCGCCCTGATACAAACGTAGCTCGCTCTCCGCTGCCTCCTGCTTGGCCTGCCAGGCTGCCGCGCGGATGGCGTCGTACAGCGTCCGCTGCAGCATCGTGCGCTTTTCCTTCTCTTCCTCTGTTTTAATGGCAACATCCGGCAGGATATGCGGCGCAGAAAACGTATGTGTTGCCGCTACCCACACCTGTGATTTCCCAATGTCCAGCAGGATCGCCGTTTCCTTCTTAATTCGCGCACATTCCTCATCCGTAAGTGAGGTCATTTCAATGGACACCAGTGCGAACGGACAAGCCTCCGCAATGTACAGCACCCGTACATGGAGAGGATGTACCTCCCTCACAAATCCCTCTGTCGGGAAAAAACCTGCAGGAAACTCCATTTGGGAGCGTCCAATTCCAATTTTCAATGTCACCGCCTCCTGCATACTTGTTTCATTAGGTATACGATAAAGATTACCGACAGGAAAATTATACCGGGAGCCGTTTTTAGAAATCAAATCGTTTTTTGCATCCATTGTTGCAAAAAATGAGACAATTCACCATTGTCTGTATCTCCCCCTCCGTTTTTAGACAATTGACATTTTCTCTCTTTCGCGGTACAATTCGTATAAAAACCGGCATGTTGCACAAAAAAGGAGGTGTCTTCTTGGAAATAAAATACATTCGTGAGTTTGTCTCCCTCGCAGAAACAGGCAGCTATTTTGAAACGTCCGAGCGTCTGTTCATCACAACCTCTTCCCTCTCCCGCCACATCAAGGCGCTCGAGGATGAACTGGGAATGCCTCTTTTTGACCGTACCACCCGCAAAGTGGAGCTCAACCGACATGGTCGCCTTTTCCTTCCCTATGCAAAGCAGTTCGTGCAGATTGACGATGAATGCGCCATGGCCTTCGAAGAAGAAGTGATGTATTCAAAAGGTGCCATCGGCATTGGCTCCATTCCCATGATGAAGGCATACAACATCAGCCGCATTCTGCAGCAGTACCGCCAGGAAAACAAGAATGTCCTCATCAATATTCACGAGGCCGATTCCACCCCGCTGGCCGAAATGCTGCGCAAAAGCGAAATCGACTTTGCCTTCCTGCGCAACAAGCACATCTCCGTCGATGAGTTTGAAACGATTCCCATCTCCCAGGATCACCTGGTGGCCGTCCTTCCAAAGGCGCATCCTCTCTCTCGCAGGAAAACCATCACCATTGACCTCTTAAAGGATGAATCCCTGCTGCTGATCAGCAAGAATTCCTTCATGTATCGGCTCTGTACCGATCTATGCCGGGCAGCAGGCTTCCAGCCGAAAGTGGTCTTTACGAGCCAGCGTGCGGAAAATCTGGTGGAGCTGATCGGCCAGGGCACCGGCATTGGTCTGCTCATGAGCAAGCCCGTGGCCCCCATATTGCCGGACAATCTGACACTTGTCGAGATCGAGCCCCGGATCACCACCACCGTCTTTCTGGCATATCAGAAGGGCCGCAAATTCAATCCCGCCTGCAAGCGGTTTCTGGACCTGGTAAAGTCGTTCCCCTTTGAGGAAGGATAACAAAAAGGCGCTGACATGTCAGCGCCACGTTCTTTTGTGGGATTATTCCGCCGCGACCATCGCGTCAAGGTATGCTTCCACCTGGAGGAAGCAGAAGTCGGGATATCCGTGGCCTGCAGGGCTGATCTTGTCAATGCCAAGATAGAAGTCCACGTCCGCAATGCCCAGCTGTTCCTGCATATAGCGGCTCATCAGGTAGGCCATCATGGAGCCCACGTCGCCGTCCATGGTGGAATTGTTGAAGCGCCAGTGCCTTGCGATATCCGCCTTCTCTTCGCCGGTCAGGTAGGTCATGCAGGCCATCATCTTAACCAGATCCTGCTTGCCCTCGCTGTATACACCGGTATCCGGCTGTGTGTACGCGTCAACCAGTCGTGCCGCTTCCTCACTGCCCTCCCCCGCCATCTTCTTAAGGACATCCAAAAGAGAGGCGGAGAAGTGCGCACCGCCAAACAGCTTGGCCTCCCAGCTCCGGCTTGCCTCTGTATCAAAGCCCATGATGGATTTGCTGCGGGTCATGAAACTGGCAACAAAGGCTTCCATGCTGTCCGCCACTACCTTGCCGTCCACAAGGGAGATTCCCTCATATGCACCCGCAAAGCCCTCTGCATCCACATACTGTTCCTTGTCAAGCCAGGTTGTGGTATACACGTCAAGTGCTTCATTGATTGCAGCCAGATATCCTTCCTTGAAGGTAGCTGTATCAAAGCCAAGCTCGCCAAGATACTGTTCAAAGGCAGCAATCAGCTCCTTCTGCAGCGCCATCTGGAAATCGTCAAATGTCCGGTCTCCGCCATCCGGTCCCATCTGATGGTACTGTGTTTCGGTGGAATGCAGGTATTCATAGGCCATATCAGTCTTGTCCACGTTGGCAATGGGCGCCTGCACTCGTGCACCATAGATATCATCCGTTGCATCCATGATGGCACCGATCTTTTCAAGATAGGGATTGAAGATTTCCGCATTGCCGGAGACACCCAGCAGGGTTGCACAGCTGCCGCCTGCACTGCCGCCAACGGCAATGATCTTTCCCGCATCCCCGGGCAGAACCGCATCATTGGCCTTGAGATAGCGCACGCCCGCCTTAAGGTCGACGATCTGATCCGGCGCCATGCCGTGTGTTTCCTCAAGTCCCTCGCTGTCCACACCGCGGCTGCCGACGCATACATAGATGTATCCGGCCTTTACATAGTCCCCGTAAATGCTGTTTCCTGTCTGGTCAGCATTCAGGTGGATGCCCTTGGTTTCGGTGCCCAGGGTGATGGAATAGCCTTCCTTATATCCGTCTATGGTATTCTGATAGATGATCGGCGCCGTATTCACGGTATAGGTTGCGCCGTTCAGGTTGGTGAACACCGCTTCCTCATCAAAGGTCAACGTATACGTGCCGTCGCCGTTGTCCTTTGCTTCCTTCACATACTCTGTGGGAACGTAGATGTCCAGGTGCTGGATACGGGCACTTTCAGGATTGGCACAGTACACCACGTTCAAAAGGCCATAGCAGGGATAGACAGAGGCCGTTTCGCCTTCCTTGATCTGTCCCATGGGCGTCATGACTTCAGTGCTGTCAATGTACACCCACTTATCCATCTGCTTGGCTGCGTCCAGGTCATAGCCGGTCTGTTCCGCCATGGCTGGGATCAGCAACGCCGCCAGCAGCATGGCCATTACGATCAGGGCAATCATCTTTTTCATGTAGATCCTCCTCTTTTTTCGTTGGTCTGTCCCCTCAAATTGAAGAGGCGCCAGCCAAACTTTCTGGCACTATTGTATAAACACGCGGAGCCCGTATCAATTCCAAATCATCCTATTTATTCCATTTTGGAATAAATAGGCGGAAAGGTGGATTCCAGATGGAAACAGAATACTTGCGTCAGTTCGCCCTGCTGGCAAAGGAATGTCACTTTCAGACCGCCGCAGAGCTGCTGTACATCAATCAGTCCACGCTCTCCAAGCACATTGCGGCTCTCGAAAAGGAGCTGGGACAACCGCTCTTTTACCGGACCACACGCCAGGTACAGCTGACGGATTTCGGCCGCGAATTTCTGCCGTATGCCGAGAAAATCATTGGCATCGTCAATGACTGCAACACAAACCTCATTTCAAAATACAAAGAGAGCACCCCGGCGTTACATGTGGGCGTTTCACCCTTTGTCTCCATCCGCCGCCTGATGGAGGCAAAGCTGTCCTGTCAGGACATCATGCCGGAAATTGCCTCCATGGTCTTCACGGAGACCACCTCCGCAAAGCTGCGTGCCGGGCTCAGTAACGGGCGATTCCATCTGGCCATCGACGGCATCAGTCCCTTGTGGGAAACCGGCGATATTGCCGCCGTTCCTTACACACAGGATCATCTGTGTGTTCTGCTTACGGCGGATCATCCGTTCGCTCAAAGGGAGACGCTTTCATTGCACGAACTCGGTGATCTTCCTTACATTCATCTTTATACGGAAACCAATACCAGTCCCTTTCTCAGCGAGCCCGTCCTGGTAGCCGATACCGTCCCCCAGGTGCTGAGTGCGGTGAGCGAAGGGAAAGGATACAGTATCCTTCCCTATGAACGTATCCAGAAGCACTTGCCGGAAAACGTTAAGGCCCTCCGCCTGACCCCATCTCCCGACCTCCAGTTCTTTGCCTATTATCTTCGTCATGCGCCGCGCAGCGAAGTCATGGCCGCCCTTCTCAAGGTCCTTGCAAATGAACAAAGGCGCTGACATGTCAGCGCCTTTGTTTCGTCTCATCCCGTTATTTCCACAGATACTCCGTGGCAAATGTCTCCATCAGCTGGATCCAGGTGGTCCAGGTATGCCCGCCCGGAACATACAGATATCCATGCTCCACTCCACGCTCCCCGAGCCAGTGATTGGCACGGTATATGGATGTGGAGTTTTTGTCCTCATTGGCAAACATGTTGAAGTCGGTCAGGCCGCCGCCAAGAAGCACTTTTGCTCCACTGAGCATCGTCTTTTCTTCATCGGACAGTTCGTAGGCATCGTTTTCAAAGTACTCCTTGTTCATGCCACTGAACAGGCCATAGAAGGAAAACAGTCCGCTGGTTTCCGGGGTAATCCACAGTGTGCTGGCTGCAACACCACCGCGGGAAGAGCCGGCAACCGCACGATGCTCGGAATCGGTATACACATGATAGTTCCCCTCAATATAGGGAATGATATCCGATACCAGATACGCTTCGCCCTGCTCCCGGTCCATGGAGACCATGACGGTGGGGACAACCTTGCCCGCTTCGATCAGGTTATCAAAGATATTGTTGGTGAGCCCACCCTTGAACCAGGTGGCGTAATTGGTACCGGCTCCTGGAATCAGATACAGCACCGGATACAGTGTCTCGGTATCCTCCTCGCTGTAACCATAGGGCAGGTACACAGAGAGGGGGATCTCCGTGCCATCCGCAGCTTTGCAAACCACATCATAATCCATGGTGCCGGGTGCCGTCGCATTCACAAAGGCCACAGAAAGATTCGGGGAGTCCGACTGCTTTTCCGCGTCGTAGGGCAATTCAATCCGCTTGCCATCTTCAAGCCGCACATCCTTGAGATCGCCCACCGGATCCGCCACGTCATGATAGCATTGTACGCCCATGATTTCACAGGCCAGAGGCAGTGTCAGTGTCCAGGCGCCTTTCTCCTCGTCATAGGTCATGGCAATGGCGGAATTGCCATTGTAATACATGCCGTTCTGCCAGTCTTCCGGTGCATAGAGGGTCGTGGCATATGTTGGAATGCCGTTTTCATCCTCGGTATACTCCTGAGAAGCTCCCATCCATGCACCATAGGCATAGACGTTCTCATAGGATTTCCCCGCATCCGCCACGGTAAAGGTGGTCACAAAGCCTGTAACAGAAGCCGTATCCGCAACCGTTTCATATGTGTATTCTACCTGAGCCTGCCTGAGATTCATGGCAAAGGAGAAGGTTTTGCGATAGTTGTTGACAGACAGCGTCTTTGACCAGTACCAGGCATACTGAGCGGCCAAAGCCGCTGTGTTTTCCTCATCCAGCGTAACCGTGCTGCCGGTCATCGTATATGTGCCGCTGATTTCACCACCGGCAAAACCACTCAGGGTGAATGTTCCGTCCGGGTTCAGTGTCAGTTCCTCATCGTCATTTTTATACACAGCAGGGCCTTCCTGCTGCTGGCCACCGCCAGCTCCACCCTTAAGCCCTCCTTCCGCAAATGCGGAAATGGAAAACATCAGCATGAGGGCTGCAATAATAAAAGCAAACATCCGCTTATCCGGTTTCTTCATGATATTCCTCTCTCTCTTTATCTGTCATGATGGCAGCATCCATCATGATACAATCGTGGTGTAAAGCTGCTTTATTGGGCTTCCTCTACAGGCGCCAGCCAGCCAACCCCATTGAAGTGCAGCCAGCCCCAGCGCTGATGATCATCCCATCTGCCATTGGCAGTGAGCACATAGCCCGGTGCAGCTTTGAGTCCGGATTCATTGGGATTCTTGAGTCCGCTGCCAACGGCATTGCCATAGCTCATTGACCGTGAGAACGTGTAGGTCTCACCGTCATATTCCACCTCAACGGTACCGGCAGCATCCGTGGTAAAGAGGTTATGCCCCAGCAGCTGGACATTGGAGGAAGGGGATGGATACTGCGTGGCTTCCTCCTTGTTTTCCGTCACAGTAAAGCCGCCGTTCCCGTCATCCACCAGGAAGTATTTTTCCTTGGCCTGAGGGCCCTGCCCCTCCCGATAGGTGTAACGATAAGTCACATCACCAAACACATCGGAAACCGTCAGGTTTTGGGTATCCTCAATGCCGTAAATAGAGACCACGGTCACGGTCTTTCCCTCGAGATCCAGGCCACCGCCGGTCTGCACCATATGGGTATACACCGAGGCCACATCAAACGTCGCTTCTGCAGCAGGTTTCCCGTTTACCTGAATGGTCAGCTGGGTATACACAGGTGCGGCAGCCCACAGCTGCAGGTTCACAGAAATCTGTGTGATATTTTCTCCGGCATACACGGTGTATTCGCCGTTGGGGATAGAGATGCCATTTTGTTCAAAGGTCGTCACGCCGGTCGTGGGGACAAGCACCCGCTCATCTCCATAAGCGCTTCTGAGGGTCAAGGTCACATCCGCATCGCTCAGCCCCGAAGCATCCACGCCAGCGGGCCAGGAGATGTAGAAGTTATCCGTCTCATCATCACACAAAATGGGCTGGGCACCGGTGCCGACCCAGGTGAACACCGGTTCCGACTCCACCGGGACCGCTTCCTCAAGGCTCACCTCGGCTGCCTCGGGAATCACAATATTGTCATATCCGCCCGCGCTCCATACGGAACCGGCAGGATTACGCGGAGATGCCTTGGCCGTAAACTCGCGGCCATAGATGTAGTAGTTGACACGGAACCCGGCAGGTGCCAGCTCCAGGCCATCATAACGGATGCCGCTCACCTCAAAATTGAGCGCATATTCGCCGTTCCCGTTTCCGCCGATGGCGCTCCATTCAAGACCGCCCTCCGCTACAGGATAGCCGTACTGATTCCAGGCCACATCGCCACTGCTTAAGGTATAGACGATCTGTCCGTTCTTGCTTTCGCCATCAAGCGTTGTGGCATTCAGGATGAAATCCTCCGCATAATACGCATCACCATCCACGATGGTTACCTTGGCGTCACTCAGATCAATCCTGGCATCATCCACCGGCATGCCATCTGCAAAAGCCACGGTGATAACCGCCTCGCCGGTATAGGTGACCATCTGTCCTGGAACCGTCAGGTCTTTATCTGTATACGCTTTGAGGGTGGAAAAGCCCTCAGTATCCGCGGTGCCATAGATGGTGCTTTCCACCGTCACAACAGGTACACCTTCCTCCGCCAGCGCAAAAGACAACGAGAATATCGCCAGTATAGCGATACAGAGGCTTAACAGCTTTTTCATGCATTTCACTCCTTTTCATTTCTGAGGCTTTGGCCTTCTGGCAACTGCGCAGCCAGATAAACCATCACCTTTTGTTATCTGCATGATAACATAGAAAAAACGGGCTGTGAAATGCCGTTTTTGTGCACTTCACAGCCCGGATTCATTGCAATTTTGATATGAATGCATGCTTATTCAGTGAGTGTAAGAGAGGACGCCGCCAGATTCCTTTCCAGAATCGTGCAAAGCGTCTGAACGCCCTCGTTCTGATTGTCCCTCCGCCACACCAGGACCCGCCAGCCGTTGATCTCTGCCTGTTCCAGATCGCTGATTGGCCGAAAGACGACCTCCTTGTAGTAATGATCCGCATACGCGAAGCTGGAAATGGCCGCCTCGTCCCCCACACTGACGCGCATGATCATTTCGTCATAATTCTCCGCCGGTTCCGCCTCCACCAGGGAAACACCAATTTCCTTTGAAACCTGAGAGACCATCTGGTAGGTGCGCGTTTCCCTTTCCTTCATATAGATAATGGGAATCCCCGTCAGATCACGCAGCGAGATGACCGCCCGCTCCGCCAGCGGATGCTCCGAGGACAGGATCGCATACTTGTGCGTTGGCACCAGCTTCATCATGTCCATTTTCTCCGAGGACATGACCGATTTACTCCAGACCACGCCGCAG
The DNA here is from genome assembly GCA_017476605.1 of Clostridia bacterium. GTDB lineage: Bacteria > Bacillota > Clostridia > Christensenellales > Aristaeellaceae > Ventricola. The sequence continues at coordinate 39,213 of JAFUZM010000141.1, forward strand.
TCCAGCTCCCCTGATTCAATCATGGGAACCAGATCGACGGAGCCGGCACTAACGAATGTAATGCGCACACCCGGATATTCCTGCTTCATTTCCCACATGGCATGGATGAAAACCTCCGGCATTCCGGACATGCTGTTGCAGCCCACCCGCATTTCGCCGCTGAAGGTGCGTTTGACCTTCTCCACTTCCGAGAGCATATGGTCATATTGCTCCAGCATTCTGGCTGTCGCCAGGTAGCAAAGCTGTCCCGCCGGGGTGAGGCTCACCTTCCTCGTGGTCCGATCAAACAGGCGCACCTGCCATTCCTTTTCAAGGCCCGACATCAGGCGGCTGAACGCAGGCTGCGTCATATAGGTCTGCTCCGCTGCCTTTGTGAAATTCTGTGTTTCAGCAGCGGCGCGAAACGCCCGGAGCATATCAATCGTAATATTCACCCTGGTCCCCTTTCCATGGCACGTAGCAGCGTCCGGTTTTGGTATCACCTGCGAAAGGCCGCCAGCAATCCGGCGGCATTGACTTTATCCCAGTCGCTGCTCAAACAGCCATGCCCGAATGGGCTCAAAGAGATACGCCCATTTCCAGGTAGACATATGATGCACCGCCGGGAAGATGTGCGCACCGGGCAGCAGGACACTGTCTCCGTCCAGCCAGGTGAACTGGATATTGGCATTTTGCTCCAGCACATCCCTGCAGAACGCCGCTTTCGTTTCCTCATCTGCCTTGGCATCCACATGGCCTCTGGCCACCTTGCCGCCCGCTTTTTCGACCGCTTCCATGCACTGTCCCATAATGGGGAATGCCCGGCCGTCATGCTCGGATACCATGATCCACACATGCTCATCCTTAATGGCCCCCATGCGTTCCGGATCCCATTGTCCGGCCGTCAGGAAGCAGCCTGCAAAAAAGTGGGGATGGGTAATCAGCAGTTCACAGAGCATCATGGTCCCCATGGACTGTCCGGTACCATAGATGCGTGTCTTGTCAATATTGTACTTTTCGCACACGCTCTTAATGAGGGCAATGGTCGCCTCGGCTGCCCAGCCTACGGTGTAATCATCGTGTGCGGACTTTTCACCGTATTGCGGTGCCAGGACAAAGCAGGGACGTTTTTCCTGTTCCTTGTCGTCTGCCCACACCAGTGCACCAATGCCCTGACGCAGGGTATAATCCGGTTCCTCCGAAACGGAGCCCATATCGTGCATGAACACCACCAGCGG
>JAFUZM010000142.1 GCA_017476605.1 Clostridia bacterium
GCCAATCAGCCGGAATTCAATCTGCGCTTTTCCAATGTCATTGCAGACCTGATGATCCCTCAGCGGTCTCTCCTTGGCGGCTGGGCCATTGTCCTCCCTGCCTTTTACTGTCTCCTGGATGCCTTTGAAACGAAAAGCCGCCGGGCGCTGTTTTTCCTCATTCTTTTCGCCGGGGCGCTTCCGTTGATTCACACGCATACCTTCCTTGCACTTGGACTGTTTTCCGGCGGATATATTCTGGCGCTCCTGCTTTTAGAGAAGGAAAAACGCAGGACGATTCTTTCATTTGCCGGCCTTTATCTTCTCTTTGTCCTGATCCTGGCTCTCCCGCAGCTCCTTGGCAATGCGATCAAGCAGACGGTGAGCGGCGGGTTTATGCGGTTTCAGTTCAACTGGGTAAACAACAGCGGTGGCCGTGGCTTTATTGACGGCTACTTCTGGTTCTGGATCAAAAATGCAGGGCTTCCCTATCTTCTCATGATTTGCGCCATCCTGAACTGCCGCCGGCGCCATACCATGCCCATCGTGTTTGGCATGATGAGCATTTACCTGGTCGCAGAGCTGGTTCTTTTCCAGCCAAACGAATACGACAACAACAAGCTGTTTTACCTCTGGTACGTGTTTGCGGTGATCCTGGCTGCCGATTACGGATACATCCTCATGAAACGTCTGGAGGGACTCAGAGGACGGATGCTGCTTTGTATCCTGTTCATCGGCGTTTCCATCTTCTCGGGCATGCTGTCCCTGGCGCGGGAGGCCGTTTCCTCCTACCAGCTCTTTTCCTCGACGGCGGTGAAGGCCGGAACGTGGATTGATGAGCATACGGACAGGGAGGCGGTCTTTATGACCGGCCAGCAGCATATCAATCCGGTTTGTTCTCTGGCAGGCCGGCAGATTGTCTGCGGCAGCGATCTTTATGTCTTTTTCCATGGACTGGATTACACTGAGCAGCGCAATGACTGTCTTCAGTTCTATGCACATCCTGTGGAAAACGAGGACATTCTTAAAAAATACGGCATTGATTACATTTGCCTGAGTGACTATGAACGCTCAGAAATGTTCGTCGATACGGATGCACTGGATGAACAGTATGATCTCGTGTACGAAAACCGCGATGTCCGGATCTACAGCACCGGTTTTGGCGAGCATGGTGCGGGAGGTTGAGACAATGAATACACTGCTTGATTTTCTCAGCTATTCCCTTCGGAACGATAAAAAGATTCTGGTGGTCCTGCAGGATGACTCCGGGGCATTTCAAAAAAAGACGATTAAGATTCTCGGCATGGAGGATGGCATCATCCGGTATCAGTCGGGGAAAAAAGAAAAGGAGATCCCCCTGTCTGCCATTCTGAGTGCAGGCTATGCCAGAGGGGATCATGGTGAAATCGAAACAATGGTAAAATAAACCATTCAACCATATTTCATTTTAGGAGGAACTTATGAAGCTTACCGTACGTCAACCATCTGCATCCCAGGATGCAAAGCACTATACAACCGAGCGTCTTCGCAGCGAATACCTCATTGAAACCATCTTTGAAAAGGACGAAGCTGTATTTACCTATTCGCATTTTGACCGCATCATCGCCGGTGGCGTCATGCCGGTTGAGAAGACGGTGGAGCTTGTCGGATGCAAGGAGCTGGCCAGCGATACGTTCCTTGAGCGCCGGGAGATGGGCGTTATCAACATCGGCGGACGCGGAACGATCATTGTGGACGACAATGAGTACCATCTCAAGCAGTATGACGGACTGTACGTGGGAATGGGCGCCAAAAAGCTCCTTCTTTCCAGTGAGGATCCCAGTAATCCCGCAAAGTTCTACATCAATACCTGTCCGGCACACAAGACCTATCCCAATGTCCTCATTGACATTGACAAGGCCAATAAGCGTCCTCTTGGAACGCCGGAAACCTGCAACAAGCGCGTCATTAACCAGTACATCCATCCCGCGGTCATGCAGAGCTGTCAGCTTTGCATGGGCATGACGCAGCTGGCACCGGGCAGCAACTGGAATTCCATGCCCTGCCATACCCATGAGCGCCGCATGGAGGTCTATTTCTACTTTGATCTCAAGGACAACAATATCGTGTTCCATATGATGGGCGAACCGAAAGAGACACGTCATCTTGTCATGCACAATGAACAGGCCGTGATCTCTCCCTCCTGGTCCATCCATACCGGTGTCGGCACCAGCAACTACACCTTCATCTGGGGCATGTGCGGCGAAAATCAGGACTTCGATGACATGGATAACTTAGATCCTATGGATCTGTTATAAATCAAATTACTATGGAGGATACTATGAACGAGTTTATGAACAATTTCAGCCTCGAGGGCAAGGTTGCACTCGTGACCGGCGCTTCCTACGGCATCGGCTTTGCGATTGCGACGGCACTCTCTGCGGCTGGCGCAACCATCGTTTTCAATGACATCAAGCAGGAACTCGTGGACAAGGGAATCGCCGCCTACGAGGAGAAGGGCATCAAGGCATACGGCTATGTCTGCGATGTCACCAATGAGGAACAGGTGCAGGCAATGGTCGCAAAGATCCGCGAGGACGTGGGCATTATTGACATTCTGGTCAACAACGCCGGCATTATCAAGCGCATTCCGATGCTTGAGATGAGCGCTGAGGACTTCAGAAAGGTCATTGACGTCGACCTGAATGCCCCCTTCATCGTTTCCAAGGCCTGCATTCCCGGCATGATCGAAAAGGGACATGGAAAGATCATCAACATCTGCTCCATGATGTCCGAGCTTGGTCGTGAGACCGTTTCCGCCTATGCGGCAGCCAAGGGCGGCCTCAAGATGCTGACACGGAACATCTGCTCCGAGTACGGCGAGGCGAACATCCAGTGCAACGGCATCGGACCCGGATACATTGAGACGCCGCAGACTGCTCCGCTTCGTGAGCGTCAGCCGGATGGTTCCCGTCATCCCTTTGATCAGTTCATCGTTTCAAAGACTCCTGCCGCAAGATGGGGCACCACCGAGGACCTCAAGGGCCCGGCCGTCTTCCTTGCCTCGGATGCATCCAACTTTGTCAACGGACATATCCTGTACGTTGACGGCGGCATCCTGGCCTACATCGGCAAGCAGCCGTAATCGCATCAAAAAAAGGATTCACCCCACGGGTTGCATCTATAGAGTAATCCACAGGCGCGGCTTTTCCATAGAAAGCAGAAAAACGGCCATACCGGGTATGATACCCGATGTGGCCGTTCTTCGTTACCCGCTTGAAGAGTGTGACTCAAAGCTTTGTTGTTCAATTCTTAAGTAAAGCTCTCCAAGTGATGAATCCTTTTTTGATTACAGGCAGAACATGAAAAAACGAAGAACATCGTAATAGGCATCCGAGGAGAACATGACCGATCTCGGGCCGGTCTGACGAACGCCTGGGAAGAAGGAAGCCCGGCGGGCCAGATTGTGCTTTACATAGGAGACGGAGACGTCAAATTTCTTTGGCAGCGGAATTTCAAAGCGCTCCGGATGGGCAATGCCCTCTTCAAAGGCCTTGGCGGCGGTTTCCTCAATGCGGCGAACGGCGACGTTTGGATGGATGGAAATGGCGCCGTTGCCCCGTCCCTGGTTGACCGGCACGGTATAGATGTTGGGAGAGATGCTCTTTGCCTGTTCGCAGATGCCGGCATCCCCGGTCACCATGAGGACGGGCACATCATACAGGGCCGCGGCATAGAGGTTGATCAGAAACTCGCTGGTCTGAATGCCATTGATGGTGATGGAGATGTTCTGCGTGTTCATGGTATGGGCCAGAGGATTGGTATTTGTATTGCTCGAGGAATGATAGCCGGTGAAAAATGCACCGGAGAAGCTGGCGTCGATGCCAGACATCATGGAATGAATGTCGCTGCCCCATCCACGGAAAATGGAGACGGCCTCAGGAAGCTCTGCAGGAATCAGATTCCGGGCACTGTCGTGTGCATCCTTGATTAAAACGTCGTCGGCTCCGGCAGAGAGGGCGCCCTTGCAGGCCGCGGCGACCTCTCTGGTCATCTGCTGACGAAAAGGCGCATAGTCCGGTTTGCCCAGCTCGGTCTCGTCCCAGTGCGCGATGCCACAGGTGCCTTCAATATCGGATGAAATAAACAGACGATGTAACATTGATTTTCCTCCTTCTCAGGCAATATCCAGTGCAATTTCCATCATCTGTGTGAAGGTCGTCTGGCGATCCTCGGCCGGAAGCGCTTCACCGGTAAAGATGTGGTCGGAGATGGTGCAGATGGCCAGTGCATTTTTGCCCGCTCTGGCGGCATTCAGGTACAGTCCCGCTGCTTCCATTTCCGTTGCAAGCACGCCCAGCTTTTTGAGAATTCCGGCACTGCCGGCTTCATCATAAAAGATGTCCGAGGAATAGAGGGCGCCGACCTTTGGCGTGATGCCAAGCTTCGCTGCGGATTCCCAGGCCTTCATGAGAAGCGGGAAGGAGCAGCAGGGGGCAACGTTTCCGTCAAAGCCGTATTGGCGTCCGAAATTGCTGTTGGTATAGGCGCTCATGCCGATAACGATGTCGCGGACATGCACATCATCTCCGATACCGCCGGCCGAGCCGATGCGGATGATGTTTTCGACACCGTAAAAGTTGAAGAGCTCATAGGAGTAAATGCCGATGGAGGGAATGCCCATGCCGGAGGCCATGACGGAGACACGCTTTCCCTTATAGGTTCCGGTATATCCCTGGACACCGCGGGTGTTGTTGACAAGGACCGGGTTTTCAAGGTATGTTTCCGCGATAAACTTGCTGCGAAGCGGATCGCCGGGCATTAAAACGGTACGCGCAAAATCCCCCTCTTTTGCGGTGATATGCGGGGTAGGAATATTTGCCATAATGTAGACTCCTTTCGATGACCGGAACTACCCCTGCGGGAAGTTCCGTTGCATTTTTCAATCCATGCTGCGGTTGTCAGCGTCAATTATACTCTGGAAAAAATGCTGTGGTCAAGGGAGAAGGGGACATCTAAAAAGGACACTCCTCAGTGAAACAGGATGTACTGTTTCACTGAGGAGTGCTTTTCTTATTCCTCTGTCTTGAGAGCGGCAACCATGTCGATCGTCCTGTTTTTCCTTGCGATCATGAGTCCTACCGCCATGGAGACGCCGAATGTCAGCAGAATGCTGACCAGCCATGTGGCGGGGCCCAGCACCAGCTTCATCTCGTATTCCGACGCAAGCGCGTCGATCAGGTATTTAAGCACGCCCACACCGGCGGGGATGCCGATGAGTATTCCGATCACGCTCAGCCACATATTCTGGGAAATCAGCAACTGCCCGATTCGGGCATCTTTGAATCCAACGACCTTGAGCGTTGCCATTTCCCGGTATCGTTCGGTATAGCTCATGATGCCAAGATTATAGAGAACCACGATACCGAGTACGACGGCGGCAATGACGAGCAGCCAGATCATCTTGTTCATGAGGTCCATGAAGGTGTCAAAGGAATCCATGATGGACTTCTTTGACTGAATGTTCAGAACAGGACTGCCGGCAGGTACCTCTTCCTGATCGGTAAAGATTGTGCTCACCGTATAGCTGATCCCAGAGGCATCTGCAAAGGCATCCGTCATGATGACGCTTTCCGTGAGAGAATCCAGAATGCCGACGACGGGCACCGTATACGTTTCATTGGTGCCGTAAGGGGAAAAGGTGATGCTGTCACCGATGTCAAGCGCATAGGTGCGGGCGATACGACCGCAGATATAGGCACCATCTCCCGTAAGAGGCACGATTTTCATGTCTGCATCCACGAACCGGACTTTGTCCCGTGTAACGGAATAGATTTCAAGGCTGTATCCTTTTTCTCCGATCTGAACCGCCCTCTGGGCACACCAGTCGCCCTCAAGTTCCTCTGCGAGAGCGCGGGCTTCCTCATTGGAAGCCGTTTCCGTATCCAGATTGATCCGGTAACGATAATGGATCGCCTGTTCATAGAAGGTATCAAGAAAGGCATTCATCGTATCCATCATGCCCATTGCGCCGACCAGCAGAATCATGCAGCCGACGATACCAAAGAGCGTCATAAAGCTTCTGGATTTATGCCTGAGGCAGTCCCTCAGGTTCCATTTGGTACTGAACGAAAGGGATTTAAAGAACCTGGTTTCCTCAATTCTGAGATGCCGCATTCGTTTGGGCACATAGGGCCGCAGCGCATCTGCCGCAGATCCCTCCAGCATTTTTCGCACGGAAAGGAATCCGATGAACGTCAGGAAAACATTGATGAGGACAATCACGATCCAGGTAAAGGCGGGGGCATACAGCGGCCATGCGGGCAGATCAATGTAGGTGGCCATGGCGCCGCCCGGGCTTAAAATGAATCGGCCAAGGCCATAGCCGAGGGCGATACCAAAAGCCGTGCCGATCAGGCCGATCATGAGGGCATAGGCGGAATAGTGCAAAAGGATCCGCCGGTTTTTAAAGCCCAGGGCTTTGAGCGTTCCGATCTGTGTTTTCTCACTGGCGGTAATGCGGTGCATCGTTGTGACCATCGTGAGGATTGCAATGGCCAGAAACAGAACGGGGAGGATGGAGCCCATCGTGATGCCTTCCTCAATCTCACCCTGGGTCTGTGCCCAGGAAACGGTCTCACTTCGGTCAAGGATGAGAAGGGTACTGCCAAGGGCCTCCTCCGCCTTCTGAACAAACGCGGCCTTGTCCATGGAGGAGAGGACGTTGATCTGGTGATACAGGGAGGAACCGAGAAATGCCCTGTACAGAGTCGGGATGGCACGCTCCAGCATTGTCGGCGAAATATAGGCGTAGCCGTAGGAGGTATAATCCGGCATCATCTGGGTTTCATCCGGCAGGCAGATCAGGTATTCGGAGGATTTTATGAGGCCCTTCACCGCTCCGGACACCGTGATGGTCTTATAGATAAACGTCATACTGTCCCCGACATGGATGCCGTTGGCGGCGGCATAGGAATCGGAAAGCCAGATGCCATCCGGATCCGTCTCGCTGTAGGCCTCACCGGAAATCAGCATGATGCCGGAAACGTTCATGTTGGTGCTGACACTCAGCGCCACCGTGTCCGTGTCCCCATCTACCGCGGTGTTCACGGAGAGATAACGCGTTCCATCCGAAACGCCGTCGATGGCCAGCAGCTTTTCAAGGTCTGCCTCAGAAAATCCCTTCTCAGAGTAAATCCTGAAGTCCGCAAAGCCTGTGGCTTCAAAGATCTCCCGGGTATTGACCTCAAGGGAATACCATTCGATGTTGAAGCCCAGAAAGACGCCGATTCCAAGGGCGATCATGATCACCATGGAGATGAACTGGGCCTTGTAATGCCAGAGAGTACGAAATAGTTTTCTTGCCAGCATTACCACTCCACCTCTTCCACGGCCAGGGGATGCTCCTGCTTGTCACAGGACTGAATTTTGCCGTTTTTGACCCGGACCACAAGATCCGCCATCTTTGCGATGTTCTGATTGTGCGTGACGATGATGATGGTTTTGCCCATGTCCCGTGCCATGGAGAGGAGCAGTTTCAGCACCATGACGCCGGTCTCGGAATCCAGAGCGCCGGTGGGTTCGTCGCACAGCAGGATGTTCGGATTCTTGGCCAGTGCCCGGGCAATGGACACCCGCTGCTGCTCGCCTCCCGAAAGCTCGGAGGGAAAGTTGTGCATGTGGTCCTTAAGACCGACTGCCGTGAGCATGTCGTGACTTGACAGCGGGTTTGGCGCAATCTCCTTTACGAGCGCCACATTTTCAATCACCGTCAGCGTGGGAATCAGATTGTAGCTTTGGAAGACAAAGCCCACGGAGGCAGCGCGGTATTCGGCCAGTTCGTTGGGCGTCAGCGTGGAAATATCCCGTCCGTTTACCAGAATGGTTCCCTCTGTGGGACTGTCCAGCCCGCCCAGCAGGTTGAGAAGGGTACTTTTGCCTGCACCGCTGGGTCCAAGAATGACGATGAGCTGTCCTTCCTCAAGGCTGAGATTCACGTGATCCAGCGCACGCTGTTCATGTTCTCCGTTCCGGTAGACGCGGGAGACATCTTTGAATTCGACAATGGTCATGATGAGAAGCCTCTATTCTGAATTTAAATTCGTTAGTTAAAACTAACATATAGAATATAACATATCTCTTTTCCACTGTCAAACCGGTAAAGAGGAATTCGAATCTGAACGAAGGATACCGGCGTCAAAATCGCATTTTTTTCTTGACAGCCGTATGGAAAACCGCTAATATTATCCTGCTGTTTTTCGGACCTGAATTTTTACAAGCGATAAAGAGAGACAGGAAAGGAAATGCTATGGGACATACGGGCACATGGACAGGGGTAACGCTTTCCCTTCTTGCAGCTTGTCTTGCCTTGTCTGCCTGCATTACCTATCTCGTGGATCCCTTTGAACACTATCGGGAATCCGACATATTGCCGCTGTATGATCAGGAAAGCTATAACAATCCCGGAATCGTCCGCAGCTATGACTATGATGCCGTGATTCTCGGAACCTCCATGGTTGAGATGAGCATGCCCTCCGTGATTGACGACGTGTTTGGCGTGCATTCGGTCAAGCTTCCCATGCGTGGCTCTCATACCGCACAGATGGGATGGCAGCTTTCGCATATTCTTAAACGGCAGCCTCTTTCCATGGCCATTCTTGCCGTGGATGCCTACAGCCTCATGGGTCCGCCGGAGGACAGGGAGGAGATCATTGAGTATCTGTGGAATGACAATCCCCTGGATGATGTGAATTACCTTCTCAATCGGGACGTTCTCTTTGTGAAAATTCCGAAAATGCTGAAAAACCGGGGAAAACCGCTTAATCATAAGCGGGACGATATGTACCAGTGGGTGGATGTGGTTTTCTCCGAGGCCAGCGTCCTTAATGCCGTGTCCTTTATGCCGCAGCAGGAAATGCAGCCGGCGGATTCGCGCCTTGAGCGATCCACGGAGAACATACGAAAAAACCTTGAGCCCTATATTGAGGAGCATCCGGAAACGAGGTTTCTCATTTACATGCCGCCCTATTCAGCGGGATACTGGTATCTCATGACCCGGCAGGGGCTTTCGGAACAGCAGTTTCGCTCCCGAATCCGGGTAGCGGAGCTCCTCCTTCCGTATGAGAATGTGGAACTCTATGATTTTTCGGCCCGGTTGGAATGGACGGAGGATCTTGACCAGTATTTTGATTACTCGCATCACAGCACCGAGATCAGCAACCGTCTGATGCGATCCATGGCTGCCGGCGAAAACCGCATTTTGTCCCCCGAGGACATGGAGAGGGACAATGAGCAGATCCGGCAGATGGTGGAAAGGTTTATTGAGAAGTACGAACATTAATACGGCAGAAAGCGGTCTGCCGTTAACAATACAGAGAACAAGGGAGGAATCTCGTTGATTATTGATCGTATTGAGGAACAGAAACGCTACTATCCGCTTCATAAGGAGATGGAGCAGGCGTTTGCGTTTATTTCAGAGGCACTGGATCTTGAGCCGGGACGGTATGATCTTGACAACGGTCTTTACGCAACCATTTCCGAGGGCATGACGCGGCCAAAGGAAACCATCAATTTTGAAGCACATCGGAAATACATCGACCTGCAGTATGTGATCACCGGGGGTGAGCGCATTGCCTGGGCGAACATCAATGAACTGAATCGCGTCGGTGAGGAGCCGGAGCGCGATAACTATTATTTTGAGGGCCCATCGACCTCTTTCACTGTTCGGCCGGGTTCCTTCTATATCATGTTTCCCGGTGATGCGCATAAGACCAGCTGTCATAAGGAGTTTCCGAAATACTATAAGAAAGTTGTGATCAAGCTTCCGTTGCTTTGATCTTACTGGAGGCAGTTATGCAAACGATTTTCAAGGTAGACCCGTGGTGCATTGTTGAAGATGAGCTTCATAAGGACGACATGCGCCTTTCTGAATCCATCATGTCGCTTGGAAACGGGCATATGGGCATGCGTGGCAATTTTGAGGAAACATACACAGGCGATCATCATGAGGGCAACTATGTTGCAGGTGTGTGGTTTCCGGATAAGACGCGGGTTGGCTGGTGGAAAAACGGCTATCCTCTGTACTTTGGAAAGGTCATCAATGCCATGAATATCCTCTCTCTGAGGATTCGCATTGATAAAGAGGAAATCGATCTTTTTAAGGATGAGACGACGTATTACCGCCGTGTCCTTGATATGCATCGGGGTGTGCTCCGTCGGGAATTTACCATTGAGCGGGAACACGGCCTTGTGCATGTGCAGTTTGAGCGCTTCGTCTCTGCGGAGCGTCCGGAGCTGCTGGCCATTTCCTGTCGGGTGAAGGCGGACTATCCCTGCCGTATTACCCTTTTTCCCGAAATCCTGGCGGATGTTCAGAATGAGGACTCTAATTATTCGGAATCCTTCTGGGATCTCCTGGGGGCAGAGGAAGAGGAGGACGTCGCCTATATTACCGCCAGAACCAGGGAAAATCCCTTTGGAACGCCGCGGTTTACCGTGACCTCCGCCATGGGCTGTGCCATTTACGGTGAGGAGCGGAAAGATCATATTGAAACGGACAAGACGAGGGTCATGCGCAAAATCTCCTTCGATGTACTTGCCGGAGAGATTGTCGGTGTCGACAAGTTTGTCTGTGTGGCGACGGACCGGGATCACAGTGAGGCCGAAATCAAAAACAGCGCCAAGGCCGGAATCATCTCAGCCCTGAGCACCGGATATGATGCGCTTCTTCGTGAGCATGAACGGGCATGGGAGAGCCGCTGGGAAAAGGCGGACATCACCATTGATGGCGATGACGAGTCACAGCAGGGCATTCGATTTAACATCTTCCAGCTCTTCTCCACCTATTACGGAGAGGATGCAAGACTCAATATCGGTCCCAAGGGATTTACCGGCGAAAAATACGGCGGAGCGACCTACTGGGATACGGAGGCATACTGTCTGCCGATGTACCTGGCCATTGCCGGGGAAAAAGTGGCGGAAAATCTGCTCAAATACAGGTGGCTCCAGCTGGATGGCGCCTATCACAATGCGAGGGAGCAGGGACTGCCGGGTGCGCTTTTCCCGATGGTCACCTTTACCGGCGTCGAGTGCCATAACGAATGGGAGATCACCTTTGAGGAGATCCATCGCAACAATGCCATTGCCTATGCGATTTATCACTATACCCAGTATACGGGAAACCGCGAGTATCTTGAGACCATGGGCATTGAGGTTCTCCTTGGCATTGCCCGCTTCTGGATGGGGCGTGTTCACTATTCAAAGCGCAAGGGCATGTACATGATTCATGGCGTCACCGGCCCCAATGAATATGAGAACAATGTGAACAACAACTGGTATACCAACCGCATGACGGCCTGGGAGCTTTCCTATACCGCGGAGCAGCTGATGACCCTTTCCCCGGAGCGCCGGGCAGAGCTTCATGTTTCGGAGGATGAGATTGCAAGGATGCGGGAGATCAGTGAAAACATGTATCTCCCCTATGACAAGGACCTTGATGTCTTTGTCCAGCACGACACCTTCCTTGACAAGGATCTGATGCATGTCGATGACCTTTTGCCTGAGGACCGGCCAATCAACCAGAAATGGAGCTGGGACCGGATTCTGCGTTCCTGCTTTATCAAGCAGGCGGATACGCTGCAGGGTCTTTATTTCCTTGAGCATCTGTATGACAAGGAAATTATCCGCCGCAATTACGACTTCTATGAGCCGATGACGGTGCATGAGTCCTCTTTGTCCCCCTGTGTTCACAGCATTCTGGCAGCCTCCATCGGATACATGGACAAAGCCGTGGAATTCTATCTGAGAACGGCGCGTCTTGATCTTGACAATATCAACAACGATACCAGGGATGGTCTTCACATCACCTCAATGTCCGGAAGCTGGCTCTCCATCGTCCAGGGCTTTGCCGGAATGAGGACCAGCGGCGGGGAGCTGGCCTTTACCCCGCATCTTCCTGAGCGCTGGGATTCCTATTCCTTTAAGATCACCTATCGGGAGCGTCTCATCGAGGTTTTCGTCAGCAAAGCGGAAACAAAGGTGACACGGCTTTCCGGAGAACCGCTTTCTATTATTCTAAACGGTGAAAAAATGTATATTTAATCAGGAAATTTTCGACAAATTTTAGCAAATCTTTCCTCCTTCCTTTTCAACAACACAAATTGTGTGTTATACTTAATACACGTAGTATATGCACTGAAATTGTGGAATATGCTGAAAAGGAGGGAGTATTTTGAAAACATTTGAAGCAGGAAAAACCATTGTTGAAGTCATTGCATGGCCTAAAGATGTCCCCTGGGATGGACGATATCAGACATCGAGCACCATAGAAGGCGGAATCTGCAAAATTGTCCTTTCGAATGAAGCATTTCATGATCCCTCCCGGGCAAACACCGCCTATCGGCGGTTTGCAAAGCGGATGACAAAAGAGGGATTTAATCCGCCGAATATTCACTTTAGAAATATGGCAAGCAATGCGTCAAAGAATATCTTCTGTATTCTTACAGCAAATGAATCGGTTTTTAATTCTGCCTGCGAGGTAAAACGAATGTATCTTGTGGAATCCGGAAAGGGAGAAAGCCGCAGGGTATGCGCCGTCCTCCTGAGAGAGGACGACAGGATGATGGAGGAAGCTTGATTTGAGCGCACAGAGTATTCCTTTACCGCAACAGTACGTAGAACAGATGAAAAGTCTGCTTGGTGAAGCAGACTTTTTTCTGTATGAAAATGCCATGAACAGGACACCGGTGCGTGGCCTGCGCATCAATGCTCTGAAGGCACCTCTTGAAAAGGCCCTGGAGCTGATTGGCGAGGCGCTTTGTCCGGTTCCCTGGACGGAGCATGGTTTTTATTATGAGGAGGCACTCCATCCGGGACAGTCCCCCCTTCACGATGCAGGCCTTTATTACATTCAGGAACCCAGTGCCATGAGTGCGGCTGCATTGCTGAATCCAAGGCCCGGCGAATGGGTGCTGGATCTGTGTGCCGCCCCGGGCGGGAAGAGCACACAGATCGCAGCAAGTCTTATGGGAGAAGGGCTGCTTGTATCAAACGAGCCAAATCCCAGCCGGGCCCGGGTGCTCTCCTCAAACATTGAGCGCATGGGGGTTCGAAATGCCATTGTCACCTGCGAAATGCCCGAACGCCTGGCGGCTGTTTTTCCCGAGACCTTTGACCGCATTCTGGTGGATGCGCCGTGTTCAGGGGAGGGAATGTTCCGAAAAACGCCGGAAAGTCGCCTTGAATGGCATCCGGGAAGCGTCCTGAAATGCAGTGAGCTTCAGGCATCCATCCTGCAGGCGGCGGCAAAAATGCTGAAGCCGGGCGGTACCCTCGTCTATTCCACCTGCACGCACAACAAAACGGAGAATGAGGAAAACATAGAGAGATTTCTAAGCAAACACACCGATTTTTCTCTCGTTCCGTTTTCCCTGCCGGGACTTTCTGAAAGCCAGGGAATGCTCCATCTGTTTCCCCATGAAATTCGAGGAGAAGGGCATTTTCTTGCAAAGATGGAGCGGGCACCGGGGGAGGAACACAGGACTGCAATAAGGGGAAAAAGAGAAAAGCCTGACCTCCCGCCTCTCTATTCCATAAACCGGGACGCCAATCTGTTTTCCCATGGCGACAAAATCTGGCTTTGTCCGCAAAACTTTGATCCGACTTGTCTTGCCGGTCTGCGCTGGCTTCGCTGCGGTCTTGCTCTTGCAAACCGAAAGGGCAAGCTGCTTGAGCCGGATCATGCCGCGGGAATGGCCCTCACCCCCGGAGAGGTGACAAACAGCCATGCCATCGACCTTGAGGAACTCAGGCGATATCAGGCGGGGGAGGTTTTAAGCGGAAACCCGGGCCGCGGCTTTGTCGTCCTTTTCTATGAAGGAATCCCCGTCGGCCTTGGAAAGGCCAGCGATGGCGTGATCAAGAACCACTATCCAAAAGGCCTTCGGAATATGTATTCAAAGCCAAAGAAGGATGTATGAATGTCAAAAGATGGATCCGGGTGAATCCCGGATCCATCTTTTTGTGCCAAGCCATTACTTGATAAAACCAACCTGAGCGCTGATCTTTTCGACCTGCTCATCTTTTTTCTTGTTATACTCGATCTTCTTTTCTTCGAAATAATTTTTTCCTTCTGCATCAATGGAAACAATCAGCGGTCCAAATTCCTTCACACGGCAGTTCCACAGCGTTTCCGGCATACCCAGATCACGCCATTCTGCACGAACGATTTCTTCTACGCATACGGCAGCGACGACAGCATTTCCGGCGGGAATGACACAGTGAATGCAGCCGAAGTCCTTACATGCATTGGCGGTGTTTTCCTTCATGCCACCTTTGCCGACGATCACCCGGACGCCAGTGGTCTTGACGAACTCATATTCAAATTTCTCCATACGCATGGACGTTGTCGGTCCGACGGAGACCATCTCAAACTTGTCATCCGGCAATGGACGGATGATTGGACCGGCGTGGAGAATGGCATTATTCCGTACATCGACCGGAATCTCCCGGCCCTCTTCAACAACTCTGCGATGTGCCACATCGCGGCAGGTAGTCAGGCTGCCATCCAGATAGATAATGTCACCAATATGGATATCTTTGAGATCCTCTGCCGAAATAGGCGTGATGAGAACCTTTTTTCCGTCTCTGATTTCAACCATTTTCTGTTCCTCCTTTCGCGATTAAAGCACACAGCCGGAATGGGTGGTGATGGTGTAATTGAGGTCCCTGTCAAAGATGATATGTCCACGGCGATGGCTCCAGCAGCCAACATTGACGGCCACACCGATGGCAGAGGGATGACGGGCTGTGTTTTCAATGTGTACGCCCATCACGGTATATTTACCGCCCATGCCCTGTGGGCCGATACCGATGGCGTTGATGCCATCTTCCAAAAGTTTTTCCATCTTTGCAGCGCGCTCATTCTCGTTATGAGAGCCAATCGGGCGCATGAGAGCTTTCTTGGAAAGCAGTGCAGCTGTTTCCACGGAAGTGGCGACGCCGACACCCACCAGCAAAGGAGGGCAGGCATTGAGGCCGTAAGAGGTCATGCGATCCAGCACAAACTTGGTCACGCCTTCATAGCCCTCGCCGGGCATGAGTACGGTGGCATTTCCCGGAAGAGTGCATCCGCCGCCCGCCATATAGGTGTAAATCTCGCAGCCATCCCAGTTGGGAACGATGTCCCACCATACTGTCGGTGTTCCTTTTCCAACATTCTTGCCGGTGTTGTATTCATCGAAGGTCTCCACGCTGTTATGGCGCAGAGGTGTTTCAAAGGTCGCCTGCACAACGGCATCTTTCAGCAGTCCCTCCAGCTCATTGATCAGCGGGAATCCGGTGCCGCACTTGACCCAGAACTGAAGAACGCCTGTGTCCTGGCAGGACGGGCGGTCCAGCTTGACCGCCAGTTCCTGGTTGCGGAACATGGTGTCGTAGATCACTTTTGCCAGAGGACTGTCTTCTTTTTCACGCAGCTCCTCCAGTTTAGCGATCACATCATCCGGGAGCTTCTTCCCGGTGTAGCCAACAAACTTGGCCATCATATCGGTCATCTTTTTGACCTGAGCATCAGTTGCCATAGAGATCTCCTCCTTTTCTTGTTGAACGGTTATGACAGAGTTTTAGGTTTCAATCATGGGAAGAACGGGAATGCAATGGGCAGGATAATCATGCTGACGATTGTTGCAATCAGGATCAATGGGAGACCTGCTTTTACATAGTCCATGAAGGTATAGTCGCCGGCACCGACAACCATCGTATTGGCGGGCATTCCGATCGGTGTCGCATAAGCGCAGGAGCCGCCAATTACACAGGCCATCAGGACAGCACGGGGATCAGCACCCATGCCCTGAGCAATGGAGAGACAGATGGGGGCCATCAGTGCAGTGGTGGCAGTGTTGGACATGAAGTTTGTCATTACGCAGCAAAGGATGAACACGATAAAGGTCAGCAGGAAGGGAGATGGGTTTGCACCGAGCAGACCAATGACGGTATCTGCGATCATCTTTCCGGCACCGGACTTGTCCAGCGCCGTAGCCAGACTCAGGGTGCCACCAAATAGAAAGATTGTTTTGAGGTCAATGGATTTGAGTGCTTCCTTCTCTGGAATGACCCGGAAGAGAATCAACAGGATCGCTCCGACGCAACCGGAAATGGCGAGCTTTATACCAATTACATCTTCAAAAATCATGGCCAACAGTGTCAGAACCAGAATGACCAGAGAGGTAACCTTTTTCCACTTGGGCACATGGCTGAAATCCACCTGCTCATCAAATACGGAGTTATCATCTGAGTTCGGCTCATGGTTCGGGAGCAGTTTGAATCCGATGGTGGCATAAAACAGAATGCCAGCAATCAGGATCGGGACACCAACGATTGCATACTCAAAGAAACCGAATTTCAGTCCTATGGGTTCCAGAGTGCTCTGTGCAATCATGTTGCCGGGAGCACCAATCAGAGAAAGGTTACCACCCATGGCGGCTGCGAAAACCAGCGGCATCAGCAGCCTGGAGCGTTTAAAGCCGGATTTGGCAGAGATACCGATGACCACAGGAATCAAGACAGCCGCGGTTCCGGTGTTCGACAGGAAACCGCTCATGACGCCGACGATCACCATGATGGCGATAATCAATGCCCTCTCTGATTTGGCAAACTTAGTGACGATGCCTCCGATTTCATTGGCCATGCCTGTTTCAAACAACGCACCGCCCACAATGAACATGGCGACAAAGAGGATGACGTTTGAATCAATGAAGCCCTTGAAGGCATCGCTGACTCCCAAAACGCCAGTGACGACCAGCCCTACACATACGATCATGGACGTGAGGCCCAGAGGGATTTTTTCTGTCACGAACATGATGATCGCAAAGAGCAGGAACAGTAGAGTAATGACAGCCGGACTCATTCGGAATTCCTCCTTCGGAATGATTTGTTGCCATCATTCTACCGATTGTTTTCCCGCAATTCTTTCCAATTTTTTGGAGAGTTTTTTTGCGTGAACGGATACTTCATTGAGTATTTTCGGGCGAACAGGCACTTGTCCATCTGAAAAATTCCCCCTGTTTTGATGCAGCAGAAAAGGTCTGTTTCGTGCCATTTTTGATGCTTCTGATAAGAAAAATAAAAAACAGCCCAATATCGGGCTGTATGCGAATCAGAAAAATCGGATGGGTGAATTTTATGATTGGTCAGAAATTTCTTTTGAGATTTCTTCGATTCTTTTTGCTAATTGATGCAGTTCTTGCGTAATCTGTGCAGTTTTCATCTCTTGCTTACCCGTGTTCTCTCTGGAAATGACCGGTTGGATATCATCTGAAAGAGATGCTGCTGCATACATTCGGAGCTTTTGCATTACCCTGGTATCATCGCTGTTGATAAAGACTTTTTTGAATGTTGCGTCATATCGGATGTGCTCTTCGTCGATCGTTTTTCGATAGTCAGAGGGCGATCTTCCGAAAATTTCCCGGAACTTGGTGTTAAAGCTTTTGAGGTCCTGGAATCCGTTGTCGGAGGCGATGTCAACAATGCGCTTTTCTGTTTCGCTCAGTTCCCTGGTTGCCTGACGCAACCGAATACGGGTCAGGTAATCATAGAAACTGATGCCGACATATTCCTTGAAGAGTTGTGAAGCGTAGGTGCTTGAATAGTTCCATCGTTTTGCAATATCCTGCAGTGTGATCTTTTCCTGGTACCGTTCTTCCAATGAACGGATAATTTCAAACACATTCCTTTCATCCTCTTTATCGGAATACACTGCAAAGGTTTGCTGCTCCGGAGGAAACTCCTGCAGCAGAATATACGCAAATGTATACATTGCGCTGTTGAAGGCAAAAGTGCTGATCAGAGCATCAGAAAAATGCGAAAGCAACATGACGGCCATGCAGCGCCGCAGTTCGGAAAAGCGATGCTGATTCCTCGTTTCTGCCCGGGAACACAGATGAATGTGACAATGTCGAAAATCCGGATAAGCCTTTTCAAAAAAGGAAGGATCAATCCGCAGCAGCAAAATAGCGCTGTCAACGACTCTTGAAAGCGTGGCATGTCCGATGTTCGAATTAATCAGAAGAAGATCATCCTCGGACAATTCGTATACCTTCCCTCCGGCACAGACCTCGATGGATCCGCTCAGTACACAGATAATTTCGATTTCCTTATGCCAGTTGTAATGAAAGGAACCGACATGATAAACATACTGCCTCAGAAGAGGTTTTCCGTCATCATGATTCAGACTATAGCTCAACGGATACATAGTACAACTCCTCAGTCACAATTCCTGTATTAAAACAACTTGTATTATAGCCCATCTATTTCAAAATCACAACGATAAATCCATATATTTTATAACTAAACTCATTTGAAAGTAGTGCCTTAAGCGAAGCTCTACAACGATTGGATCCGCATCTCCCTATTCTCCTGGAGTAATGGGGAAGGACAGGGGGATGCCGGTAATATGGTTTGATTGCACGATCAAAGCAGGCAAGCCGAAAAGGACAAAAAAGAAAGCCCCTTGGGGCTTTCTTTTATTCCAAACCGATTTTTGTTTCAATACGACTGACACGTTTTTCAAGGTCCTCATCACTGTTGCTGTTCGGTGATGGAAGTTTACTTTCTGTTCTTGCAAGCAGATAATCCGAGGATACCTCAAGAGTGTCTGCCAAAAGGCATAGCGTTTCGAGACTGGGTTGACGGAGACCACGCTCATAAAGACCAACGGTATTCAAACTCTTTCCGATGATGTCGGCAAGAGCCTGCTGGCTCATGTGTTTGGCGGTACGCGCTGCTTTCAGGCGTTCACCAAACTTAACCATAAAAACACCTCCCTTGAGTGGCTGCTCCCCTCAGCACAACACAAAATGATTTCCCTAAGTATACGGTTAGAACGATAAACGTCTACTGACAAAAATGATGTTTTTCTCCACAATAATTGAGATTTTTGAAAAATAGATGGAAAAAGTATTCAATAAATGGGGAAATTGCCATAACTGATTTTTCTCTGTTTTTTCCCCGAAATGCGGAAAAAGATGATTCACGGACTGGCGCTTCTTTTCCCTTTATGGTATCATCTGAGAGATTCATACGCCAGATGATCAGGAGGAGAAATCATGGAGCGGCGAGAGGAAAACCGTGTTTTCCGTGCACTTTATCTCATGGCCATTTTCTTTGTGGTCGATGGGCACATTCCCCTTGAGGGGGAGCTTTTTAATTTTGGCGGTCTCTTTCGCTACTACTCTTTTCATATGCTTCTGTTTGCCTTTGGCTCCGGCTATTTTTATGATTCCACCCGCGGATACCGGGAGGCCCTGTTGCGCGACATCCGGCAGCTTCTTGTTCCGATGTATCTCTGGAATCTTTTCTATGGGATACTGATGACAGCACTCAGGCGGTTTCTCGGCCTGCAGTATGGTGCGCCGCTTTCCGCTTATTCCCTTTTGCTGGCGCCCATTACGGATGGGGAACAGTTTGTTTTGAACGGTGCGGCATGGTTTATCGGTGCTCTGTTTCTTACAAAGCTCGTGTACCGTACCCTTTCCCTTCCTTTCGGAAGAAAAAGTATATGGCCTTTTCTCCTCTCCTTGCTTCTGGGATCCCTCTGCGTTTACGGAATTTCACATGAATGGGTTCCCGCTCCCCTCTATTTCCTGGCACGGGCTCTCGTGCTGCTTCCCGGCTATGCCGCCGGTCATCTGTACAGGGAACGGCTGGAAAAGTTTGATCGTCTGCCGACGCTTCCATGGCTAACCGGCATTGTGTTGCTTCGCATTCTCTTTACCACGCTTGTTCCGGAAAACGCCTATCTTTTGTCAAATGGCACCTATTTTCTCTGTGGGCCCATCGGGGTCTACCTGGGCGGAGCCCTGGCCATTGCGTTCTATCTGCGCATCGCCCGTCTGATTGCCCCGCTGATCGGGAAAAGCCGGATACTGCTGTTTTGCAGCCGCAATACCTTTTCCGTCATGATGCATCACCGGCTGGGCTTCTTATGTCTCAACATTATTTTCCTTCTTCTGAACTGGTTTCACCTGGGTGCAGCGAACTTTCATCTCTACGAGTTCCGCGCGGCGGAGTATACCTATGCACCGGCAGGACATCCGGAATGGGCAGTCCTCTATCTCCTTGCCGGGATTGCCTTATCGCTTGCCATCGCCGGCCTAATGCAGCGGGCAAAGGCCCGGCTTAAAAAGCCCGAAACGCGAGGATAAACAAACGTGCTCTTCCCACTGAGGAAGAGCACGCAAGGTCTTATCAGAATTTAAGGGATCCTTTTTTGTATTCACTGCGAAGAATCGAATACAGACAGACATCTACATAACGTCCCTTATTGTAAAGCCGCTGCCTTAATATCCCTTCCTTTTTCATTCCGCATTTTTCCATGACCCGGCCGGAAGCCGGATTTTCCGTCTCATGCTGCGCTTCAATACGGTTGATGTTGGTTGCGTCAAAGGTATAGTCAATCACCCGCTTCAGTGCCTCGGTCATAAGTCCCTGGTTCCATTTCCAGTGAGCGAGGGAATAGCCGAGCTCTGTGCTTGAATTGTCCGTATCATAGGACATATAGCCAATGGTTCCGATGAGGTGGCCGGAATCCTTATCGACAATGCCCCAGCTGGAGGGTTCATCCAGACGGTACTGCCGCGCCATGAAGCGACAATAGTCCTTTGCCTCACGCAGACTGGTCTGTGCCCGCCACAGAACGTATTTTGCAACCTCCGGATCCTTGCTGTACATGAAAATGTCCTGAGCATCGGAGGATCGGATTCGCCGCAAGAGCAGGCGCTTGGTTTCAATTTCCGGGAGGCAGAACATATTGGAACTGGAAAAGAACATGGCAGGTTACCTCAGCATTTGTAAGTCTCCCTATTATACCGTGAAACAGGGAGAGAAAAAAGACAGGTTTTCCACAATTTGTGTGTTTAACTTGTGGAAAACCTGTGGATTACTGTGGAAAACTCATCAGTTTTATCCCCATTATTGCTCAAAATGAAGATTCACCGAAGAAAAAGCCGAGGAGAATCAAGAGCATCCGACGAAAAATACCCCCCTATTACTACACAAAGAGGATGATATAACCATGTTGGAACTTAAAAACATCTCCTTCAATGTCAATACAGAGAGTCAGGATAAGGAAATCATCCGGGACATCAGTATTACGATTCCGGATGAAAAACTGGTGGTCATTACCGGCCCCAACGGTGGCGGTAAATCCACACTGGCAAAGCTCATTGTGGGCATTGAAAAGCCCAGTGCAGGGCACATCTACCTGAACGGAGAGGAGATTACGGACTGGGACATCACGACGAGAGCAAAAGCCGGAATCGGCTTTTCCTTCCAGCAGCCGGTTCGCTTTAAAGGCATTCAGGTGATTGACCTTTTGCGGCTGGCAGCCGGGAAACAGGTGTCGGTTGCCAAAGCCTGCGAATACCTCTCGGAGGTTGGCCTGTGCGCCAGGGATTACATTGACCGTGAGGTCAACAGCAGCCTCTCCGGCGGCGAGCTCAAGCGCATTGAGATTGCTACCGTGCTGGCGCGGGGAACAACCCTTTCCGTTTTTGACGAACCGGAGGCGGGTATTGACCTGTGGAGCTTCCAGAATCTCATTCAGGTCTTCCAGAGGATGAGAGAGAACATCAAGGGAAGCTCCATCCTGATCATCTCGCATCAGGAGCGGATCATGAACATTGCGGATGAAATTGTCGTGCTTAAGGATGGACACATTGACAGACACGGGGCGCGTGAGGACATCCTCCCATCGCTGATTGGGACAACCTCAGCGGTGGCAGCGTGTGCCAAGGCACAGTAGGTCGAAAGTATGTGGAGGAAACAATGCAGTTAGATGAGATTCAGCTGCGCCTTCTGAGAGAGGTTGCAGATTTACACGGTGTACCTGAGGGTGCGTACAACATCCGTTCCAATTCACAGGCGGCAGGCCGTCAGTCTACGGCCAATATTGAGATTGTCTCAAAGACCGAAGTCAGTGGAATTGACATTCACATCAAGCCCGGGACCAAGAACGAGAGCGTCCACATCCCGGTGGTCATGACGCAGAGCGGTCTTTCCGAGCTGGTCTATAACGACTTTTACATCGGCGAGGATGCGGATGTCGTGATTGTTGCAGGGTGCGGCATTGACAACTGCGGACCAAAGGACTCTGAGCATGACGGCATTCACCGGTTCTATCTTGAGAAAAACGCAAAGGTCAAGTATGTGGAAAAGCATTACGGCTCCGGAACAGGAGCCGGCAAGCGCATTCTGAATCCCGGCACGGAGGTCTACATGGCGGAGGGTAGCACCATGGAAATGGAGATGGTGCAGATCAAGGGTGTCGATGACACGGACCGCAAGACCACCGCAGAGCTTGGGGCAAATGCCAAGCTGGTGGTTCGGGAGAGACTTATGACCCATGGCGAGCAGCGGGCACTCAGTACCTATGATGTCGTCCTGAACGGCGAGGGATCCAGTGCGGACATCGTCTCCCGGTCAGTAGCCAGGGATCAGTCCTTCCAGCGCTTTGAGGCCAAGATCACGGGAAATGCCGCCTGCTACGGGCATACGGAATGCGATTCCATCATTATGGAAAACGGAAAGATTCTGGCGGTGCCGGCACTTGAGGCCAACAATGTGGACGCCTCTCTCGTGCATGAGGCGGCCATTGGCAAGATTGCCGGGGAGCAGATCATCAAGCTGATGACCCTCGGCCTGACCGAACAGGAAGCGGAGGAGCAGATCATCAACGGCTTCCTCAAGTAAATAGAAAACAGGCGATTGAAAGAGTTCAATCGCCTGTTTGGCTTTATTTCATCTTTTTAATCATCACTGCGATAACAGCCACAACAGCGATGATGATGACCAGCATCAACATCGTACGTCCCTCCTTCTGATGATTTTTCATACCCTCATTATGGGCTTTCCGTCCATTTTACGGAATAACTGGCACCAATCTGTTTTCCAGTATTGATGATGTACTTTTCCAGAAGCAGCTTTGCATTTTCCCTTGACCTTCTGAGCAGCGACTGATCGTTTTCGGCTTCCTGTCTCATTGCATTCTGGGCGGTAGAGAACGCTTCTGCCTTCTCTTTTCCGGAAATTTTCGTAAACCAGCCGTTCTCGGATAATGGCTCGGTCAATGAGGCTTCATCGGCATATACGCTCAGTACCTTTGCTTGAGGGACATAAACCTCGACGATCCCGTTTGAATCAGGACCGGTGATTTTGATCAGGCTTGCATCAATGCCTGTTTCAACGACTCCACTGTATTCGAGCCAGAACTGTTTATATCCGATCTTTGAATATGTGCCAAATGGCCAAAGCAGGACATCATTGACAAATTTATTGCCACCATCCGGCTTCTTTTCATACATGGCAACATTATGATAGAAGCTTCGAAGCGTCGCCAATTCGCAAATGGTATTGACAGAGGAATACTCCGAAAAATCAACCTTGTTCTGCTCGCTGTTGTTTTTTGGGATGATCAGCAAACAAAGCACAGCAGCAAGACATACAGCGCCGGCAATGATGCTCGGTAAATACTTTTTGACGTTTCCTTTCATGATCCAGGCTCCTCCTTACGCATTATGCTGTTGCTCTGTCAATTCCATACTAAGGAATAGCCTTTTGCTTTCAGTATCGGATAAGTCAATCCTTCTATCGTTGCCCTCAGATTACTTTGAGCGGTGCTGATCAGTTCAGGGGATTTTCTCGCTTCACTTTCGGCATCTTCTTTGCTGGACTTTAACATACGATCTATTTCAACATCCGCGTTTGAAGGTAACAGGGCCATGGATTGTTCGTCAATGATTGTAACCTTGAGGTCAATCTCAGGGAGGGTTGCGGTCACGGTTTTATTCTCGTCATCAATATCAAACAAGACATTTTTCATATCAATGCCGGCTTTCACAACCGCATTGTAACAGACACGGCAAAGAAGCTTTTTCTTGTTTTCATCTTTGTATATGTCTGCGATGCCCCGATACTTGAATTCTGCCGTTGAAAGTTCCGCAATATCAACGGCATTCGTAAGCAATGATGATGTATCTATGCTGACCGTATCCTCTTTATTGAAAAATCCGAAGCGGTAGAGCCCGGCAAGGCCAATGGCGATTATGCCAATGCAGATAATGATACTAAAGAGATGTTTAGCAATGAAAATCGCACATCGTTTTAATCCGTGTGATTCCTTCATATTGTCCTCCGATAAGATGTGATTCAGAGACAGAACCGAAACGCTTTACCATATGATACTTCAAAATCTCTTATTATGACAGCGTATTTTGAAATAATCTTACAATTTGATTGGTCCATCAAAACTCATGTCACCCCAAAGAATCTGTTACCCGAGTCTCGGATTCACCGCTGTTGTGTGTAGCATGGGATTGGAGACTCGGGGAAGGTCGGCAGTTTGATAAAGACATGAATGAGGATGAGGTTATTCAAACTGTGCCCGATAGAGGTTGTAGTAAAAGCCCTGTGCGGCCATGAGTTCCTGATGGGTGCCCTGCTCCACGACATCTCCGTGATCCAGAACCAGAATCAAATCGGCGTTCTGAATGGTGGAGAGGCGGTGAG
Organism: Clostridia bacterium; assembly: GCA_017476605.1. Taxonomy (GTDB): domain Bacteria; phylum Bacillota; class Clostridia; order Christensenellales; family Aristaeellaceae; genus Ventricola. The sequence continues at coordinate 24,517 of JAFUZM010000142.1, forward strand.
CAATGACGAAGCAGGTCTTATCCTGCATGAGATCCCGCATGGCATGCTGGATGGCCCGTTCGGTACTGGTGTCGACATTTGAGGTGGCCTCATCCAGGATCAGCATGTGCGCGCGGTTTCTGCCGGAGGCGGTCTTAGAGGAGAGCATGGCCCTTGCAATGGTCAGAAGCTGCTTTTGACCCTTTGAGATATTCCCGCCGTCCTCGTTGATGATCGTCTGATAGCCCTCCGGGAGGCGCATGATAAAGGGGTGGATATGGGCGGCCTTTGCGGCGGCAACGACCTCCTCCATCGTCGCATGTTCACTGCCATAGGCGATGTTTTCAAAGATGGTGCCGCGGAAAACCCAGGTATCCTGCAGGACCATCTCATAGGCAGAGCGGAGGGAGGAGCGGGTCAGATCCCGAATGTCCTGATCATCCACGCGAATCTCACCGGAAGTGAC
>JAFUZM010000143.1 GCA_017476605.1 Clostridia bacterium
AAAGGCAAAGCCCATGCAGACCGGCATCACCGCAACCCGGCTGGCCATTGGAGCGTTCATCATTCCTTTTGTGTTTGCCTACAGTCCCTCCCTTCTGCTCATTGACACGGTATGGTACGAAGTGATCCTTCTTTCCATCACCGCCGCCATCGGCATTTTCGGTGTTGCCGCCGGACTCTCCGGTTACTTCTACACCAACATGAACCTCTTTGAACGGCTCATCACTATGGCCGGTGGTCTCATGCTCATCATCCCCGGCGTCCTCACGGACGTGATCGGAATCGGACTGGTCGGTCTTGCCTTCCTCTGGCAGTATGTACGCCATCATAAAGAAAAACAGCAAGCCGCCTGATCACATTAAACCGCCCTCAGACATTCTGAGGGCGGTTTTCCTATGTTCTGTTTCTGCTGTTGTCTTATTCGTCCAGGTCCTCGGCATCCTCAAGATCCTCAGGATCCCTCGGTTCTTCGCCATCCAGCGTGCTGACGGAGACCGTCATGCCAATGCGGATATTCTCATTGGGCGTAAAATCAATATAAGCAGGATAATTGGCCTCGCTGCCGGATTCGGAGTTGCTGAGATGAGAGATCATGGAAACGGTTCCCGTGGTCTGCATGATATTGCTCTCATCATAGTTAAAGGAGAGGCTCACGGTATCCCCTTCCTTGATGGAAACCAGATCATATTCATTGACGCTGATTTCAATCTGCAGGGAGTCCATGGTATACACCGTCAGGACGGTATCGCCCTTGTTGATGGATTTCCCGGCTGCCGTATCCACGGAGGCAATGATGCCGCCAATGTCCGAAACGATCTCATTTCCGGTCGCATAGAGTCCATCAAATTCACCGGTCACCGTTTCAAAGAGAAGATCGCCACGGCTGACCTTGTCGCCGTCCTTGACGTGGAATCTCAGGATGCTTCCGCTTCCGTTGATTGAGATTTCCGGTGTACGGCCAACGGTTCCGCGTCCCACACGGGTCTTGGATGTATAGTTGGGGCTCCGATAAAGGTACACGGACTCTTCCATGAGAAGCTCACCGGAAATAGTTTCCACCGTGTAGGTTGTATCGCTCGCCGCCGTTACGACACCCACAGCCGTGTGTGCGCCATCACTGGTACAGCTCATATACAGCGTCTCACCGATATTGACATACTTCGTTTCCGCGCTGTTGTACGCCTTTTCAATATCCGCGGAAATGGTATACTTGTGCTCCGGCACAATGTACATGACCGCACCATAGCGGGAAATCACATTTTCCACGCTGTCACCGACCTGCGCAAATACGCCGGCAATGGTGCCATCTGCCGTCGCATAGACCTTATCCGTTGCAATGGTCGCCACAACGTCGCCCACATTGATCCGGCTGCCTGCACGCAGGCTGAAATTGCTGACTGTTCCACCAAAGGGGGCCGTCACCGATACGACTTCGCCGGAGACCACACTTCCCTCGAATGTGGTGACTGCAAGAGACAGTGCGGGAATCAGCAGCAGTGAGAGAAAGAAAATCAACGCCTTTTTCATAATGCCTCCTAATTCTTATATTTATTTTCCCGTCAAACGAACTCCATCCGGCGGGAATATTCCAAAACCTCTTTACATACGCCTCAGTGCATCAATCGGGCTCAGCTTGCTGGCCTTTCTTGCCGGTGACCATCCGAAAATAATGCCCACCGCCGCGGAGAAGCCGACACCCAGCAGGATGGCTCCGTAGGAGATTACAAAATCCGAGCCCATCAGGTTGCTCATGATAGCGGATACGATCAGGCCCAGGATCACGCCGCATATTCCGCCGATCATGGAAAGCAGAAAGGACTCGATCAGAAACTGAATCTGAATCTGCCCGGGCTCTGCCCCAATGGCCTTTTTAAGTCCGATCTCCACCGTACGCTCTGTGACCGAGGTCAGCATCATGTTCATGATGCCAATTCCGCCAACCAGAAGGGCAATGCTGGCAATGCCGCCAAGCAGCGCAGACATCATGCCCATCATGGTATTCATCGTATCCTCAATGCTGTCCATCGTTGTGATGGTATACGTATCATCCTCGTAATTAAACAGTTCATCCAGCAGCTCCTCAAGCTCTGCCTGAACCTCCGCAGAGGTTGTTTCTCCATCCATATAGACGGTCAGGTTATTGACCAGTGCGGCATTGTTCATTTTAAGTGCCGTGGTATAAGGGATCAGAGCCTTGGGTGCGCCAAAAATCAGGCTGGCTACCGAGGTATCACTCTCAAAGATGCCAATGACCGTAAACTGAATCCGATTCAGATAAATGCTTTTCCCAATCGGACTGACCCCATAGAAAAAGGTATCTACAATGTCCTTATTCACGAGACAGACTCTTGACATGCTGTCTGTATCCACCGAGTTGATCCGGCGCCCGCTTTTGACGCTGTCGGGATGCTGCTCAAAATAATAATCGTTTGTTCCCTGAATGGAATAATTGGTATCGCTGGCGGTTTCCCTTGCTACGGTTGCCGTAAGGCTCACCGTCGGTGTCACGCCGACCACATGATCAAGCGCGATAATCCGATCAAAGTCCTCACTGGACAATCCCTCTTTGAGATCCGTTCCGGTCACGGAGAGCGAAATCGTGCCCGCGCCAAGAGCGGTAAACGAAGAGGAGATGGAGCTTGAAACACCGGAAACCGTTGTAATGAGCGATATAACCGCTGTAACACCAATCATGATACCCAGAATGGTCAGAAAGGAGCGGAGACGATTTTGCAGGATATTCTCAATGGCCATGGAACAGCTTTCTACAAACATATAGATGCTGCCCATAAACGAGGAGATCATGTTCATGCAAATGTCACCTCCCCTTCTCCCTCCGTCATGATTCCATCAATGATATTGACCACACGACGTGCGTTTTTTGCAATGTTCACATCATGGGTAATCATGATGATCGTATGCCCTTCTTCGTTCAGTTCATGAAAGAGGTCCATAATCTGTCGGCCCGTAGTCTGGTCCAGCGCACCAGTGGGTTCATCCGCCAGCAGAAGGCTTGGATGGGTCACCAGTGCCCTCGCAATGGCAACGCGTTGCTGCTGTCCGCCGGAAAGCTGGTTCGGCATATGATGCAGGCGATCCTCAAGGCCGACCTTGCAGAGCATTTCCTCTGCACGCTGTCGCCGCTCCTTTGGGCGAACCCCGGCATAAATCAGCGGCAGCTCCACATTCTTCATGGCGTCCATGCGCTGCAGAAGCTGTGAATTCTGAAAGATGAATCCAACCTCCCTGGAGCGGATGTGAGAAAGCTCCTTCTCACTGAGATCCAGCACCACATTGCCCCTCAGAACATACTCTCCGGAGGTTGGCAGATCCAGACAACCTATGATGTTCATCAGGGTTGACTTACCGGAACCGGAAGGACCCAGAACGGAGAGAAACTCCCCTTCCTCTACATCCAGGGAAATGCCTTTCAAAATGGTCACCACATCATCCCCCAGCGGATACTGCTTCACAATATCCTGCATGTGGAAAAAACGTGATTCTTCCTGTTCATGCCGTTTCAGAGTCTTATCCATTTCAGCCTCCCCTACGGCCTTCCCGGCATGTTTCCACCATTGTTTCTGGTACTGCCGTTAAAGTTTCCACCGCCATAATTGTTTCTCTGGTTCGAATTATTCCTCTGATTTGAATTGGTGTTCTGATTCAGCATCTGGAAGCCACCGAACAGGCCGGCATTGGTATTCTGCTTCGCCGTCGTCTGCTTATATACTGTCTCCCCTTCACTCAGTCCTTCCCTGATTTCCACATAGTTATCGTTGTCGACACCAACGGTTACGGCGACCCGTTCCATCTCCCCGTTCTCATTCTGCTTCAGTACATAAGCGCTGTTGTCGCCTGCAAAGCTGAGTGCATTCTTGTTGAGAATAACCGCATCTGTTGCTTCCTCAAGAGGAATCGTAACGGTCACCTGCATGCCCGGCAGCACCTGCTCCGTCACCTCAACATCGCAGCTGACCGTATAGTACGTGGTATTTCCCGATGTCGTGGAAATCCGGTTGATATGCGATATTGTCGACGGGAATGAAATTCCAAGCGCTGTCAGCGTGATTACGCAGGGCTGTCCCAGCTCAATCTTCGTAATGGAATATTCATCCACCCGCAGCGCCACGGTCATCTGAGAAAAGTCAACGATCTGAATCAGATTCTCATTGGCACTGACATCATCCTCTTCCTCGACGCTGATCTCATTGACCTGTCCATCAAAGGAAGCCTTGATGATCTCCCCCGTCGAAAGGCGAATCAGACGCTGATCCTTTTTCACTGACTCCGCCTCTGAAACATAGATCTTTCGAACCGTTCCGGCCTTGTCTGCCGTGAGGGTTTCCGAGTTCTTGACACTCATGCTGCCGCTGAAGCTGAGGGAATTGGAGATGCTTCCAATTCGCGTTGTGTATGTATCATATGTATCCGTGACTGCCTGATTGAACTTTGGTAAAACCACAAACCATATTACGGCTGCCAGAATAAGAAGCAGGAGAATCAGAAGAACAATTCGCCGTCCCCGGCCTTTTTTGCGTTTTTTCACCCCTGTTCCTCCTCATTCATCTCTAGGTTCTCTGCTGACCCGCTGAACACATTGAAGTAATAGAATTCTGCATTGGTATCATCCGTCAGCGAATAGGTGGTTCCATCCACGGTGACATCCATTTCAAACCCGCTGTTTGCATCCATGGTGATGGAATACACGAAATCCTTGCTGACCTTTCCATCCGAACGATACATGTTGTACCGGGTTCCGCCGGAGAATCCCGACGTCGGCACGCCCATCACGTTCTCTCCGTTGCGCAGCACCATGTATTCAATGCCGCTGGCGGCCAGCTTCTTATAGACGGTTCCGGAAAATACCCAGGTATATTCCTCGTTTTCTTCCTCTACGGTGCTTAAGACAATGGTGTCAATCACGCCATTGTTTTCCCAGGAGGAAAACTCTGCGGTAAAGACCGGTTCCTCATTCCCGCGCTTCGCATCATCCACATACTGAAGCGAAAGATCCAGTACGTCATCGCCGACGACCAGCTGATTCATCACAGCCTCATAAAGGATAAGATCGACACCGTCATATGCAGAGATCAAGGTTGTGCTTGACCTCGAATGGCTGACCGAGCGGCTCTTCCCGGTGCTCTTTGACGTCATTCCCTTGAGTGCGTTCGTAAGTGCCGATTGTGTGGCGTCCTGTGAGGCTGTTTTTTCACTTGTAATAAGCTTTACATCCTCCAGGGATGAAGTGATATTTCCTGCTGCATCCTGAATCTTGATCTGTCCCGCCTTCAGGGTGACCGCTGCATTGGCCTTATAGGTCTTTTTCATCGTATCATCAATTTTACTCTGCGTCAGGACACTCCAGGATTCGCCCCCATCTACGGATACAGAAACTGCCCCACTTGTGGCATCTATACCTGTGATGATCAGGCCATATCCATCTGTGAGTCCAATGATCATGGTCGGGTTTACGGTATCCTGTTGTATCTCAAATTTTTCGGATGAAGACTTAAGGATGGTACCTTCTGCATCTATGAGATCAAACACCAGCGTATATACGCCATCCTCTGCGGTATAGTACTGTTCATCTATCACTTGGATTGTTGTCTTTTGGGTCGCTTCATCTGTAATGCTACATTGAATAAACACGTCCTGACCCAAAACTGCAGTGCTTGGTTCATAGCTCAGCGTAAACGTTGCTGCCTTTGTGCTCCAAGTATTCTCTGCAGAGACATTTGCTGCTTCGACAGTAAATGATTCGATTTCAATCGAATTATTGTCCAAATCCGAGATCTCCTCAGGATCTTCAGATTCCTGCTCATGCGAGTCTGGATCGCCAGTCACATTATCCAGAGAATTATCATCATCTTTCGGTTCTAAGCCTAATAGTGTTGTATTAAAAGTGTTGCCTATCCGCATGACGCTCTCAGCATCATCACTTGTATCACCTTCGGATTGGACGGCTTCTTTGGAAAGCTTTCCATCTTCGCCAATTACCATTTTGTATACCGGAGAGACTGCTTTGTATGTATCATCGTCATCCTGAATAAAGAACTGAATCTTCTGGCCTTCTGTTAGGCTTTGAATTCCATCCTTCACAGATGCATACTCTCCGTTGTCAATCCTGTAGAAAAGCTCGAGCTCGGACGTACCATCTGTATTTTCTACAGGGTCATTCTGACCTTCTCCATCTGAGGAACTCTCCTCCTCCGGAGTTGTCTCATCATTCTCCAATTCATCGAAACTCAGGTCAAATTCAATGGTTACATCAGTTTCATCTTCTGAATTGCTCAACTGGATTGTAATCTTTTGGGTATCAGGATTATATTGGATTGACTTCCCGTCCTCCTGTTTTTGTTCATCTGAGGCAAGCCCTTCCTGTTTCGACTGGGGAGTTGTTGAGAATAACGTGTTACTGATCTGAACGCTATTGTTAATCGTTAAAGCATCTATTTGGGCAATGCCTTTATTCAGTTCGGTCTCAGATTGACCTTCTGAGGTTTCTCCATCCTCATCGGTTTCAGACGATCCCTCTGAATTTTCTCCATTTCCATCGGTTTCAGACGATCCCTCTGAATTTTCTCCATTTCCATCGGTTTCAGACGATCCCTCTGAATTTTCTCCATTCTCGCTGGTGCCAGATGGATCTTCTTCATTTTCGTCTAAAACCGCCTGTGCAGAGAATAAGGTAACACTCCGCATACTCTTCATGTCCAGCTTGGAAGAAACCTCCGTTTTACCAAGAGAAATCGCTGTCACATTGGATACCGTTATCTTTGTGCTCTCCAACATATCCGTTTCATCTTCCGAGTCAACCTCAGTATCTACGGCTTCACTTGAGGATTGCGAAGCTACAGACACCAGGGGGATTACTTCCAGTTCGGTGAAATCAGAAGATCCCACAGATGCGGAGGATTGTATCGGAATAATTCGAGTGTTGTCTTCCTCTTCCGTCAGGTCAAGACGCTCTTCCTCAATGTCAGAATCCTCTTCCTCCTCGTCAAAGATTACCTTCACAGCAGCGCTGGCCAGCGTATTTCCGGAGCTGTCTTTAAGCCCGAATACATGCTTTCCTTCAGACTCGGTTGTAAATGTGCTTCCCTCAAGTGCCTTTTCTGTCCCATCCGGTAGGGTCACCGAGTACTTCATGCCCTTTTGAAGTTCATAATTTGCGCCAAGGCTTATGGTTGCAGCATGATCTGCGTAGGTCATCTGCGGGACGATTTCCCATTCCGTTACAGCAGCATTTGACTTCTGGGTTTCCGGTTTGCTCCAGCTGGCAGCAGCGAAAATATAGCAGCAGCCGTCCTTAGAATTGCCTTTAATATCTGTATTTTCAATGTACACCTTGAGACCACTGAGCGATTCATCTACGCCAAAGCTGTACCGGCTGCGAATGGAATCCGCAGTATATCCGGAGATTTCGATCTGATGGTTTGTGTTGAGATAAATCTTGGATGGATTGTAAGAAACGACCTCATAGAATGTTCCGAAGATCGTCTCTCCATCCTCAATGATATAAAAATCATAGCAAATATCATCATCCAGCCAGTCCGCATTCTCCTCGGATACAGGTGTATTCTCATTTGTAACAACCACCATTCCATCGACAGATGCAGACGATGATGATTCGGAGGTCTGCCCATTTAACGGTTCAGCGTTCTCCCCCGCCTGCAGATCATTACCTGCAGATACGGCCTCTGTTACAACAACTGAAGTCTTTGTCTCTTCATCCTGTGTCACATCATCTGAGTTGCTTTGTGTCTGCTGGGGTTCCGGATTCGATTGCTTCTCCGGCTCAGGCTCGGAATCCGGCTCCGGTTGCGGATCGGGTTCCGGCTCCGGATCGGGTTCTGGTTCTGGTTCAGGTTCGGGCTCCGGTTCAGGCTCTGGTTCGGGTTCAGGCTCTGGTTCGGGCTCAGGCTCTGGTTCCGGTTCTGGCTCAGGCTCTGGTTCCGGTTCTGGCTCAGGCTCTGGTTCCGGTTCTGGTTCCGGTTCGGGTTCTGGCTCTGGTTCGGGCTCCGGTTCAGGTTCCGACTCTTCAACATACCCACCGCCGAGTTCATCAACAAAATCATCCTCACCATCTGCGAGAACAGACAGATCTAGCAGAAAGAGAAATACAAGCAGCAGTAAAACGCAAAAAAGTCCTCTTTTCATCTGTTGGCCTCCTCTGCAATACTTACATAGACATTCATTCCTTCCCGGATGTCCCCCGTGTTTTCAAAGGATACATATCCCTTATATACAGGTGTTCCTTCCTCACTGCTCTCGGAAACATAGGAAACATCCGTAACGGTCCCGGGAATGGGCGTTTTCTGTTCCTCAAAGTCAAAATACACCTGAATCGCCTGCCCGATCTTTACGTCGGAAAGGAAATCCTGGGGAATGTCAAATTCGATGATCAGGGTCCCGTTTGGATAGCAGGTAAATAATGTATCGCCCTTTGTTACTTTCTGCCCGCCGCTGACACTGACCTCGGCGACAATTCCGGAAACGGTAGAACGAAGGGTTGCTTCCATGGCAGCAAGTGCATCAATGTCCCCTTCCACCGTTTCAAAAAGGGTCTGGCCACGTTCGACCTCTTCGCCATCCTCCACACGCATTCTAAGAATGCTGCCTGTTCCGGAAACCGGAATCACTGAGGTTCTTGATACCTTTCCGCTTCCAATACAGGTTTTGGAATTGTAGTCCTTTGAGCGATAGATGTTCACCGTTTCCTCCATATACAGTTCGCCTGCAACGGTTTCCACGGTATACGCAGAGTCATCTACCGCCGTAATCTTTCCAATCGCTTTATGAGATCCGTCCTTTGTGCACCTGATATAGACTGTTTCGCCAATGGTCACATATTTCGTTTCCGGTGAACTGTACGCCTTTGAAATGGTCGCGCTGATGGTAAACTTGCTTACAGGAGCCAGATAGAGCACCGTCTGTTCTGCGCTGTCCCCTGCCTCTGCAAATACGCCGGTAACTACACCGTCCTCGGTTGCCATTACCCGGGTTGTCGCAATCTCCGCCACCGGATCACCGACAGAAATGACGCTGCCGGCTCTTAAATCCATCCGCTTGAGCACACCACCAAAAGGTGCGCGCATGCTCACCGCTTCATCCGGGACAATTCGTCCCTCAAAAACCGTATCTGCAAAAGCTGGTGTTGAAAACATCAACATCACTGCCAATGCAAGCCCCCAACACTTTTTCACGGTTTTTCCTCCTCTGTCGTTTCTGTATTCTGCCTTGAACGGCTGCGCTCACCGGAAACGGTCCCATCCCTTGTCGGACGCTCTCCTTTCTCCTGTGAGGAATCACTTCTACGCCCGTCGCTCGCAATTCCCGAATTTCCACGAGAATCGGAAGACGCAGTTGCATCTTCTGCAGATTCGCGGGTGCGTTCATTTCTGCCAGGTTGGCCTGTCTTTTCACCCGGATCATTGAGAGATTCCTGGACGCTTTCCTCACCGAGGGACTCAGCCTGCCCTGCTCGCTCACCTGCATCTTTAAAAGATTCCTGAACGCTTCCCTCACCCCGGGATTCCGTCCTCTCTGTCTGCTCGTCCTTGTTTGTCTCAGACCTGCCCGACGGATTCTGGCCGTTCACGGCTTCCTCCGGATTCATCCTGGCACCCTGCTCTGACGTCTGCCCGGGGAAATCACCGGACGGCATGCCATCCGCGGATGGGAATCCCTGTGTGTCATTCTGTGAAAAACCGCCGCGGTTTCCCCGTCCAGAATTTTCCTCATTGATGACTTTGCGCGTTCCAAAGAGTTTGCGTACCAGCCGAGTCATAAACGGAACTTCTTCCTCTGTCGCTTCGACAGAAGCCGCATATACCGTTTCGCCCTCACTGACACCGGACTCGATTTCAATGTACATTCCATCACTGATCCCAACGGTAATCGGAACGTTCTCATATCCGTTTTCCGTCGGTTTCTTTACTGAGACTGTTCCGTTTTCGTCAAAGGAAAGGGCTGTACAGGGAAGCGTCAGCACATTTTCTGCAATTTCATCCTGCATCCGAACGCTGACGGTCATGCCAGGAAGCACATTTTCCGGTGCATCCAGATCCGCAGTGACCGGATAGTAAGCAACACGTCCGTTGCTCGCTGACATTCTGTTCACATGTGAAATGACCGTCTCATATTCAAGATTCATGGGTACCACAGTGACAAAGCACTTCTGTCCCACCTCTACCTTTTGAATATCATATTCATCCACCTGGATGGACACCTGAAGATGGGTCATATCCGAAATTCGTACCAAAGTAATATTGGGCCAGACATAATCGCCCTTGCGAAACCGGATTTCGTTTACGGTTCCGTTGATTCCTGCTTCATAGGTCTTGCCCGTCCCCAGTGTCAATATGTTGTCTCCTTTTTTTACCTCCTGATCTGCCGTGACATAGATCTCCTTGATCATGGTCGCGCCCTCTGTATTTGTGATGGTCTCACTGTCTCGGACGTTTAAGGTTGCACTGAAGGATTTATATGTCTCTATCGTTCCCCGCTGTACCGTATAGGCAACCAGCGGGACTTCGTCTTTTACCGTCATTTTGGTTTTGAAAACCCATACACCAGCGGCGGCAAGGATGAGTATAAGAAGAACGATCCACCCGGTTTTCTTCTTTTTCTTGTAGCCATTTCTTCCCACTTTCCAAGCTCTCCTTATCTGGTTGTTTCTTTTCGCCGTTCGAGGCGGGAATCTGCTGCAATTGACAGCAGAATTCGCCTTTTTTCTCTTGTGCGGACAATTGCAGTATACCGCGCAAAGCTTAAAATTAGCTGAAAACCTAAAGAAAAACTTTCCTCACATGTTCTGTTTTTCAGCTTCTTTTCAGCCTTCAATGTGATAATATAATTGAAAATGAAACTGTTGTCTATAGGCATTTCCCCTGATTCCGGGGATTTGTGGAAATTTTTTTAAGGGGGTCAATACGGCATGCGGGTTCTGATCATTGAGGATGAAAAACGGCTGGCCAATACCCTGGCAGATATGATCGAGGACATGGGATATAATGCTACCGTTCGCTACGATGGCATAGATGGCCGGGATGAAGCCATGACCGGAATTTATGACGCCATCGTCCTGGATGTCATGCTCCCCGGCATGAACGGATTTGAAGTTTTGAGAACCATCCGGGCAAATCAGATAGAAACGCCTGTTCTCATGCTCACGGCACGCAGTGATCTTGCAGACCGAATCGAAGGACTGGATTCCGGTGCGGATTATTATCTGACAAAACCCTTTGAAAACCTTGAGTTTCGTGCCTGCCTCCGCGCTGTCATTCGGCGTCAGGGATCTATCATCCCGGACACCAAGACCTATGATGATCTCTCCCTTTCATTGACAGATGGACGTCTCTCCTGCGGCAGTCGTTCCCTTTTGCTCAGTGCAAAAGAAAAGGAGATCATGAGTCTGTTAATTTTGAACGCACAGACCGCGATCTCCAAAGAAACCATTTTGACCAAGGTATGGGGTTATGACAGTGAAGCCGGAGACAACAATGTTGAAGCCTATATCAGCTTCCTTCGTAAGAAGCTGACACTGCTTGGATCCAGAGTTCAAATCAATGCACAGCGTCGGGTTGGATACAGACTGGAGGTCGGAAACTCTTGATTAAGAAACTTCGCCGGAAAATCATGTTCGTACTCCTTGGCGTGATGTGCTTTTTCCTCATTGCCATATTATCGACCCTATTTGCCTCATACAGTCGTTCCATGGATCGCACGCCAAAGGGAAATAAGCCCCCTGAAAAGCAGAGCGAGCAAACAGATACCTCTTTTCAGACTCCCGTCGCTTTTGCCCGTGTTTCTTCGGAGGGAGACATTGTCATCGAATCCAATCAGATCTCAGATCTCAGTGAATCGGAAATTCAAAGTATCGTTGAAGACCTTAAAACACAGGATGCCGACAGAGGAGATGTTGCAGGGTATTCCCTCCGGTATATGCGTCATCCGGGGCGAAACGGCATCGTCTACCTGTTTGCAGATACCACCTTTGAGCAAAAAGCCATAAAAAACCAGGTAATCAACACTCTGGTGGTCGCCATTATCTCCATCTTTTGCTTCATCATTGCCTCCTATTTTCTTGCTCTCTGGATGGTCAAGCCGGTAGAGAGCGTATGGAATCAACAGCGCCAGTTCATTGCGGATGCCTCTCATGAGCTTAAAACCCCTCTTACCGTCATTCTGTCCAATACCGACATGATTATCCAGTCCGGTGCTGTGACGGACAGCAAAAACCGCCAGCGTCTTGACAATATCAATGTAGAATCCAGACGGATGCGTGAGCTGGTAGAAAGCCTATTGACCCTGGCTCGTTCAGATCATGCTCCGAAGCCACTGCTGAAAGAGCGCCTTAATTTATCATACCTGGTCTCCTCCTCGGTTTTGACGCTTGAGCCTTCCATTTATGATGCAGGCCACAATCTCGAATTTACCATTGAACCGGATCTATTTTGCAATGCCAACGCCCAGGATATTACAAAGCTGATCGAGATTCTCATTGACAATGCCTGCAAATACAGTGATCCCGGCAGTCAGATTGATTTGACCCTCGAAAAGATAAAAAAAGAAGCTCTCCTGACCGTCAGCAGTCGTGGTGTTCCTCTCTCCAAGGAAGACTGTATCAACATCTTTGAGCGCTTTTATCGTCTGGAACCCTCCCGGGAAGTCCATCAGGGGTATGGTCTTGGGCTATCCATTGCCTATGAGGCAGTCCAACACTTCGGTGGTTCCATTTCAGCGTCCTCCAATGGCATTGATACAAACAACTTTCAGGTTCATTTCCCTCTTGCCTGAGAGAATGACCTTACTTATCGCAATCATTTGCCCTGTGATTGTATAGTACGTTTCTATAATGAGGCTTGACAAAACAGTAAATATGCATATAATGACAAATGAAGAGCAACGCTTAACGGCTGCTCCTCAAGATATGGGTATGAATTTTGCGGTCTTCTGACTTTCTGGTCTGACGAACTGTTATTGTTACAGTAAACGGTCCGACATGAAAGGTCAATGTGATCGGCAACGCCTTCGCCTCCTTTCGGTAAGCGTAGGAACAGCCGCCAAGCCTTTGTGTTGCTCTTCAGTAAGTTATTCTACTTACATTCCT
>JAFUZM010000144.1 GCA_017476605.1 Clostridia bacterium
ACAGTAACATTATAGGCTAAAATACAGTATTTTTCAAGAGGCTTTCTAACCTACATTTGCGGATGAGGAAAAGCTCCCCATCACCATGAGGAGCTTGAGTCGCTGGTTTGGATATCAGCTTTCAACCGCACAGCTCGAATTATTTGCGGCAAGCTGAACAAAGTTGATCAAAAGCTCGATGCAATTCGACAGGAAATATCCGATCTGAAGGATATCAATTTTGAAACGCAGATTGCTCACCCGTGTAGGGAACTGCTTGGGGATTATAAACTGCTTGGCGATAAGTTGAAAAAGAACAAACCGGTAACGGAAGAAGAGTTTATTACCCTCATACGAGGATTACACAATTATCTGGTATCTATTTACAATCTCAGCAGCAAACTTCCGATGGACACTTCTTTGGATTTGATGCTCACGCTTCTTCCTGTTTATACCAACTGCATTATGCTGTATTATCAGCGCTTCTATGATATAGACCAGGGAAAGCACGTGTTGCATGATGACTGGTTATCCATATATGACATGCTGTCATCGGTGCCATTCCTGAGAGATGTCCAGGACTATCTTTTTGTTGATAAACGCATGACAAACAGGGAAACAAACGAGTTTATCAACACTCAAAGGGCTGTGGTGACTTGCTATAAACAGAAGGTTGAGCAGTTGCTGGCTGATCTCGAAACCTGTGAGGGTACGGAGGGTTACGAAGAAGCAATGCGTTGGAGCCGCCAGTACGCTGCACAGCAGGCAAAAGCTGTACAGGAGGAACTTGAAGACGAGTATGGCGCTGAAAATGCACAACCTGTTATGAAGAAGATGATGCAGGAGGTGCTGGCATGAATAAGCAAAATATCGAACTGCTGTTCCAAAACTACATAGATAACTTCGATTATCTCAATGATCCCAACGGAGGCTACGAAACCTACAAATGGGAAGCCATTGAGCAGGTTCAGAAGGTCTGGGATCTAGCTGCGCCTGATCTTTCCGGGATGATCAAGCAGGCGTTTTCAAAAACGTATAATCTCATCAATAACCGGATCGTATCTCCTGGGAACGGCTTGGCTCTGCTTGCAAAGGAAGAACCTGAAGCTGTCAGGAAAGCGCTGGAAGACTTGCTGTCTGAAACAGCTGACGTGGACGAAAAGCAGAGCAACATTCTTAGCTTTGTAGACACAATAAATGTGATGCTTGAAAAGCATTATCCCGGCAAATGGAAATACACCCATGATGTACGGGTGGCCATCACATACCTGGCTTTGATTGTTCCGTCTGAAAACTATCTGTTTAAGTCGACACCTGCGCATTACTTTGCCAGATGGATGGGATTTGATACAGATCTGGGCTATGGTGCGGATTTCAAACTGAAATACTATTATCGGATGTGCGACGAACTGCTGGCCGATGTTAATGCATGTCCGGAGCTGTTGAAAAAAGATGCAGAGCGGAAATGTAGCTGGCGTGATCCGAGCAAACATGTACTGGTTACGGATTTGATTTATTGTTTCGGCGTTTACCCGGTAATGAGAGCAGGACTAAATGAACCGCCGACACTGAGGAAAAAGAAAAATAGCGCGGAAGCACAGCAGGCAGAACGGGCAAAAAGAGCTGAAGAACTGCAGGCACGACTGAATCAGATGCAGGATGAGATTGATGCCATACAAGAAGAAATAGATGCTTTACCGATAGTGGATCTTACCGGAAAAACTGTTCAGACAAAACTGTATGGCCCTGTGACTGTTGAACTTCATGAAGGAAGCTACCTGTCGTTTACAGCAGAAGGGAAGAAAAGGGAGTTTGCGTTGCCGGGATGTGTTGTAAACGGGTTTGTGATTCCAGAAGATCAGGTAGTAGTTGAAAGGTATCGGAAAGAAGCAGAACTTCAGGAAAAGATACAAAAGCTGAATTCAGAACAGCGTTTGGTAAATTTGGAGTACGGGAAATACTGAGGAACAGCAGGGCGCAAAGAACAACGGTGTGATAGTGCAGTGTTTGTCCTGTTAGCAAAGGAATTGTTTGAGGTGGACTATGGCTGAATATGCACCTGGTATGCGAGTCATCATTCGGGACGAAGAATGGATGATCAAGAAAAGCGACATCAACAGCTTTAGGAATTACACCCTTCAATGCACGGGAATCTCTCCTCTCGTGAAGGATAAGCCAGCGTATTTTCTCAGCGATCTGGAGAAGATCGAGGTTGTTGATCCTGTACAAACGAAGATCATAGTGGATGACTCTGCGCATTTCGATCGTGCTCGGCTGTATTTGGAGAGTCAATGGCGGCAGAGGATTCCAACGGATACCAAGCTGCATATTGGTCATAAAGCAGTCATGAACGTACTGAAGTATCAGCTGGAACCGGCACAGAGCAGTCTCAAACGTCCGAAACAGCGCATTCTGATTGCGGACGCTGTTGGTCTTGGTAAAACTCTGGAAGCAGGTATCCTGATGAGCGAGCTGATTGCTCGTGGCAAGGGGCAGCGAATACTGGTCGTTACGGTGAAGTCCATGATGGCTCAGTTCCAAAAGGAAATGTGGGAACGCTTCACCATTCCGCTGATCAGTCTGGATTCTTCCCGTATTCAGGCTATCCGCCGAGAAATGCCTGTCAATCATAACCCATTCCATTATTATGACAAGACGATCGTTTCTGTGGATACCATCAAACGGGACGTAGAATACCGGACCCATTTGGAGAATGCCCGCTGGGATATCATCGTTATCGATGAAGCGCACAATGTTGCCCGTCGTGGTGAGCATGTGGCGCAGCGTGCTAAACTGGCCAGTCTCCTTGCCACTCGTAGCGATACTTTGATTATGCTCTCCGCAACCCCGCATGATGGGAGTGCAAAATCCTTTGCCAGCTTAATGAACATGCTGGACCCCACTGCTATTCCTGACCCGGACAATTATACCGAGCAGGATATCAAGGATAACGGAGAGGACATCAAAGGCCTCTTTGTTCGCCGGTTTAAGAAAGACATTCAGGATCAAACCGGCGGCAAATTTATGCAGCGTCATGTCAGTAAGGAGGAATGTCTTGACTGCATTAAATCTGAAAATGACTCTTAAGCAACTAAAGACAATCTATGAGATACAGTTCCCAGTGCTACAACAATACGAAATAGACACATGGTATGACCAAACTGGTCGTATTGTTTTTACGAATAACAGAGGCATAGTTGGCGCAGGATTTGACCGTCCTACATTTGAAAAACCCGACATGATTATACCTGTAGAACGTAGCACTACACGCTGGAACGGTATCATGAAAGATGCCCCGGCAGGTTATGTATTTGAACGAACGATTACGGATGATACTCAGCCGGGCGGACCTGTAGAACGGACAATTCGATATGTGGCTCCTTTTGATCGGTGTGATCGTGAAAAGGATTATGAAACTGCCTGGGAATTCTTCTCCAAGCTGAAGTGATGGGAGGCTGAAAAGATGGACAGATTATCGTCTGGCTCTGAGCGTCTCTTGAAGGACATAATGGAACACAGAAATGAAGGCGGTTCCTGTGATCTGGATTATTGGGAACAAAGATTCGAGGAACTCGAGACTGATTATGACAAAGAAGAATTGCTTCGGAGTCAGTTTGCCACGTTAGAAGACGAAAAAATGATCTCTGTTCATTGGGCCAGCGATGTCCCTGTTGATTTAGTTGTCCTTGATAATGGTGTTTCCTACTACGAGAGATACATACACAAACCGCAGGATGAGATGCATGATGTTAATGTGTTTGTCTCATATAATCAAAAAAGCGGTTCTGGATTTGCTGATGCTTTAGAAAAAAAGCTGGATGGCAAAGCTAATGTAATAACCTGAATCCGTGAAACTGGATTCGGCACTCGTTATCTGAGTCGAAATTCGTCCCGACCCACCGGGAAGGTTGCCCGGCCACCTACATTGATCATTGAAGAACGCTTTCGGATGCCCAAAAACCACAATCTGGGCAACAC
>JAFUZM010000145.1 GCA_017476605.1 Clostridia bacterium
GCGTAGTGACTTTTGTCAGTGCTTGTCACCTGACAAACCGTTTGCTGTGCAAACAGGCCAACGCCTTATTTTATGAGGGCAGGGATCCATGGGGATTTCACCGGAACGGATGGAGGATAAAGGGAAGATGAAAAACAGAAGGATGACAGGAAAGAACTGGAAGCATAGCAGGAGCATTCTTCTTCTGCTTGTAGGCCTTTTCGTGTGTGGACTTTGCTTGATTCATGGTTCTGTAGCGGAAAAGGCGTCTTTCCATCTGCCGATAATTGAGGCAGATGAGACATCCTCCTCAGGACTTAAAGCGACCTGGAGCTGTGTCTATTTTGGACAGTATCCGTCTGTGGAAATCGTGGGGGATGCCTGGGATGCCGTGGACGAATATGCTCTGCAGCCGGGAGATGTCTGCCGTGACGAGGCATTGTATGCTGAGCTCTCTGCGGCGGACTGGAAAGACAATATGACAGAACGGAATGGCGTTTCCTATCTTCGCGTTGGCCTTAACAAAGCCCCGGGGGTGGATATTCGGGAACAGCATTACAACTGGTCCTATGAACAGCCGTGGCATTATTTTGAGATCACGCCAATTCGATGGAGAGTCCTGGATGTGAGAGAAAATCAGGCACTGCTGCTGGCAGACCGGCTGCTTGACTGTGTTCCGTTTCACAGGACGGATGAGGAGATCACGTGGGGCGAAAGCACGCTTCGTGACTGGCTCAACGGCTATGGCGAATATGCAGGTGCAGGCTTCATTGACCGTGCGTTTTCTGGCACTGAACAGGATGCAATCCTTTCCACAAATTGCAGGAACCGCGCGAATCAGGACTATGGGACGGACAGTGGAGCAGATACAATTGATCGTGTGTTCATTCTCTCGAACGAAGAGGTTTTCGAGGGAGAGAATGCGCAGCGTTATGGATTCCATGCAGGCAGAGATTATGATGACCCGGCGAAAAGGTTCACATCAACGCTCTATGCCAAATGCATGGGCACCTGGTGGTCCCCTGTGGATGAATATGCGGGCAACTCATTCTGGTTTATGCGAACGTCCGGGTATACTGCTCGAAGCGTCACCTATGTGTGTGATTTTGGTTATATCTACAGCAGGGGGACGCTGGTCACCTGTGCGGATGCCGGTATACTGCCTGCAATATGGGTGGATCTGGACCGGGCGGACCTGTCTGATGCGGGCGAAAGAACTTCCCTGGACATCCTTCATCTTTCCAAACAGGATGAACCGGGGGAGACGCCTGTTGCGCTTCAGAACCCCACTGTGATCCGGGATGCGAGCCAGCCTGGCGGAGCATATACCATCTGGAATGCGATTGCCTTTGGAACGTATCCGCAGGAAGAAGTACGGGAAACGGAGGATGCAGCTGTACTTGCTCGGCTGAAGGCGTTCGGAGACAGCAGGGAAGAGGTCACGCTGGATGACATCCGGTATATCCGGCTGGAGGATCGCTGGTTTCGCAGCAGTCCCATCATCTGGCGAGTGCTTGAGGTTTCGGGCGGAACGGCGCTGCTGATGTCAGACCGTGGACTGGACTGTGTGTCATATAACGACGAATACCAGGATGTGTTCTGGGAAAACTCTGATGTGCGGCAATGGCTGAACGAATCATTCCTTAAAACGGCCTTTACGGAGGAGGACATCCGATCAATCATCGTATCCTCGGTGCCGAATGATATCAACTATTATTTTGGAACGGCCTGCGGTTCCGGAACACATGATGCCGTCTTCCTGCTTTCTGAAGGGGAGGTGTTTAGCTCCGCAAAGGCAGAGGCATATGGTTTCCGCCCAAGCGACGGCATTCCGGATCCCGGCAGAAAGATAAAGCCAACAGCGTATGCTGCTGCACGGGGCGCCTGGCAGTCGCAAAAAAAAGAAACCCCTGGTCGGGGTTTCTGGATATTGAGAACGAATGGATACACAAGGGATAACATCGTGTATGTTGGCGAGAAAGGCTATCTTTATAACCGTGGCATCCCGGTAACCTGTGCTGATGCCATAATTGTCCCGGCCATCCGAATAAACCTCGGAGCGGCAGCCTATTCCAGGGTAGAGGATATCTCATTCTTCACCGAATAACACGTTTCCGCAAAACAGTACGGCCTCCTGTCATCTCTTGCAAATGATCCCGAGATTTGCGATTGGCTGATCATTTAAACAAGTCGGCCAGGTATTCAAGATCTTCTTCAAGATCTGTCGAAGTCATTTTCTTTTCTTTTTTCTTCTTGGATGACTTGTATTCGTAATCCTCAGGCAGCTCTTTGAGTAATTCCTCTTTGTATTTTGCGAACGTTGCCAGCCGATCCTCGGTTACCTCCGGATAGCGCGGATCCATGTCAGAAAGTGTGGCAAGGATGATCTCCGAAACGACGTAGCGCATATACCATTTGTTATCTGCCGGAATGACATACCATGGACAATGCTGTGTCGCGGTTGCGTTGATGGCATCTTCAAATGCTTCCTGGTAGGCATCCCAGTAGCGGCGCTCTTCAAAGTCACTGGCGCTGAATTTCCAGTTCTTTTCCGGCTCTTCAATACGGGCCAGGAAGCGCTTTGCCTGCTCGTCCTTGGACACGTTCAGGAAGAACTTGACTGTGCGGATGTTATTATGGTAGAGATACTCCTCAAAATTCCGGATATCTTCGTACCGGTGTTTTATGACTTTGTCGAGGTTAATCCGGCGGGCATTTGCCTGAGTGCGATACAGCTCTTTCACTTTGCCAATGAGCACGTCCTCATAATGGGAACGGTTGAAAATCGCGATTTCGCCCTTGCCCGGGACCTGTAAAGCGATCCTCCACAGATAGTCATGCCCCAGTTCTTCTGAACTCGGATTCTTGAAAGCGGCTTCATATACACCATGCGGGGACAGACAGGACAGAACAGCACGAATTGTGCCGTCTTTTCCGGCGGCATCCATGGCCTGGAAGAGGAAAATGACGCCCTCTTTCTTTTCTGCGTAGAGCTTTGTCTGCAGTTCATCAATCAGGGCATTGTTCTTTTCCATCTTTGCTTCCGCTTTCTCGCGGTCATCACAGAGACTGGTTTCATTGGTGGAGACTTTGGCAATTTTGAATTTCTCAGAACCATTATAGCGATATTTTTTGAATGACATGTTTGCACCCTCCGTTTCTTGGTTTGGGGACGATTTGTATGTACATCATAATCGTTGGGACGTCCGTACGTCAAGTATGTCCTGCCTTTTTTCCTTTGAATGGTGGTCGTGGCGTGCTGAAGGTGCTGTATCAATCAGTCATTCGACGGAGATGGGGTGAGGACATGTTTTATCTGAAGCGGTACGATCAGGCACTTTTGTCTTTTGAAATTCACGAAGATTCTCTGGAAGGACAGAGGTGCCGGACCCTTGAGATCAATGAACCGTGTTCGGCATTTCTCCCCATTGGCCTCAAAACCACAAATGAGGGGCTGATGTCCTGGCTTCGGGGACGAATCATCCCCAGAAATCGCGATTATGCGGATACACTGCTGGCAAAGAGCGGGCTTTCTCGTCATGATACCAGAGGAATTTACAGAGCATGCTGTGGACTCTCACTCAATGACAGTTACTGGGTTGTGGAAGACGCATTTGAGGGATCTTTCGCCGACTACAATCTGTACGAGCACGATTTTGTCAAGGCGCTCTCTCTGATTGCTTATACGGGCCATGGGTCTTCCCGAGCCAAAGGATTTTCTTCCTCACCGGAATTCACGACTTCCGGTATGCTGCGCAAAGGCTGGCGCAGACTGGGCGGGAGAACCCTGCTGTTCAAAGGCGGAACCGGCGGAGCAGCCAGCGCAGGCAACGAGCCTTATTCTGAGTTTTATGCATCCCAGATTGCTGAACAGGTGGGGATGGATCATGTAAATTACGGACTTTCCTTATGGAAAGGTGGCCTATGCTCGACGTGCGAACTGTTTTGTGACATCGACCATTCCTTCGTTCCGATCTATCGGTTCATGGACAAGTGTACTCTGAGAACGGTTTCTGAATATCTGCAATCCCTTGGTCACTCCTATTACGACCACTTTATGGACATGCTCATCTTTGATGCATTGATCTACAATGAGGATCGGCACTTCGGGAATTTCGGACTTATGGTGGATAGCAAGACCAATCTTCCTTATGCTTTCGCACCGTTATTCGATCATGGCCTTTCCTTGTTTAACTATGCCATGTCGGATGACATTGCGAGCCTGGATGCTTTCGCACAAACCAGATCATCTTCTTATGGTGTCCCCTTTGAGAATATCGCCTCGGAGTTTATGACCGCACGGCAAAAAGAAAAACTGCGCAGGATGATCGGCTTTCACTTCAAAAGACACAGCAGTTACAATCTGCCGGCAGAGCGTCTCAAAGCCATTGAAAAGCATCTGCAGAAACGAACTCAGCAGCTGCTTTCGATTCCAAACAAAGATTGATGTGACATTTTGAGCTTCCCGAGGCTTTTCTTATTTCCATTGACCGATGACTGTGTAATGCAAAAAAACTAAGCCAGAGAAAATACACTGAATGATTTTGGCCTATTATCAATCCGCTTTAGACAGATAGCCAAACGTATAAAAGATGAGTCGTGTACGCCTACGCAAAGGCGTATACGACTCATCTTTTTTATCCCTGATCAAGGATTACATGATTGTGCACGGCGCTATCGGCGCGGTTTACATTCTGGACCGGGAGTGCTATAATTGGGCCACTGAATGCAGCAACGCTCTCAGCGGTGCAAGCGGAAGTCTTGATGACAGTACGGTCTTTTCCTCTCAGACAGCTAAACTTCTGAGATGGCCTACGGCAAAGCTCTATACCTCCGTTTACCTGAAGCAGGAGGACAAGGAACGTATCGCAAAAATGGTTGAGGAGATCAAGGCGGCCTACCACGGCATCATCGAGGAAGCGGACTTTCTTTCAGATGAGACGCGTGCCAACGCCATTGAAAAGCTCGATGCGATCTCAATTAACTCTCTTTATCCGGATGACTGGGATAAGTACAGCTGCGAGGCGCTTGAGATCAAGGGGGTTGATGAGGGTGGTACGCTTTGGGAAGCGGTTCGCAACCTGACCAGATTCACCATCAACCAGCTGACGGAAAAGCTGTCTAAGCCGGTTGACAAGGATGAGTGGGCCTATCCTCCTCAGACGGTCAACTGCTTCTATTCTCCAACTGCCAACGGTGTCTTTATCCTCGGTGCCTTTGCTCAGGGCGGCATTTATAACAGCGATATGAGCGATGAGGAAATGCTTGCAAAGCTTGGCAGCGTGATCGTCATGAGATTTCCCATGCGTTTGATTCCAAGGGTGCCCAGTTTGATAAGAATGGAAACTTCGCGAACTGGTGGACCGCGGAGGACTTCACTGCGTTCCAGGAGCGTAACCTCAAGATGCAGAACTATTACAGCACCATCCATCCCTGGGAGGTACAGGATCTTCATGCCAGTATTATGACCGGTGAAACCTGTGCCGACATGGCTGGTATCAAGGTGGTTCTGCGGATTGCAGCCGAGAAGGAAAACTTTGACTATGACGCCTTCTTCCGTGCGTATGCAGATATCTGGCTGACCAAGGAAACGCTGCAGTCGGTGTATACATCAATCAATGATGAACATGCGATGGGCTATCTGCGTGTCAATTGTACGCTTCAGCAGTATGATGAATTCCTGAATTTCTACGGCATTACCGAGGGGGATGGAATGTATCTGGCACCCGAGGACCGTGTGAATATCTGGTAAGATGAAGGCTTGCCGGGAAGGCAGGAAAACGACACGAAAAGAAAGGCTTTAACGGCTTTTATGTAAGTACCCCACTGGCCCTTGCCGAGGGGATTCCGCCCTTCGGCAAGGGCCAGACTGATATTCATGCTTCAAGGTTTTTTGCAACTTACCACCAAAGACAGGGGGATGGTCATGAACAGGAGTAAACTTTATCTGATTGTGCAGACAGTACTCTGTGTTGCACTGGCGGTGCTTCTGGCGACGTCTGCGTTTTCGATCTACCGGGAGGGCGCGGCCAGAAAGGCGCTGAGCCCACTGGAGAGCATCTATACGCCGGAGATCGCCGCCGGGCGGTTTGCGCCCATTGCGCCGCTGTTCTTTGCGTCCCTGGGGCTGCTGGTGGCAGGACTTTTGCTGGGAATAAAGGATGAAAACACCGAAAAGCCGGTGAAGGACGCGGCAAGTGCCCGCGACCTGGCGGTCACCAGGGTCAGCAGGCCCTCGGAGGCCATGCTGCGGGAGCAGACAGCGCAGCGGCGACTTACCGGGATCGGCTGGGGCGTATTTATCCTGTGCATGGTGCCCGTCGCCCTGTATCTGGCCGACGCGACGCACTTTCCGGCGTTTGATCCGGAGTCCATGTTTCTTGGACTGATTCGGGTGTTTCTTCCCTGTGGAGCCCTTGGAATGGGTGCGCTGGCGGTGACCGCCGCACTGCGCGAGAAAAGCATCCTTCGTGAGACACAGGCCGCCACCGCACGGATCCGGGAGGAGAAGGCGGAGGGCGTCACCAGAGTCACGGAGACTCCCGGACCACAGAAAGGAAATAACGCCCGCATTCTTCGTGTGGCGCTGCTTGTGGCGGCGGTGGTGCTGATCGTCGCGGGCATCCTCAATGGAAGCGCAAGGGATGTCCTCTATAAGGCAATTACGATTTGTACGGAGTGTGTTGGACTTGGATAATACAAGGAAAATGGGGGAAAAGGGACAAAGCTGGTGGCAGCGCCACAGACCCAGTACCCGCAGACTGATCCAGCTGTATTCGGCGCTGCTGCACAATGCCTATCTCAAGGGCTTTATCACCGGCGATATTTACAAGGGCAACGGAAAATACATCTGCGCTCCGGGCTTCAATTGCTATTCCTGCCCGGCAGCAGCGGCTGCGTGTCCTCTGGGGTCCATACAGAATGCGCTAGGCTCCGCGGATCACCGGGCAGGCTGGTATGTCCTCGGTATCATACTGCTGTACGGCGTGATCCTGGGCCGCACCATCTGCGGCTGGTTGTGTCCGCTGGGCCTGATCCAGGAGCTTTTGAATAAAGTTCCCACACTGAAACTTAAAAAGAACGCCGTAACGCGGGCTCTGATCTGGCTCAAATACGTGCTTCTGGCGGTGTTCGTTATCGCCATACCGCTGTGGTATTCCCTCGCTCACGGCATTCCACTGCCGGGCTTCTGCAAGTACATCTGTCCTGCAGGTACCTTTGAGGGAGCCATGGGCCTCTTGTCAAACCCCGTCAACGCACCGAAGTTCAGCATGCTGGGTGTGCTCTTTACCCGGAAGTTTATCATCATGCTGGGAATCGGGCTGCTCTGTGTGTTCTGCTATCGTGCGTTCTGCCGCTTCATCTGTCCGCTTGGTGCGATCTACGGCCTGTTCAACCGGTTCAACATCATTGGTGTCAAGGTGGATGAGAACCGCTGTAACCACTGTGGTGCCTGCGTACGCGGCTGTGGCATGGACGTTCGCCACGTTGGTGATCATGAATGCATTAACTGTGGCAAGTGCATGGCGTCCTGCAATCAGGGCGCGATCTCAATCAAGGCGGGGAAAATCACCCTGAAGGCACCCGAGAAGGGATGCGCAGGGGATGGGACGGATGCACCAAATAAGCGCAAGCAGATGGCCCGGATCCTCTGGACGATTGCACTGCTGGCGCTGTGCTTTGCACTTCTGTGGTTCAATGTGCTGGATCCCGCTGCCGAAAAAGGCGTTGTTACGTCCAAAAAATCCGGGACCACAGTGACCACTGCGACCCAGGCACCTGCCGCGACGGAAATTCCTGCTGCGACGGAGGTTCCCACTGCAACGGAGGTTCCTGCCGAGGCGGCGGTTCCAGCTGCGACGGAGGCTCCTGCTAAAACCGAAGCTCCTGCGGTGGTCGAAGTCTCCGAGAAAGTGAATTACGACAGCGACGCGCCGGTGGGCTGCGAGGTTGGGGAGCAGCTTCCTGATTTCACGGTCACCTGTTATGATGGAAGCACCTTCCATCTCAAGGAGCAGCGGGGTAAGGTCACCTTTATCAACTTCTGGGCGACCCATTGCACACCCTGCATCCAGGAGCTCCCGCACTTTGATGCGCTGTATCGCACTCACGAGGATGACATCGCCATGATCGCCATCCACTCCTACTTTGTGACGAAAGACCCGGAGGAATTCCTTGCCGATAAGGGCTATGCCATCTCTTTCGCCCATGACAGCGACAATTCCCTGATGGACATGGTGAAGGGCACGGGGACGCTGCCTCAGACTGTGGTGCTGAACCGAAAGGGCGAGGTCATCTACAACAAGGTGGGCTCGGTGACGCCGGAGCTGCTGGAAGCGCTGTATGAAGAGGCCGCGGGTCCCACTGCGACGGAGGTTCCTGCCGAGACGGCGGTTCCTGCTGAGGCGAAGGTTCCTGCCGAAACCGAAGCTCCTGCGGTGGTGGAAGTCTTCGAGAAAGTGAGTTACGACAGCGACGCGCCGGTAGGTTGCGAGGTTGGGGAGCAGCTTCCGGATTTCACGGTTCCCTGTTATGATGGAAGCACCTTCCATCTCAAGGAGCAGCGGGGTAAGGTCACCTTTATCAACTTCTGGGCGACCCACTGCACACCCTGTATCCAGGAGCTCCCACACTTTGATGCGCTGTATCGCGCTCACGAGGATGACATCGCCATGATTGCCATCCACTCCTACTTTGTGACGAAAGACCCGGAGGAATTTCTTGCCGATAAGGGCTATGTCCTCTCCTTCGCCCATGACAGCGACAATTCCCTGATGGACATGGTGAAGGGCACGGGGACGCTGCCCCAGACTGTGGTGCTGAACCGAAAGGGCGAGGTCATCTACAATAAGGTGGGCTCGGTGACACCGGAGCTGCTGGAAGCACTGTATGAAGAGGCTGCGGGTCCCACTGCGACGGAGCTTCCTGCTGAGGCGGCGGGTTCCACTGTGACGGAACTCCCTGCTGAGGCAGCGGTTCCCACTGCCACGGAGATTCCTGCAGAAACCGAAGCTCCTGCGGTGGTCGAGGTTCCCGAGAAAGTGAACTACGACAGCGACGCGCCGGTGGGCTGCGAGGTTGGGGAGCAGCTTCCGGATTTCACGGTCACCTGTTATGATGGAAGCACCTTCCATCTCAAGGA
>JAFUZM010000146.1 GCA_017476605.1 Clostridia bacterium
GGCTGAACGTCCCCCAGGCTCAGGGAATTTCCAAGCTGGTAATGCGCATGCCGGAAGGCGTCCCAGTTTCCGAAAACATGAATCTCGGTCCGCGCAAAGGGCTGACGGACATTGATCTTAAGTGTGTGCGAAAGAAATGCGCTGGCCAATGCGCCCTCTCCGATCAGGAGGATCGTCTGGTCCCCCGAACCCAGAGGATGCTTCATCCAGTACTGCCTTGCCGCTGCGGAGTTCCGATCAAACGGCAGCACCCCCTGAGGCAGGGTGCCCGGCGCTTCCTGGCATTTGAACACCGTCTGCTGTACCCTTGAGGCCAGGCGGCAGGTCAGCGCCAGATTCTCAAGGTGCTCACCCCACAAAAGCAGGATGCGCTCTCCGCTGGCGGCATTCTCATGGCCCTCCAGAAGGCTTTCCGGAGAGGCGGGAATTCGGATGATTCGGCGCTGGCCGGACAGCTCTGCGTCCTGCTGATGGCAGAAAATCACAAATGCTCCCGGGTCTGAGACAAGCAGATCCTGTGCCAGGAATTCCGCGTCCGCATCTGCCCGCGAGAAAACAAACCATCTGCGCTTTCGATAGAACCACAGGCGGAAAGAGGGGAGCAGCCGTCCGGTCATCAGGGAAAGGACCGTGCTGATCATGAGAGCAAAAAACCCAAAGCTCATCAGGACAAACAAAATACCAAAGAACCGCCCCCATAACGTGATGGGCGCATAATCTCCATACCCTACCGTGGTTACGGTCACAAGTGCATACCAGATCGCATCCCGCAGACTGTGGATATTGGCCTGCTCATTTCCCTTTTCAGCCCAGAACAGTCCAAGAATCGCCAGGAAAAACAGAAGGAGCCCCAGCAATGCCAGCCATTTGCGTTTCTTCATATCCTCGGATCGCTCCTTCCTTCTTTGCCGATCTTCTCACACGCCACATTCATTCAATGCAGATGCCAGCGTCAATGCAGCCTGTTCGATTATACCACGGGGCTCACTGTTTTGAAATGATTTGTTTCCCTCTCTTATCGGTTTTTTGGCCCTGTTTTGCTTTCAGGCAAAACCGATGCCGGACTTTCTTTCCGTTTGCACCGGGAGAATCTGCAATTTTTTCTTGTGCTGCCTTTTGGATGGTGATATACTCACACAAGACTGTCCGTGATCATAAATGAACAGGGAAGCATGGAAAAACGATGCGCTTTATGTCACGGGCAGAGCGCACCAAAATCACTGCTTCTCAGATTAACAATAAGAAGGAAACAAAATGGATCGTTGTCCGTATTGCATGAATCCGACCGAGTCCTCCGTTTGCCCTCATTGCGGCAAGGATGCGACGGTCTGTCAGAATGCTCTCTATCAGCTTCCGGTCGGCTCTTCCCTGGCGGAGGGCAGATACCTGATTGGCCGGGCCATGGGACAGGGCGGATTTGGCATTACGTATCTCGCATATGATCGGAACCTTGAC
The DNA here is from genome assembly GCA_017476605.1 of Clostridia bacterium. Lineage (GTDB taxonomy): Bacteria > Bacillota > Clostridia > Christensenellales > Aristaeellaceae > Ventricola. The sequence continues at coordinate 1,456 of JAFUZM010000146.1, forward strand.
ATTCCGGTTGCGATCAAGGAATACTTCCCGATGAGCGTGGTGACCCGCGATGCAAATACACGGCGGGTCACAGCCAACAACAATGACTTTTTTGAAAGCGGCGTCCGGCTGACATTTCGCGAGGCACAGACCATCGCAAAGCTCGGAAACATCCGCAATATCGTTCGCGTCTACAATGTCTTTCAGGAAAACAATACCGTCTACATCGTGATGGAGTATGTGGAAGGGGAGACACTGACCCACAGGGTCAAGCGGGAAGGGGCGATGCCCTGGGAGGAGCTTTACCGCCTGATCCGTCCTCTGCTCTCAGATCTTACCGAGATTCACAACCGGGGCCTGATTCACAGGGATATCAGCCCCGACAACATCATGATCCGGGCGAATACCGAGGAAGCGGTCTTACTGGACTTCGGCGCGGCGCGGAAGCAGGGACTGGGGTCTGCCAGCACAGCGGTCATTCGTGCCGGGTACAGTCCTATTGAGCAGTATGCCCATGATGAAGCGCTGGATAATGTCAGTGATGAGTATTCCATGTGCGCGACGCTCTACTACGCACTGGCCGGAAAAGCACCGGAAACCTCGCCTCAACGGGCAATGGGGGACCGGATCACCGAGATTCCCGGAGTTCCTGCGGGTGTACAGAAAGTCATCCTGCGCGGAATGTCCGTCAAGCGCGAGGCACGCTACCCGACGTTCCGGGAGATGGCGGAAGCACTCGAAAGTGCGACAAATGCACGCGGAATCCCGGAAATCCTGATGAAGGCAGCGGAGCGAAAAAAGCCCGCCAGGTCCTCACAACAAAGGACGACCAAAGCATCCGGGACGTCCAGGACATCACTCTATGTCCTGATCGCCATTGTCGCCATCATCCTTATTCTCGCATTCGTCCTGCTTCTCTCCGGGCTCACATCCGGCTCTGAGCCTGTTCGCTTTGATGAATCGGCTTTGAATCAGGAAAGTGGAACGTCAACGATCGTGACAGGCGGACTTGCCATATCTGCGGAACCGTCTGAGTCTGTCTCAACGCCGGTATCGACAGAGTCCCCGACACTGACAGTGACTCCAACCTATACGCCAACTCAGAAGCCTGTGGCAACACCAACAGATACACCAACGTCGACGCCGACACCGAGGCCAACGCTGACACCAACACCGACACCGACACCAACACCGACACCGACGCCAACGCCAACGCTGACACCGACGTCAACGCCAACGCCTACGCCGACACCAACATATACACCGACGCCGAGGCCAACGGCAACGCCGACACCGACCTATACACCGACTCCGAAGCCGACATATACACCGGCACCAACCTATACGCCGACGCCAGAGCCAACAGCGGCACCAACCTATACGCCGGCACCGACAGCGATACCGACCTATACGCCAGCGCCAACCTTTACGCCGGTGCCATATGGCGATGCGCCCGATTTGGAGATGACCCCATCACCGACGTATACCCCTGAGCCTACGCCGTTCCTGCCCAGAAATCTGGGATGGACGGTGGAGCTGTAGTGGAAGGTGGAAACCAGAGCGCGCAAAAAAGGTGCTGAGAGGGAGCAAAAGCGGACTTCTTTTGGCACGTCTGTGCTTATCTAATTTGAAAACTGTGCAGATTCCACATGATTTTACTGGAAAATTTAGTACATCTAAGATTTGATAAAATTGCTTAAATAGATTATTCTGTTAGGAAGTTTGACATGCCATGGCATGGATGGAGGAGTAAAATGTACAAAATAGTAGAAAAGGAAAGGCTGAACCCGACCGTAACGAAGATGGTGATTGAGGCACCGCTCATTGCGAGGAAGGCAGAGCCCGGACAGTTCATCATTTTCAGGGCGTTTAAGGACAGCGAGCGTGTGCCGCTGACGATTGCCGATACAGATAAGGATGCAGGGACAGTCAGTATTATTTACCAGATCGTAGGCGGCGCAACCATGGAGCTGGATATCCTTGAAGCGGGGGAAAGCCTTCATGATTTTGTCGGCCCGCTGGGACTGCCGACGCATACGGAGGGACTCAGGAAGGTCTGTGTCGTGGGTGGCGGTGTCGGATGTGCCATTGCCTATCCGGTGACCAAGAAACTGCATGAGCAGGGCTGTGAGGTGCATGCGGTCGTGGGATTTCGCAGCAAGGACCTGATCATCCTGGAGGATGCATTCCGGGCGGTATCGGATCAGTATGTGCTCATGACCGATGATGGCAGCGCCGGTGAAAAGGGCCTGGTCACGGCAGCACTGGAGCGGCTCATTGAGGAAGGAAACCAGTATGATGAGGTCATCACCATCGGTCCCCTGATCATGATGAAGTTTGTGTGCGGCGTCACAAAGAAGTACGGCATTAAGACGATGGTTTCCATGAACCCCATCATGATTGACGGAACGGGAATGTGCGGCGGATGCCGTCTCACCGTGGGCGGGGAAACCAAGTTTGCATGCGTAGATGGCCCGGACTTTGACGGACATCTTGTGGACTTTGATGAGGCCATGAAGCGGGGTGCGATGTATCGCACGTTTGAAGCACAGGCCAGAGATGCAGCGTGTGAGCTGCTCAGGAAGGGGGAACAGTAATGCCGCTTGCTGCAAATATGAATCCGAAAAAGAATCCCATGCCGTCTCAGGACCCCAAGGTCCGCAGTCGTAACTTTGACGAGGTGGCAATGGGCTATAACTATGAAATGGCAGTGGATGAGGCAAAGCGCTGCCTCAATTGTCCCAAGAAGCCCTGTCAGAGCGCATGCCCTGTCGCCATTGATATCCCTGCCTTTATTGCAAAGGTTGCCGCGCAGGATATGCAGGGGGCATATCAGGTGCTCTAAAAATCCTCCAGCCTGCCGGCCGTCTGTGGCCGTGTGTGCCCTCAGGAATCTCAGTGTGAGGGACAGTGCGTGCGCGGGAAGATGAAAGGCGGCGAACCCGTGGGCATCGGGCGCCTTGAGCGCTTTGTGGCCGACTGGCATCGGGAGCACGTAAAAGAGGCACCAAAGAAGCCTGAGACAAACGGACACAGGGTAGCCGTAATCGGCGCTGGTCCCTCGGGCCTTACCGCTGCCGGTGATCTCGCAAAGATGGGCTACCAGGTGACGGTCTACGAGGCACTGCACGAGCCGGGTGGTGTTCTTGTATACGGCATTCCGGAGTTCCGTCTGCCCAAAGCCATTGTGCATGAGGAGATTGACGGACTGCGGGCACTGGGCGTCGATATTGAGACCAACATGGTCATCGGCAAGGTGCTGACCATTGATGAACTGCTGAGCGAGCTTGGCGCAGAGGCGGTCTATATCGCCTCCGGTGCCGGTCTGCCGAGGTTCATGAATATTCCGGGTGAAAGCCTCAAGGGCGTGTATTCCGCCAATGAGTATCTGACCAGAATCAATCTGATGAAGGCCTACCAGCCGGGGAGCAAGACGCCGATCAAGAAGAGCCGTAAGGTCGCCGTCGTCGGAGGCGGCAATGTCGCCATGGATGCGGCACGCTCGGCGCTTCGCCTTGGCGCGGAGGAGGTCACCATCGTCTATCGCCGTGGCATGCAGGAACTGCCGGCACGGCGGGAAGAGGTGGAGCATGCGATGGAGGAGGGCATCATCTTCCGTACCCTGACCAATCCGGTGGAGGTTCTCGGAGACGAGAACGGCGAAGTTATTGGCATGCGCTGCGTGGAAATGGAGCTGGGTGAGCCGGATGCCTCCGGACGCCGTCGCCCCATTGTCAAAGAGGGAAGCGAGTTTGTACTGGATGTGGATACCATGATCATGGCCATCGGCACCAGCCCGAATCCGCTGATTCGCTCCACAACCCCCGGACTTGAGAGCAACAAGCACGGCTGCATTGTGACGGACGGACCGGGGGGGAAGACCAGCCGCGATGCGGTGTATGCCGGCGGAGATGCGGTCACCGGTGCAGCAACGGTCATCCTGGCCATGGGCGCCGGGAAGCAGGCTGCAGCAGCCATCGACGCATATATCAAAGGGAAACAATAATGCCTGGCGGAAAATCGAAAGTTACTTTCGATTTTCCGCCTTTCATCATTTGAACGAACGGAGAGAACGGACAGTATGCGCTATACCATTGGTGATGTGGCAAGGTCCCTGGGTGTAACACCGGCGGGACTGCATTATTTTGAGCGGGAAGGGGTCATTGCGCCTGTTGCAGGCTCCGGAAACCGCAGGACCTATTCCGTGACGGACTTCATCCGGCTTGTGAGTTACAGGAAATACCGGAGCATGGAGATGCCGCTCAGGGAAATTGCGAGGCAGTTTTCAGCAACCGGGGACGATTATGAGTCCATTGAGCAGAAGCTGGAGCGGCAGAAACAGGAAGCAGAGCGGGCCGCAGCCCGATATCTTGGCATGGCCAGGGATATTGACTGGTTCCGGGAGCACATCCACATGGGAATAGAGCGCCAGGGGCAGATCGACTTTCTGACGATGCCGTTTTGTCAGATCCTGACGGTGGGGGAGTCCGGATGCATCTCGACAGACAAAGAGGAGCAGAAGGAGGTGGCTCTCTGGCTGGAGCAGATGCCGAGCACCCGCGTATCCGTGTTTGCCTCGCCGGAGGGTAAGGCGACCTTTGGATACAGCATCCGGTGTGATCGGGCGAAGGAGATGAAGGCGGACTTCCACGCACCGGTTATGGGCGGTGCGACGGGTGTCCATACCTTTGTCCGTGTGCCCAAGTCCTTTTATGACCAGCCCGAGATGGCCTTTAAGCCAATCTGGGATTATATGAGCGCCCACGGGTTTACCCAGGATGGATGGGCAGCGGGGGTGATCCTCTGCGTCTACTGCCATGAGGAGGAGCTGGATACGCTGGTTGAGGTGATCGTCCCCTTTAAATAGGAAAATGGCTCAAATCCCTGCTGAGAAGCACTGGAAAGTGGACGCATCTCCTTCAGATCGGGGAAATACCAAAGTTTGTTAAAAATTTTACAATCTCATCTTGCATCAAAAGTTGCTTTCGGTTGTACACTGCTTCCATCGGCTGCTGAGATCAGCTGAACTCGCAAAAAAGCGAGAAAACATAAGGAGGAAGCATAGTATGAAGAAACTGGTTACCCTCTTTCTGAGCCTGTGTCTCGTCCTGAGCCTCTCTCTTGCCGGTGCTGAGGGCTTTACCCCCGGTACCTATGAGGCGAGCGCTCCTGGATTCAACACGGCTCCGGATGCAATCACCGTCAAGGTGACGGTCGATGAGAAGGCCATTACGGCTGTTGAAATCGAAGGCGAAGGGGAACAGCCCTATGGCGTTCCTGCATTCCCGGGAATGGCAGAGGCCCTTCTTGGCAAGGATTCTGCCGAGTTTGATGCCGTTGCCGGCGCAACCATGTCCTCAAACGGCGTTAAGGAAGCCGTCGAAAAGGCACTTGCTGCCGCACGCGGCGAGGCAGTGGACAATGCAGCAGAGCTTGCGTTCACAGCGGGCACCTATGAGGCGACGGCTGAGGGATACAATGGTCCTGTGACCATTGCAGCAACCTTCACGGACAGCGCGCTGACCGCCATCGAGGTTGTGAGCAGTGCTGAGACCGGTCATGTGGGCGATGTTGCCTATGACATCATGATTCCCGACATGATCGCAGCCAACGGATCCGGTGTGGATGGCGTCAGCGGCGCAACCTTTACCACCCGTGCCCTGCGCGCGGCGGTGAACGAGGCGGCTGAGGCAGCAGCCTGCACCAATCTGGATGCCTTCAAGAGCAACAAGGTTGTCCATGAGGCAGAGGCCCCCGTTGATGTGACCTATGATGTGGTCATCGTGGGTGCCGGCGGAGCCGGTATCGCGGCAGCGGCACAGGCAGCCGAGAACGGCAACACCGTTCTGATTATCGAAAAGAACGCCGAGGTTGGCGGCAACACGCTGGTTTCCGGCGGCCAGTATCAGTCCGTCATGCCTTACCTCGTATGGGATCCGGCTGATCCGGATGCCACCACCGGTGTCTATGCCTTCACCGGCGAGACCTATGACAAGGTCAAGAGCGTTCAGGGCTGCATCAATGAGCTCAAGATGATCCTCAACTGGAGCGAGGAGCCCTTTGACGAGGCCTATTACAAGGACCATGAGTTCGTAGCGGGCGATGCTGCCGAGCTCTCCAAGCATGGCGTCCATGCGGAATATCTCCCGACCCTCAAAGCCCTCAAGGAAGAGATTCAGGCGTATCTTGACTGGGCACAGCCGAAGCTGGATGCCGGTGTTCCCGAGAACCAGCTGACCCTGTTCTCCACCCTGAACCTGCACATCTTCCAGACCTATTACGGCGGCCTGCGTCCAAGCGCAGACGGCACACAGTGGATGTATGGCAATGTGGACCTCGTCAAGCAGTTTGTCGAGGGCGGCCAGGGACTCAAGGAGTGGCTCGAGGCACAGGGCTCCCTGTTCAACGAGGCATCCCAGCCCACACTGATCGGCGCTCTCTGGTATCGTGAGAACGAATACATGGGCGCAAACGTCGATGTCGACGGCGACGGTGAGGCCGAATTCTACGCAGATCGTTGGGGCAGCTATTTCATGGCTCCGATGAATACCGTACTCAAAGCCAACGAAAAGAACCAGATCATGCTCCGTACCACCGCTGAGTCCCTGATCGTCGAGGACGGCAAGGTGACCGGCGTTAAGGCGACGAAGTATGACGGAACCGAGGTTACGGCACATGCCGAGAAGGGTGTCATTCTGGCAACCGGCGGATATGCAGCCAACATCCCGGTCGTACTCGAGCACAATATCTATTGGTCCACCGAATACCTGACCAACGCCACGAAGACCACCAACCGTTCCAGCCTGCAGGGCGACGGCATCCGGATGGCCGAGGAAGTCGGCGCGGCAACCACCGGAATGGGCTTCACTCAGCTGATGCCGATCTCCTGGGTTGACAACGGCAACCTCGCTTTCGGCGGCGGCAACTATGCCTGCTGGATCAACCCGACCACCGGCAAGCGCTTTGTCGATGAGGGATCCGAGCGCGACGTTCTCTCTCTTGCAGAGTTCCGCAACGGCATCACCGTGAACGGTACACCGGGCGTCTTCCTTGAGATCTACAATGCCACCGAGCATATCCCGGGACCGCCTTCTGCACAGCTCAAGGCGGAGGACTTCGAGGGTCGTTACTATCATATCCACGGCACCGAGGAAGAGCTGGCTGCGCTGTTTGCCAAGCTGGACGGCGTCACTGCTGATCCTGCTGTCGTCCTTGAGACCGTCCGCAACTATGACAAGGCCGTCATGGGTCTTGGCGAGTATCCGGATGTAGGCAAGGGAATTGCTTCCCGCTGCATCGGCAACGTGGAGAAGAACGAGGATGGTTCCTATAATCCGGACACCTACGACCTCGAGAACACCGAGCTCATCGTCCGTCTCATGGCACCTTCTACGCACCACACCATGGGTGGTGTCGTGGTTGACACTGATCGTCATGTCCTTGATGCCAATGGCACCCCGATCCCCGGCCTCTATGCAGCCGGCGAGGTCACCGGTGGCATCCATGGTGGCAACCGTCTTGGCGGCAACGCAATCGTCGAGATCTTTGTCTCCGGACGTACCGCAGCTCAGGCTGTTGATGCTGACAACAAGTAATCCTCCTTTAGACCCGGCCAAATGCCCGGTCACCAGGGGCGTCTCTTTCCAAGCAGGAAGGGATGCCCCTTTTCTCAGTGAAAAGGCTCAGTGAGAAATGCCTGCGGGCTATGTCAGGGGGATTGACAAAAAAGGTCTGTGCCCTCATAATAAGGGCGTCTGAAAGGACACCTGAACACTGAGTTCTTGGCGGGATGCGGTGTTCAGGTTTTTTCTCTTTTTTGCCGCCCCAAAGTATGGTATTATAACGGAAACCATGTCGGGCAAATGTCATGATATGGGAAACGAACAATGTGCAGATGAGGCAGAAATACAATGAAACTTTGCATAGACAGTGCAGATACTGTTAAGATCCGGGCATTATACGAAATGCTTCCGGTGGATGGTGTCTCTACCAATCCGACCATTCTGGCACGGGCGAATCGGAATCCCTATGACGTTCTTAAAGAAATCCGCGAGATCATAGGGGAGGATGAACTCTTTGTGCAGGCGGTCTCGACGGAGGCGGAGAAAATGGTGCATGAGGCAGAGCGGATTCTCTCTGCCCTCGGGGAAAGGACGCTCATTAAGATTCCCTGTGTGCCTGAGGGATACAAGGCGATGAAGCTTCTCTCCGAGCGTCATATACGGTTCATCGGGACGGCCGTGTATACCCCGATGCAGGGCATTCTGGCGGCCAAATGCGGTGCAGAGTACGTGGCGCCGTATGTCAACCGGATTGACAATATGGGCTATGACGGCGTTCATGTGGCCGGAGTAATCCATGAGGCGATTGTCACAAATAAGCTCACGCACTCGGGTCTTCTGGCAGCAAGCTTCAAAAATGCCCAGCAGGTGCTTGAGCTCATCACGCTTGGCGTCAAGGGCGTTACGGTTTCCCCGGACATTCTTGAGGCAATGCTTGACAATGCCTCTGTGGATGCTGCCGTCACTCAGTTTCAAAAGGACTTTGCAGGTCTTTGCGGACCGCATACGATGCTCGACTGCTGAGGCAGTGAGACAGCGAGCAGGACAGAATTCCCGAAATATGGAAGATCTCCTAAGACGCTGAATTGGCGTCTGCAAACAGAAAGCAAAAAACAGGAACCGCACGGAGCGGCTCCTGCAGGATTGAAAATCAAAAGGAGGACAGAAAATGCAGTTTTTGGTAAAGGCTTTGGATGGCGAGAACATGCTGGAGAAGCGGATGGAGGTTCGTCCCCGTCACCTGGAGGGAATGAAGAAGCTGGGAAAGAAGATTGTCGTTGCCGGCGGACTTCTGGATGAAGACGGGAAGATGAAGGGCTCTGCGCTCGTGTTGGATGTTGCGGATCGCGCTGAACTTGACGAATATCTCAAAAACGAACCCTATGTACTTGAGGGTGTCTGGCAGAACATTGAGGTGGAGAAGCTCAATGTGGTTCTTGTAAACGGAGAGCCAAGAAAGTAAACGGGATGTGCATCTGCAATTTCAAATGTCCTGGGGCTCCCGGCCTTCACGGGATGGAACTCCTGACATGTTCAGATGCGCAAATGCAGAATAGTAAGGCGACAACCTGTCGCCTTTTTTGCTGCCTGCCCGGAGGCTGATGGGAAAATGGCATAGTCAGGCAATGGACCATGCCATTTTCTCTTCCTTTTCCGGGAACGGCAGCATGCGCTTATTGATATCGTTACCATATGTGCTGAACGCATTTGGATAGGTGCGCTCCGCCCTGTGGGTATAAACCCTATCAAGCAAGAATTTGCTTATATTTGGACTTTTTGAGAGATTTTCTGAACAAAAGTCCAAATAAAAGCGATTTTTCTTTTATATTTAGACTTTTAGAACAAATCATCTAAGGTCAGGATTTTCGAAATTCGTTCGGTATAAGCGGTTCCCCGTATCCCATTGGCTGTGATGAGAACCCATTTCAGGGCATTTGTTGTTTTTGTTTCCTCACGAAACACCTTCGCTTTGCGATACAGGCCTTCATCGTCCTGTGCATGCATGGAAAACGGATGATCTGTGAACTTGATTTCGCACAAATTGGTCAGCTTATCCGCTCGCTCAATGACGAGATCTATTTGTGCTCCGCCAGCCTGCTGACTGCTTACCCATGGAAAAATGCGCGTACGAACACCAGATATGCCCAGTGCTTTTCTGATTTGCTCTGCATGATAGAGACACAGTGTTTCGAAAGCATGCCCTCGCCAGTTAGCATATCGGCCATCTTCTTCCTGAAAATCTGAGAATCGTACATCTGGTTGGGCTGAGATATCAGAAAGAAACCGATAATGGAAGAGCAGGAAAGGGTCAATCAACTGAAGCCGGAGCGGTTTTCCGTAATTTTCTGATTTGTATTCTGACACGTATCCGCACTTTTTTAAATCATCAACTGATCTGAAAAATGTTGCCCGAGGAATGTGAAGTTTGTCAAGACAAAGCTCCTTTTCTAATCCATAGGTATGTTTGGAGAGAAGCTCAAGGATTTGGCCATATACCGGAGAGCTCTTGAGGGTGGTTTCCAAAAGCCTCTTTGTCTCACTTTGAAGAAGCGCACCATCCTGAAAGCAAAGATGATCCACATTCCACCGAAGACTCTCATTCGCATTCAGCAAATCGAGAAAATACGGAAGTCCGCCAAAAATCATCTGACATTCTGCGATAAGCTGACGGTTCCAGTCAAAACCTCGTGACTCAAAAAACAGCTCCGTTTCTCTCAGACTGAAAGGATGCAGGATAATCTGACTTGTTACCCGATCATAAAGGCTACCGGTACTTTCTACGATGTTACTGATGATCCATGATGTTGCGGATCCGCAGATAATGAGCATCAGGTCCGCCTGCGAAGCACCGAACCGGTTCCAGAACTCTCCAAATGCTGCCAGAAAATCGGACCGTGGCGTTGCAAACCAGGGGAACTCATCCAAAAAAACTATTTTTTTCCCGTAGATGCTCCGGGTTGCATTGCGTGAACGAAGCAGCTGTTCCAGCTGAGAAAAAGCTTCAAACCAATCTTTTGGAATGGTTTTAGACACACCCCCATACTGTGTCAATCTCAGATGAAAGGACTTAAGCTGGGCCCTCATATTTCCCTTTTCGAGCCCCGTAGCACGAAAAGCGAAAGCACTCGAAAAGCACTGCTCGACCAGAAACGTCTTTCCAACTCTTCTTCGCCCATAAACACAAACAAGCTCAGGCTTCTTGGACTGAGCGCACCGGATCAGCTCGTCTTTTTCTTCCTTACGCCCGATCACGATCATTTACATACCCTCCTCTAACGCTAACCAGCAGCTTGGTCTTTCGGTGTAGTGACTTTTTTCAGTGCGCGTCACCTGACAAACTCCCATGCATGATTATTACGAGGCCTATTATACACAAAAGTCCAAATAAAAGCAAATTTTTGCTTTAAATTGGACTTTTAGAGCTATTTTGCCATCAAAAGTCCAAATAAAAGCATTTTTATCCTTATATATGGACTCGATAACAGGCGGTATTGGAGCACCGTTTTTGCATATATGGGGTAATTGTGATACAATACCTCCGGTTTTTATCGCAATGAATGTATAGATGGAGGAGTCTCGGATGAGCGAGGGAACGCGGTTTGACCTGTTGTATGAAACAATGCCGTGGCATAAGGTGGACACGGTCGTCTTTGATATCGGAAATGTACTGATTCGGTTTGCACCGGATGGATTTCTTGAGATTCTGTTTCCAGGTGATCCTGAGAAGCAGGCACGGATGATGCGCGAGGTCTACAAGGGAAAGTACTGGGAAGAGTTTGACCGGGGAACCATTGATTATGAGACCGCAGCAAAGGCACTGCATGAGGAGTATGGTGGGGATATCCGGGATTATATGACGTCCATGACCGGATGGATTGAACTCAAGACCCCCATGGAAGAGGGCTGGAATGCAGCAAGGCGCTGCAAGCGTGCCGGTAAGCAGATCTGGCTGCTTTCAAACTATCATGATGGTGCCTATGTTCGCCTGAGAGAAAAGTTTGCTTCCTACTTTAATATCTTTGACGGAGCGACGATTTCCTGCTATCTGCATCAGATCAAGCCGGAACCGGAGATTTACGCCTCTTTGATTGAGCAAAGCGGTCTCAATCCGGAGCGGACGCTGTTTATTGACGATACACTCAAAAATGTCGAGGGCGCTATGCGCTGTGGCATCCATGGGTTCCACATGGATGCCCCGGGCAAGATGGAAAAATTCTTTATCTAAGATGGGGTATGCCCCGGAAAACCACAGGGAGAGGAACATGGCACATCGGAAAATTGCGGGACTCATTGTACTTGCTTTGCTTATGGTTCATGCCTTTGCGCTTTCTGAAGCGCCAAAGCTGCTGTTTACCCCTGAAATTCAGGAATCCCTCCTGACACCGGCACCAGTGCTGGCAACGGCGGATGAGGCAGAGGAAAGCACGGAAACACACGGAATGTCACAGGCGGAGCTTGACAGCATTCTGATGCAGGACGTCTTTGATCCCATTCTGAAGGGTGAGCGTATCCTGATTCGCGGCGCTGAGGGAGAGGACGTCTACCTGGTACAGGTGCGCCTTTCCGAGCTTGGATATGATGTCGGTGACCTGGATGGCGTATATGGCAGAAAAACCGTCCGGGCCATTGAACGCTTTCAGGCCAAGAACGGGCTTGAAAAAGTGGATGGAAAAACCGGAATGGTCACTCTTGCGATGCTCTACTCGACAGATGCCCTGAGTGTGCCGAGTCCGACGCCCACGGCAAGTCCGACACCATCACCGACGCCCACACCGACTCCGACCCCCATTCCGACGCCTGCGCCAAGCAGGACGCCGCGCGTCCAGAATGCCCCGATTGCCCTTTCTGTATCGAGGATTCGTATCAATGGTCGGGAAACATCCCTGATGCTCGGCCATCTGGATGGCCTGACATATTATCCCCTTGGTGGCGTTCTCGGTTATCTGCTCTATGAGGAACACGTGGAAGCAGGTGCCTGGGAGTTTACACGGGCAGATGGCGCTGAAATCACCCTGATGAGCATGCAAACCGAGGGACAGGCACTTGACCTCATGGGCTCGCGCAATGGATATCTGTTCCTGCCGGATGGCAGCAAGGTATATATCTGGGATGGGGAAATCTATGGATCACAGGAGCTGCTCAATCAGCTGGGATTCCTGGTGCTTGACAGCGATCCGCCGGAGGTCCTTGAGACAGAGGAAGACGAGGCCGGGAAATAGCTGAGTACCCGGAAAGCCCCTGAGGTGTGTAGCGCTATGACGCACTTGTGCATGGCGCCAGAAAGTGGGAGGGACGAATCTGACAATTCGAGATGCAAACAGGGAGATCCTGGTAAGGCTGAGCACCTGGCTGCAAGGAGAGGCGAAACTGGATCCCGCGGATGTGACCATGCTTACGAGGGAGTATGGCATTTCTGAGACAGATGCCTGTCTGTTTCTCATAGCGGCCTATCTGGACCTTGATCTTGAGCAGTCCGGTGATGCAGCACTTATGGAGCGGTATCTAAGGCCGGCGTTTTTCCTGCTGGATCCCAGATCGTTTCAGCAGGATCCCTACCGGGAAACGGTGAGATTCCCGTCACGCCGGAACCGGGACTGGTCATTTGAAACCCGTACATTTGCACCGTATGAATGCTTTGTACGGGATGATCTTATGGTGCTTGAGGATGGCCGGGAGATTCCGCAGATTGGGATGTTTCGTGAGCCCTTTACCTATCCGGTGGTGCTGCAAAATGACCGGGAATGGATGACACTGGCACCGGTTGAGATTGAAAGCATGAAGCGACCAGTTGAGGCGGCACATGGGAATGTGCTGACACTCGGTCTGGGGCTAGGATATTACGCGTTCCATGTATCCCGGAAAGCAGATGTATCCCGTCTTACAATTGTGGAGCGGGAGCGTCCGCTCATCGACATGTTCAGGGAGGAAATCCTGCCTCAGTTCCCGGCAAGGGAAAAGATTCAGATCGTGGAAGCAGATGCCTTTACGTTTCTGGAGGAGCTCAAAGATCACTATGACATGGTCTTTTGCGACATCTGGCATGACGCCGGGGACGGAGCGGACCTGTATCTGAGGCTCAGGGAATATGAAAAGCGAACCGGGATGCGGTTCATGTACTGGATCGAGAATCTGCTGCGCCAGCAGGTTCTGCTGCGCGGTGAATCCGCATAACGATGGCGCAAGTATGCAGGGACTTGACAGAAGCACCCGGGAAAGCAACAAGAACAATTTATGCGCAGGGGAGGAAACCGAATGGAAAAAGTCATGGTGTACGGCCTGAGCTTTGAAAAGGAAAGACGGGTCCGGGAAACTACTGAGCGGTTGGGGATTCTCTGCATGCATCTATCCAATGCGGACCTGGGTGAACTGCTGATCCGGCTGTTTGTGCGGGAATATGACAGCACCGGACCAGGCGCCGGTGTGGGTGAAACACCAGAGATGCTTATCATGAATGTACAGAACAGAGCCCGGATGGATCAGCTGCTGGATGAGCTGAGAAGTCAGGGAACCCAGATTGCAATCAAGGCCATGCTGACCCCGACAAACGGCATGTGGACACTGGGACAACTTCGGGAGGAGCTTCTCCGGGAGCATGAAAGCATGGGGAGAGAAAGGAAAGTAAAATGAAGCGGGAAAATGTGATTCGCTGGCTTATCGTTGCCGTGATGGTGCTTTGTCTCATGGCATTGGTTCCGTCCCCGGCGATGATGGAAAGTGGGTGGGAGGCTGTATGTCAGGAGATATGATCATCACGGGATACGGTTTCCTGGTCGGAATCGCTGTTCTCATGGCGGTTTTGGAAATGGCAAGGGAGCATGGGCAAAATGCAGCGCTTCGTCTTGCCTTGCCGGCGATTCCTCTCGGCTTTGTCTTTGCAAGGCTGTTATATGTGATTTTTCGTCTGCCCTTTTTTCTTGATTTCGGGCTCATCCATGCATTCAATGTACGTGCCGGCGGTTTTCTTTTATACGGCGCACTTCTGGGTGTCCTGCTGGCTGCCTGTCTCGTATCCAGAAATACTGGGACATTCAAAAAGACGCTGGATGATCTGACCTGTCCGGGGCTGCTTGCCATCGCCATCTGCCGCTTTGCAGAGGGTACGGTGGGCGAGGGTCTTGGAAACTGGGTGGAACCAGGCCTCGACTTCTTTCCCCTGGCAACCCCAAATCCATTTGGCGAGTATCAGTGGTCCATCTATTTGCTGGAAGGCATCTGTGCTCTTATTTTATTTATTTGCCTGCTGCGCCCCCGTTCTGGCCGATTCCTGATCGCTCTTACGGTATATGCAGGATGCCAGATCATCTTTGAAAGCCTCAGAATGGACAGCGTGCTTAAGATCGGCTTTGTACGGGTTTCCCAGTTGCTCTCTGCTGTCTGCCTGCTCATCCTTGCTCTGATTCAAAGAGGGCGGGGCGGCAATGTGAAGCAGGCAGCCATTGGAGGTGGAATCATCATCCTCCTGTCGCTCGGCGTTGCAGGCCTTGAGTGGGCACTGGAGAAGACACAGGTGTCCAATCTGCTGATCTATGGCGTGATGATTGTGCTCTCTCTCTGCATGATGGCAACGGTTCTGGGAATTCGTCCGGGACAGAAAACGAAACAGTAAATACGGATATAGCGCAGGTCATCTACGGAAATTGCCTGAGAAAGGAAACAACATGGCAAGCATTCGGCAGGCTGCCCTTGAGGATGCAGCAGCGATTCTTGACATCTATTCGCATTATATTCTTAATACTGCCATTACGTACGAATATGAGGTTCCCTCACTTGAGGAGTTCCGGGAGCGGATGAGCAGCACGATGATACGGTATCCGTATCTTGTTATTGAAGAAGAGGGAAAGATTCTGGGATACGCCTATGCCGGATACTTTAAAATGCGTGCGGCGTATGACTGGGCCTGCGAGCTGACCATCTATTTGGCACCGAATGCCCGGCATGGAGGACTTGGAAAGCGGTTGTATCATGCGCTGGAGCATGAACTTGTGCGGATGGGCATGTGCAATCTGTATGCCTGCATTGCCTACCCTAAAGTAGAGGATCAGTATCTGACATGCAACAGCGCCGACTTTCACAGACATCTTGGATTTACCCTCTGCGGGCGGTTTCATGACTGCGCTTACAAATTTGATACATGGTATGACATGGTCTGGATGGAAAAGGTGGTGGGAAATCATGGGGCAGTTGCTCCGCTGATTCCCTATCCGGAGCTCAGAGCGACTGCGGATTTCAGCGCGCTCTGAGGGTCCCCCTCTTTACCAGAAATACCCGGCGGTTGCCGGGAAAAACAGGAGAAAAGAAATGCAGATCGGCGCACAGATGTATACGACAAGAGAGACCTGTCAGGACCTTTCCGGGTTTGCTGAAACGCTCTCAAGAATTGCGGATATCGGATATAAGACGGTTCAGGTGTCAGGCACCTGTGCCTTTGAGGGCACCTGGCTTAAGGAACAGCTGAGGAAGAATGATCTTAAGTGTGTGCTGACGCATACGCCGGTTCCGCGGCTTCGGGAGGATCTGGATGCCGTGATAGAGGATCATAAAACCTTTGACTGCAGATATGTCGGACTTGGCTGGTGGGCCTTTGATCCCGAGAAAGACATGAGCTATGAGCAGTTTATGGAGATCTTTCCGCCGATTGCCAAAAAGCTGCATGATCATGGACTGTACTTCATGTATCATAACCATGATCAGGAATTCAAGAGGCTGCAAAACGGGCGCCTGATCCTTGATATGTTGGCAGAGACGCTGCCGGCGGAGGAGATGGGCTTTACTCTTGATACCTTCTGGATTCAGGCGGGTGGTGGAGATCCAGCACAGTGGATTGAAAAGCTCAGCGGACGTGTGCCCTGCATTCATCTCAAGGATTTTGCCTACGGCCGCCAGATGGCGGTGGTTGGTGAGGGCAATATCAATTTTGATCGTGTATTTGAAAAAGCGGAGACCAGCGGAACACAGTATATGCTGGTGGAGCAGGATGACTGCCATGGGGAGGACCCCATTGACTGTCTGAGACGCTCCTACCTGTATCTTAAAGCATGCGGATTCAATTGATCCGGAAAGAGGAAAAGAATGGATAAGATTCGCGCAGCGGTCATTGGGATCGGAAACATCGGGACAGCGCATAGTAACGCCATTTCCTTGGGCGAGGTGCCCGGAATGGAGCTGATAGTCCTCTGCGACTGCGATGAAGAACGTCTTGAAGCGGCAGGGGCGCGGTTCCCTGGCAGACGGCTCTGTCAGGATGCCCGGGAGGTGTTTTGTGATCCGGAGGTAGATGCAGTCATCATTGCAACGCCGCATCCTTTTCATGCAGAGCTGGCAATGCAGGCGCTTGAGCATGGAAAGCATGTGCTGGTCGAGAAACCGATTGATATACGAATCAGCAAGGCAAGAGCACTTTGCGAGGTTGCAAAGCGGAGTGATCGTGTCTTTGCGATTATGCTGAATCAGCGGACGGATCCCATCTTCAGAAAGGCCCGGGAAATCGTGAGGTCCGGACAGCTGGGCGCACTGAAACGCAGCATCTGGATCATCACGAACTGGTATCGGACACAGCATTACTATGATTCAGGCACCTGGCGCGCCACCTGGGCCGGGGAAGGCGGCGGTGTACTTCTGAATCAGGCCCCGCACAATCTTGACCTGTGGCAGTGGATTGTCGGCATGCCCACATCGGTTCGGGGATTCTGTGAGATTGCCAAGTACCATCATATTGAGGTGGAGGACGAGGCAACCATCATGACGCGGTATGAAAATGGAGCAACGGGCCTTTTCATTACAACAACGGGTGAATATCCCGGGACGAATCGTCTTGAAATCTCAGGGGAATGCGGAAAGCTTGTCATTGAAAACGGCACCCTTACCCACTGGCGTCTCAGTGAAAATGAGAGAAACATTCGGGAGCACTCGGATCGCAACTTTGCCAATATTCCGTATGAAATCGAGACGTTTAAACCGGAAACGGGCGGAGACGGACACACGGGCATTCTCAGAAACTTTACCGATGCAATTTTGCATGGAAGCAAACTCATCTCTCCGGGTGAGGATGGCTGCAATGAGCTGATGCTCTCAAATGCGGCCTATCTTTCTCAGTGGGAAGGGAACCGGGAAATCTCACTTGCCACAGATCTTGACCAGTTTGATGCTCTCCTGGATGAGAAGGTTCAGAGCTCCAGAGGCATCAAGGAGGCCAAGACGGCTATTCCAAGCGGCCAGTACAGTGAACGCTGGCAGGTAAAGTGGTAAGCGGAGACCGATGTGCATATCGCAGAGAACGGAGGAGCTATGAAGGAACGCATTGAGCATGATACCATGGGCGAGGTACGCGTCCCTGGGGACAAGTACTGGGGTGCACAGACACAGCGCAGCTTTGAGCACTTCAGGATCGGAGAGGAGCGGATGCCAAAGGAGGTCATTCAGGCCTTTGCCATTCTCAAAAAATGCGCTGCCCAGGCGAATCTTGAGCTTGGCAATCTCGATGAGAAGCGCGCAGCTCTGATTTCCAGGGTATGTGATGAAATCCTAAGCGGCGAACTTGACGAGCACTTTCCACTGGTTGTCTGGCAGACGGGAAGCGGAACCCAGAGCAACATGAACATCAATGAGGTTATTGCCAATCGGGGCAACGAACTTGCCGGTCAGGTGCTTCTCCATCCCAATGATGATGTGAACCGTTCTCAAAGCTCAAATGACACCTTTCCGACAGCCATGAATATCGCTGCGCTTCTGTCCATCCAGTTTCGCGTGCTTCCTGCGATTTCCCGTCTCGCCGATGTTTTTGCAGACCTTATGGAGCGCTATGGAGCCATCGTCAAGGTAGGCAGGACGCATCTGCAGGATGCAACACCTCTGACCCTTGGACAGGAAATCAGCGGATGGCACTCCATGCTTCTGCATGATGCAGCGATGCTGAAAACCAGTCTGGATGGCCTGCGTGAACTGGCGATAGGGGGAACGGCTGTTGGGACTGGGCTCAATGCCCTTCCTGAATTCGGAACAAAGACAGCAGAGAAAATCTCAGCCCTGACCGGAACACAGTTCTTTAGTGCAGAAAACAAGTTCCATGCGCTGACCAGCAAGGACCAGATTGTCTTTGCTCATGGAGCCCTCAAAGCGCTTGCTGCCGATATGATGAAAATTGCCAATGATGTACGCCTGCTTTCCAGCGGACCGCGCTGCGGCATAGGGGAGCTGATCATCCCTGAAAACGAGCCAGGCTCCTCCATCATGCCGGGCAAGGTGAATCCGACTCAGTGTGAGGCCGTCACGATGGTTGCGGTTCAGGTAATGAGCAACGATGTTGCCGTTGGCATGGCCGCCTCCCAGGGAAACTATGAGCTCAATGTCTTTATGCCGGTCTGTATCTACAACTTCCTGCAGTCTGCCCGCCTGCTGGGGGATGCGATTGAGTCTTTCCGGGTGAACTGCGCCGTTGGTATTCGCCCGAATGAACAGAAAATAAGGGAATATCTTGATCAGTCCCTGATGCTTGTTACAGCTCTCAATCCGGTGATTGGCTATGAGAATGCAGCAAGGATTGCTAAGACAGCCTATAAAGAGGGCATGACGCTCAAGGAGGCTGCTGTGGAGCTCCATCTGCTGACAGGCGAGGAGTTTGACAGGTACGTGCAGCCGGAGAAGATGATTGGGCCGATGGGGAAATAAAAAAAGTGTCGCTTTTTGGCGACACTTTTTAATGGTGAAAGAAGACAAAACGGTTAGCGCTATGCACGAAAACAAGGAAGTAGCATGATATCATGAACTGGAGGTTTGGATAATGCCTCGAAAATTGACTGGCAAAATCTCAGAGAGTGTTGTAGAGCGGGTTCAAAAAAATGGAGATATCTATGTCTACATCCGGCGCTCATGGTATGATCCTGAAATTCGCAACACCCGGTCTAAGATGGAGATACAAGGAATAAAAGACCCTAAGACAGGCAAAATACTCCCCACACGGCCAAAAAGCAAGCAATCTTCTCACGATCCTGCCCAAACACCCGTAACCGTAGTTACAAAAGCCAATGCAATGATCTCGATCATCGAGCATTTCTCAGTCGCGTCGGGGGTGACACAGGAAGTAATGGGGGCTTTTCCCAAGGATAGAGGCAGAGCACAGAAGGTATTGACATTGGCATGGTATGCCTTTGCAACCAACGGCCAAACATGGACACGTGCAGCTCACTGGACCTCTAATTACCTGAGTTTGCTACCATATCAACACGGAGCAATTAGTCAGGATATGTATCAGGATTTGTTCCGTTATCTGGGAGAAAATGAAGGGGTCAAATGTTCTATATTTAACAAGAGAGCTGAGAATTTCGGCAAGGGCGAATTAATTGCCTGGGATTCCACGACATATGCATGCGGTGTTTCGGATGTGCATGATGCACGGACAGGAATTGACAAGGATACACTACCCAAGCAGCTCTATAAGGTTTTCTACTTCTATTCGATCACAGCAAGGCAATTGATTTCCTACGTGAAGATTCCCGGAAACATTGCTGATTGCACAACTGTCCCATATGCCATTTCAGCTATGAAAGCATTGAACCTGAATAAACCGGAAGTTGTTCAGGATAATGGATATACGGATGATAATACCATTGGACAATTGATTCATCAGGGATTTCATTTCATCAGTCGGGTTCTACCGAGCTGTAAATGGGTTAAACCCCTGATTGAAGAGCACAGAAATGAATTGGCAGGCGGCTTTCATCCCGCAGTGATGATTGATTGCGATCCAGAATTTTCGGGAATAGCCTGTACTGTAAAGAGAGATTTCCCTTATGTCAGGACATATAAAAGCACAAAGAAGGATATAGAAGCTGGAGAAAAAGATGTTGTGCGGGGCAATCTTCATGTCTTCATCTATTATAGTTCCTGGAAGAAGGGTAAGGATGACATGGCGTTTCGGACGCAGTATTCGCAAGTGCGACAGGACAGCCTGAATGGTTGTGTGCTTGACAAGGACAGCATGGCTTTTCGCGATAAGTACATGAAGGAAGTCGTGAAGGACGGCATGGTTGATCTTGTTCCGGTTCGAACTGCGATTGAAGAGCATTTCCGTGATCATGGATTTCTCGTTGTTGTTGCCGATCATGAAAAGGACATCAATAAAGCACTTATGAAGTTTCGTCTCCGTGAAAAGATTGAAGAGGATATCAAAGGCCATAAATCTCATACGGGAGGAGACACTTCAAAGACCGGCTCCGACGAGTTCCTTGATGGTGAGCTTCTCGTCGAGTTCCTTGCGAACAGTATACGTGAAAGTATGATTAGCCAAATTAATAGCATGAAACGCGAATTGGGATTGCCAAACGGGGATAAAGAACATGACAATCAGAAGAGCATGAAGTTACAACTCGACCTCAAGCGCTGGTTGAGGAAAAACTCGATTGCTAACATTCTTGATGCATTTGACACCACTGAAATTGAGAATATCCGTGTCGATGGCAAATCAAGCAAGATGACGAATAGCACTACCGCCAGGGATAAGCTGTTCTTGAATAAGCTTGGAATTTACGACTGGGGCAAGGCTCTGTAATTCATGCTACTATAATTCGGGATTAAGGAGATAAGTATATCAACCGTGACTGGCCAGTTACAATCATATAAAGTAATGTGTTGAGGGGCTTATGAGAAGGATCGGACAAATAAGTGAAAAGGTAGTGCAACTATTGGGGGTAGAAGCGAGACAAGTAGGAACCGCAATATTTGTTGGGCAAACAAATATTGATCATATGAAAAACGAGCATCCTAATGATTATGCTACATATGGGGAAAAGATTAGCGAAATAATTGAAAGCCCTGATTACGTCGGAATTAATCCGCGGGATGACTCTTTGGAATATATTAAGCTTTATGCTGATAGCGTTAAAGTCGCAGTAAGGATAAGCACAAATGGAAAGTATTTTGTTAGATCCTTATATGTGATCAACTCTACAAAGTTAAACAACTACCTAAAATCAGGCAGGTTAAAAAGGTATTGACAGGCGGTCGAAAATCAGTATAATGATATACAAGCGAAACTGATTCGCGGAATCTGAGGACGGAACAGGCAGCCGTCGCCCATTGTTAGGAGATGCAGGAATCGTCACCCTGCCTATTCTGCGATATGAGGCAGTCCTTGTAAAAAGGGACTGCCTTTACTTTTGGAAAAGTGGCGACAGCCCTTATCCAAAATCATCAATTTTCTTGAAGAAGAAAAAGACAAATAACTTACTACTTTGGTAATGCCTTAGGGCCGTTGAAACAACGGCTTTAAAATTTGCACTTTTTAGTACCTTAAGCATGGGTGTTTTTCGACTTGATACTTTATAAGGGTAAATAAAGAAAAGGCCGAAATCGCCAAGAAATTTGGCGAATCCGGCACTAGACATGGTTCTCACCCGACAATCTCTTTACGATGACTGAGAAGAAGTTCTTTGTAAATTTGAACGTCAGGTTCGAGTGTGTTTCGAATGGTGGGGTCAATAGGGCTCGAACCTACGACCTCCACGATGTCAACGTGGCGCTCTAGCCAGCTGAGCTATGACCCCGAACAGCAGATAGTATACTGCATTATCAGAAAAAAAGCAAGCCCTTTTTTGTAAAAAACTAAATATTTCGCAAAAATAACGAAATAGCTGAATTTATGGGACGAAGCGTGACGGATTGTCACACGAAGGGCCTTGATAAACCCGAGCCATTTCTATATAATGTGACGGCTGGCGGGTGTATGTGCAGACGTCAGCACGCGAATAAAGAGCTTGGCATAGCCGGATTGAATGGCTATTTGTCGGGAAAAGTGAGGTCAGGCATGAAAACAATTAAAATTCGGTTGACGATGATGATGGATGACGTTAAGAAATTTGTCGCGATTGTCAATCGTTATCCATATGATATTGATTTAAAATCCGGAAGATATGTGGTGGATGCAAAGTCCTTGCTTGGTATCTTTTCCATTGATCTTTCAAAACCGATTACAATGACTGTTTATAATGATAATTGTGATGACTTGCTGGAGGACATAGGTCCGTACATCATACGCGAGGATTAAACTGGAGGACTGGGAAATGTATGATGAAAAGCAAGGAGCTCTCAGGGACAAGCTGACCTTATTGTATGTGCTGGACCAGGTTGGCGCTTGCACCGAGGCGCAGCTGCTGAGGATTAATGATGCATTATCCCTGATAGATCCGTTTCAATTTTTTATCGTGCTGGGTGAGCTGAAAGAATCAAGATTTATTGAAGAACGCCTCAATGCTGGGGAAAAACTGCTCTGGATGACTGAGGATGGGAAAAGCAGCCTTGAGATGTTTCAGGATGAGATCTGGCCATCTAAAAAGATGAGAATCGACCATGTTTCCAAGGAATGGAAGGCGATTATACGGGAAGAACTGCAGATACCTGCAAGCTGGATTAAAAAAGATGGTCGGTATGTGGTAACAATGAAGCTGATTGAAGGTGAGCAGCCGATTTTTGATCTGTCCGTGACAGCAGCGGATAAACAGCAGGCCATTGAATTCTGCGAAAGATGGCCGAAACATGCGTCTTTTATTTATAAGACCGTAATGGAAAAACTCGGAGAACCTGATAACGCTGCTCCTTAAGCGCAGCGTTATTATCTTATGAGGGATACAATGCAAAGACTGTTTGGCAGGCGCCCACTTGTGACGATCTTGGGCGGAGGACTGTTTGCTTTTTTGCTGGGCATCGGGCTTTATGTAGAGATGGAGCAGATGTCGCTCCTTGCAGCAGTCATCCTTGGGTGCATCCTGATTCTTCCCTTTTCGTTGCTTTTGCGGAAGCTGTTTGAATGGGAGTATCATGGAAAGGGGCAGGAAAAGGTTCGAGCTCTACGCCCACAGATGATTTGGGGCATTCTTTTTTGCTGTTATCTGCCGGCATTGTTTGTCTTTTTCCCGGGCATTTTTGCCTATGATGTTCCCTTTCAGTTAAAGCAGTTTTTCACTGGAACCTTTTCCACGCATCATCCGCTTTTGCATACGGTCCTGATTGGGACGATGATCAGCGGTGGCAAGGCAGTGGGGAATGTGACTGCAGGCGCAGCACTGTATACGGTGATTCAGATGGCACTCGTGGCGATCTGCTTTACCGGATGCATCCGGTCAGTGGCTCGAATGGCAAAGCACAAGGGGATGCTTTGGCCGCTGGTCTTCTATGCGCTTTATCCACTGCACATGATCATGGCGGTCAATGCAACAAAGGATACACTGTTTGCAGCGTGCTTTGCGTGGATGATCTGCCTTCTGATTGAGGAAAGTCAAAAGTCATTATCCTCTTTTAATAAGGGTATGCTCGTCCTGACGACCATTGGGTCTGTCCTGCTGAGAAACAATGCAATATATGCACTTGGCGCGTGGGCAGTATTTGCACTTGCAGTCAGCAGAAACAAGCGGAGAGTACTTGCATTTCTTGGTATCCTTTGCCTTGGCACCGTTTTCGGAATATCGCTTAAATTGGGACTCAAAGCGCAGGACGGGGATGTTGTTGAAATGCTTTCACTGCCGATCCAGCAGGTTGCAAGAGCGAGGCTATACGCAAAGGAAAAGCTTACGGATGAAGAACTCCAAAAAATTGACGGGATTATGCCAGGTGAGGCCTGGACATATTATGATCCGACCGTATCGGATCCGGTTAAATTTGAGGTGGACAGCTCGCAGATCCGATCCAATCCGGGAGAATACCTGCAGCTTTATCTCTCGGTCTTAAGAAAGTGTCCGAAGGAATCGTTTGATGCAGCAGCGGAGCTGATGCATGGGTTCCTGTTTCCATATTTCAAATACCGTGTTTCCGGGCGATACATCCAGACAGAGAATACCGAGGACTATTATGATGACTGGTGGACGGGAGAGAAAATCCGGAATGCCAGCTTTTTCCCACGGCTGAGGACGGCCATCGAATGGCGGTTTGGAGCGCAGGGAGCAATGCAGTGGCCCTGGATTGGCATTTTCTTTAACATGGGTGTCATTGTCTGGGCGACCATCTTTCTTTGTATGAGGATGATGTATTGGGGAAATCGGGATGCAGCACTGGTCACGCTGATTCCCCTGCTGCTCTTGGGGACATATCTTCTTGGACCGGTCATGACAGGACGCTACGTGTATCCTTTTGTCTGTATGATCCCGGGATTAACATCAGTTGGAGGACGAAACGATGAGACTAGATAAATATTTAAAGGTTTCGAGAATTATTAAACGGAGGACCGTTGCAAAAGAAGCGGGAGAAGGCGGAAGGGTAACCATTAACGGAAAGGTTGCCAAGCCATCCTCAGAGGTTAAGGAAGGGGATATTCTTGAAATTCGCTTTGGCGACAAGCTGGCCAGATATAAGGTCGTTACTGTGGCTGAGGTGGTAAGAAAAAACGAAGCCAGCCTGATGTATGAAGTGCTGGATGGCGGGGAACTGAATCTATGAGTGCGGCGGTGATTGTTGCAGCCGGTCGAGGGACGCGGATGCACAGTGAGAAAAATAAAATCTTCTTGCCACTGCTGGGCACCCCGATTATTGTCAGAACCGTGAGAACATTCAAAGACAGTGGCTGTTTTGAGGATGGAATCATTGTCGTTACCGGGGAAAATGATCTGGAGCAGATGCACGAGGTGCTCAGTCGATATGGTCTTGACGATGTTACCATTGTACTGGGCGGAGCGACTCGGCAGGAGAGTGTGTCAAATGGAATCGGCGCAGTAGCAAGGACGACAGACTTTGTGGCCATTCAGGATGCGGCAAGGCCACTGATTACCCTTCCTATTCTTAAAGCAGCGATGAGGATGGCGCGCGAAAAAGGAAATGCAACGGTGGCAGTTGAGTCAAAGGATACGATTAAACGCGTGGATGCGGAGAATCGCGTCGTGGAGACACTGAACCGTTCCGATCTCAGGGTGATTCAGACGCCACAGATCTTTCGCCTCAGTGAAATTCTGGAGGCACACCGAACATTCAAGAATGCCGATGGCATCACGGATGATGCCATGCTGATGGAAAAAGCCGGAAAAGTCGTCTACCTGAGTGAAGGCTCGCCGGAGAATCTCAAAATAACAACCCCCGAGGACATGATTGTTGCGGAGCAGATTTTAAGGAAGCGCGGAGAAGCGGAAAAGAAAATGGAAATGCGGATCGGACATGGCTATGACGTGCATAAGCTGGTAACGGAGCGGGACTTGATCCTGTGTGGAGTTAAAATCGATTATGAAAAAGGGCTGCTGGGACACAGCGATGCGGATGTCGCAGCGCATGCCCTGATGGATGCAATGCTTGGCGCGGCAGCCATGGGGGACATCGGGTATCATTTCCCGGATACGGATGAACGGTATCGCGGAGCAGACTCCATGATGCTCCTTGAAGAGGTGACCCGTCTCATCTCAGAAAAGGGATGGACAGTTTCCAATGCGGATCTGACCATCATCTGCCAGAGACCGAAGCTGCGGCCATATATTGAGGATATGCGCAGATCTCTTGCACGCCATATCGGTGTTGATGTGGAACGGATCAGTGTAAAGGCGACAACGACAGAGCATCTGGGA
Source organism: Clostridia bacterium (assembly GCA_017476605.1). GTDB lineage: Bacteria > Bacillota > Clostridia > Christensenellales > Aristaeellaceae > Ventricola. The sequence goes on from JAFUZM010000146.1 coordinate 27,524, forward strand.
TTTGAAGGTGAGGGTCTCGGTATTTCGACACATGCAGTGGTGATGCTTGAAAGGGGCGCTTCGTTTGCCTAAGCGCAAACAGCCGAGACAGAGCCTGATTGGGCGATTTTTTGGAGCGATTCTCTCTCTGTTTGATGCCCTTCTTAAAGCAATTGGAGATGCCTTCGTGGCGCTCATGCGTCTTCTTGGCCGCCTGATTGTGCTCCTTGCAAAAGGTCTTTTTCTCCTGATTCGAAGCCTATTGCACCTTTTGTCTCTGCCATTTGTCGCGCTTTATCGCGGAATGACAGGAAAGTATAACCGCGCCTCACGATGCCTGCGGCTTACCGGAGAAGAATTCGAGCGATACATTGCAGAGATTCTTGAGGACAATGGGTTTAAGCATGTGCAGAAAACGATCCAGAGCGGAGATCAGGGCGTGGATATTCTTTGTGAGCGCGGTGGTCATCGGTATGCCATTCAGTGTAAGAACTATCAGGGAGCGGTTGGAAACGCTGCCGTGCAGGAAGCTTATGCCGGAATGTGCTATTATGACTGCGATATTGCTGTCGTGCTGTGCCCTGGCAGATTTACTGCCTCTGCAAGAGAGCTGGCGGACTCAACCGGTGTCTTGCTATGGGGCGAAAAGCGCCTGACACATATGATGCAGGTGAGCGGAAAACGACCGAAATCGGGACAATAAAAAAGAGGGGAAACGGGGATTTTCCATAAAACAGTATTAGGCAGAAATTCAGAAAAAGGCATCTGCGTGCTGGATTGATCAATACTGAACTATGGAGGAAAACACAATGAAATCCCTGTTTGAAGAGCTTGGCGGAACCTATACCCTGGGCAAAGACGGAATGTACTATCCGAACCTGATGATTGAGGAAACGGATCGACGCCTCATCGGGAAATGGGGCAGAATGCAAAAGGCATTCCTGGAGGAAGTACAGCCCAGCCTGTATGAAAGGCTGATCCTAAACGGCAGCCTATACAGACACATGGCGGATGTGAATGAGAGAGCCGAGGCCATGATGGAACTGCTGATAAAGCAGATGAAGGGGCAGGGAGGCATCACAGAAAGCCTCAAGGCTGAGCAGCCCATGGAATGGGTTGGTAGGATGAACAGTATCCGGGCACGAGCTGAAGAAATTGTCATAGAAGAAGTCATCAACGCCCTGTAAAAAAGCAGCCGCTGGCGGGATCACACCGATCCTGCCAGCGGCAATCGTTTTTTGGGTTGAGATTTTACCGTTTTCGACTTTTCTCCACTGTCAACCCGAACATTATTTGAGAATATTTTTGACCTTTTGCCGCAAATTGAATGAGACGAATTGAGTCATACAGTTTATATTGATTAACAGATTTTGCATATTAAATGAGACTGTGCAAACTACCAAGAAAGGTTCCATGCGACGGATTCTTGAGTACATCCGAC
>JAFUZM010000147.1 GCA_017476605.1 Clostridia bacterium
ATTGAACAGATCAAGAAGAGAAAATATCCTGAAGTCTTAAAGAACTACGGAGGCGATATTCTGCTGGTGGGGATCAGTTACAACAAGGAGTTGGCCGTAGCTCAGAGAAAGTATACCTGTAAGATTGAAAAATGGTGTTGACATGTTTGCGAAAGCTTCGCCAACACCGACATATCAATTATCAAGAAGGCGTTCAATGAATAATGAACGCCTTCTTGTTATCACGTGGAAGAAGAGCGATCATCGTCTTTACAGGCCTTTCGGTGCGTGAACAGACAGACGCTTTCATCCGTTTATCTGCATTCAAAAAATCACGTCAAAAGTCCCGTCCAGATGAAAATTGCAATAAATCTGCACAATTTTCATCTGGGCATCAATATTTCCACCGTTTACAGATGATTATTGCACAGTTTATAATCATTTCACTTCAAGCTGCTTCTCCGGAGATTATTTGGGAGGATAAATTCATGATCGGAAGAGAAAAGGAAATTGAGCAACTCAAACGGCTTTACGAGAAAGATAAGGCGGAGCTGGTCGCGGTTTATGGAAGACACCGTGTTGGAAAAACCTTTCTTGTCGATGAAGTATTCAAAGGCAGAATCACCTTTCATCATTCAGGATTATCCCCTGTTGAAATGGCGGAACATGCCGGTGTCCGTCCTTTAAAACAGCAGCTCCAGGCTTTCTATTACTCTTTGCTTTACCATGGAATGCAGCGCACGCATTGTCCGAAAGATTGGCTTGAAGCATTCTACATGCTGGAGGTATTTCTTCGAGATCGAGATGATGGAAGCAGACAACTGGTCTTCCTGGACGAGCTTCCCTGGATGGATACAAAAAAGTCCGGTTTTATGACTGGCTTTGAGTCCTTTTGGAACGGTTGGGCCTGCCATCGTCATAACATTATGGTCATTGTATGTGGCAGTGCAACCTCCTGGATTCAAGATAAACTCATAAACAATCATGGTGGGTTATACAACCGTGTGACGTATCAGATGAAGCTGGAACCTTTTTCGCTGAATGAATGTGATGCATTTTTGAAAGATTGTGGAATCGAAATGTCCCAATATGATGTGGCACAAAGCTATATGATTGTCGGAGGCGTTCCATATTATCTGGGATACTTTAGTCGTGGAAAAAGTCTTCCACAGATTGTGGATGATCTCTTCTTTAACCGCAATGCACATTTGGCAAGTGAATACGACAGACTGTTTTCCTCTGTTTTTTCCGAACCTGCAATCATGAAAAAGATTGTGGAATTTTTAAGCAGACGAAGCGCCGGATATTCAAGAAAGGAGATCATCAGAAACACAAGTGCAAAGGATGGCGGACCATTATCCGAGAAGCTGAGTGCACTCATTGCAAGTGACTTCATCATAAAGTATGTTCCCTTTGGCAAAAGCGAGGAGTACTATAAGTTGACAGATCCGTTTTGTCTGTTCTATCTGAGGTTTGTCAAAGATAAAGGCAGTCTGAGTGAGCAGTTCTGGCAGCAAAATTCATCTTCGCCGGCCATCCTCTCATGGCGCGGATATTCCTTTGAGAACTTATGTTTCAATCATATTCGGCAGATAAAGAGGACACTTGGCATTCTGGGCGTCAGTACCAAAGAGTCTGCGTGGAACAAGCACGACGGAGAAGACGAGGGAACACAGATCGACCTGATCATTGAGCGCAAAGATAATGTTGTCAATATGTGCGAAATCAAGTTTTATGGAAATGAATTCACTGTAGATAAACAATACGATCTGGTTTTGCGAAATCGGGTCTCGGCTTTATCAAAGCTCATAGGTCCCAAATGCACGATTCAAAACACCCTGATCTCAACTTTCGGCGTCAAAGCGAATCAATATGCCTGGACCTTTGACAATGTGATTACACTGAGGGATCTGTTTATGCCTCTGTAATTCGGTTTCCGTACTATAACCAAACTGTTATGAAAAACATAAGCATTTAGAAGTTGTGTTTTCTGAACTCTTTCGTTTATAATTTAGACAGTTTCAATAACTGTGAGGCAAATAGCCTCACCGACAAATTACAGGAGGTATCCTATGTCCAAGAAATTGATCGCTCTTTTCCTGAGCCTGGCCATGATTCTCTCACTGGCAGTGATCGCATCTGCTGAGGATGACATCGGCTTCGTCACCGGCAAGACCCTCAACCTGATCGTCCCCGGCAAGCCCGGCGGCGGCTCTGACCTTGCCATCCGTTATTATGCTCAGGCGCTGACTGAGGTTTATGGCCTCAAGACCACCGTCACCAACTATGATTCCAACACCATCGGCCATCAGATGACCGCCAATGCCAAGCCCGACGGCACCACGCTGACCCTGGCTACCGGCGCTCTCAACATCCAGTACATCACCGGCAATGCTGACATTGATCCGATGAACGACTTCACCCTCGTTGTCCTGCATGCAGGACAACGGCTACTCCGCTCTCGCAGTTCCTGCGAACGCTCCCTATGACGACTTCACAGGCTTCGTTGAGTATGTAAAGGCCAACCCGGGCAAGGTCAACGTTGGCATGCCCGCCTCTGGCGCCAACACCTTCCTCTTTGGTCAGCTCTCCTCCGCTCTTGGCCTCGAGATGAACGCCGTTGAGTGCGCTTCCGAAAGTGACCGTCTCACCAACCTGGCTGGCGGATTCATTGACATCGGTGTTGTCGGCGTTGGCAACGGCCTCGAGTATGAGAAGGCCGGCAAGCTCAAGGTCATCGGCACGGTTGCCTCCGACGGTACCACCATCGACGGCTATCCTGAGGTTCTTCCGGACAACTTCAAGACCCTCCAGGAGCAGGGCTATGCTGACTGCTACTTCAACGTCTATCATTACCTCCTCGGACCTGCAGGCATGGATGCTGACCAGGTTGCCAAGATGAACGCCGCCATGGAAAAGATCTACGAAGCCACCAAAGATGACATCGCAAAGATCGGCAACATCCCCGGATGGCACAATCTTGAGGAATCCCAGAAGATCCGTGAAGCTGAGTACAATCAGCTGGTCACCGTCGGCAAGGCCATCGGCCTGTACGCTCTCGGCGAGTAATCCATCATCAATTCAATACCCCAGGGCAATCCCTGGGGTATTCTTGAATCGAAAGGAGTTTCGACATGAAATTAAAACGGGATTCCATCACCGGTATCGTTGGAATCGTCGGCTCCCTGATTTGGCTCATCCTCATTCAGTATCAGACAAAACAGCCGGCGAACCTGCTTGAACCCGGTCCGCGTCTTTTGCCCTATACGGCGTTCGCCATCGTTTTTCTCAGTTCCGTGATGCTCCTCATCAAGGGACTGAGCGACTGGAAGAAGGATCCGAAGCCGGATAAGCCTTATTTCCCGAAAGGCGGAAAGCTCAAGGTTGCCAAATCCTACCTCTTACTGGTCATTTACGGCATTGCCCTCAATTTCTTTGGCTTCCTGCTCACAACGCCCTTTGCCTGCTTTGCCTTTATCTATGATCTCAAAGGCGAAACAGAGGTCAAGCCTCTTACTGCCGCCATCATTGCAATTCTGGTTACGGCCGGCTTATATGCAATGTTTGTTTTCGGATTCCAGGTCAGTCTTCCGACCGGCGTCCTCTTTGAGTAAAGAAAGGAGAAACATATGGAAGCATATCTTGCCGCTTTACTCATCTGTCTTAAGCCGATTAACCTTCTGCTGATCTTTGCCATGGTCAGCCTGGGCATCGTCTTTGGTGCAATTCCCGGCCTTTCGGCTACTTTGGGTATTGCCCTTCTTCTGCCGGTCACCTTCGGTCTTTCCTCGGAAACCTCTTTCATCCTGCTTCTGGCCATCTGGATCGGCGGTGTCTCCGGTGCCTTCATTTCTGCCGTTCTCATCGGCATACCAGGCTCCTCCTCCGCCATTGCGACCTGCTTTGACGGTTATCCCATGACCCTTAAGGGTGAGTCGAACAAAGCGCTGGCCATCGGCATTACCGCCTCCTTCCTCGCCACCTTTTTCTCGGTCATCATTGCAACCCTTCTTTCCCCGATCATCGCAGACTTTGCCCTGACACTGGGGCCATGGGAATACTTCTCCCTTTGCTTCTGCGCCATCACGCTGGTTGCCTCTCTTTCCAAGGGCAACATCTGGAAGGGCCTCATGTCTGCAGGTCTCGGCCTCATGCTGGGCTGCATCGGCATGGACCCCATCAACGGCTCCCAGCGTTTCACCTTTAAGAACGTCTATCTTTCCGGCGGTATCAGCACCGTCGCTCAGATGCTCGGTATGTTCGCCATGTGCCAGATCATTCGTGACTCTGCCCGCGGCGAGGCCAAGATGCCTGAGGTTAACTCCAAAGCGGAAAAGGGCTTTGGAATCACCATCAAGGACTACATCAGTAACATCAAGGTTGTCCTCTTTGCCTGTGCTACCGGTCTCTGGATCGACTTCCTGCCCGGCATGGGCTCCGGCATCAGCAACATGGTTGCCTATGGCTATGCAAAGAGCGCCAGCAAGGACAAGACGCCTTGTGGCGAGGGCAATCCCTCCGGTATCTGGGCTTCTG
>JAFUZM010000148.1 GCA_017476605.1 Clostridia bacterium
GGCTGCATCAACAACCCGGAGGAAGCGGATCACGACTTGACGCCCATTCCCGGCTCGCCGCCGGACCTGCTCAAGCCGCCCGCAGGCTGTCCGTTTGTGGACCGCTGCAGCGAGGCCATGCGCATCTGCAAGCTGCGCATGCCGGAGACCGAAACCCTCAGCGATACGCACACCTGTGCCTGCTGGCGCCTCGAGGCAGAGCGTCGGCATATTGCCAACGGAGGTGAAACACATGCCTGAACCTTATGTTTCCATCTCTCACCTCAAAACCTATTTTGACGTAACCCGTGGAGCCTTTGCCAAGAAGCAGATCGTCAAAGCCGTCGATGATGTCTCCTTTGACATTTATCCCGGGGAAACCCTGGGACTCGTTGGCGAATCCGGCTGCGGCAAGTCCTCCCTGGGCCGGACCATTGTCCGAATCAACAAGCCCAGCGGCGGCAGTATCCGAATCGACGGTGAGGACGTCGCGACGCTTCATGGTGAAGCCCTTCACCGCTTCCGTCAAAACGTCCAGATGATCTTCCAGGATCCCTATGCCTCGCTTAATCCCCGCATGACCGTTGGGGAAATCATCCGGGAACCCATGGATATCCACAAGCTCTACACCCCTGAGGAACGCCAGGCAAAGGTCATTGACCTTCTCCATATTGTCGGTCTCAAACCAGACCATATCCGTCGGTATCCCCACGAGTTTTCCGGCGGACAGCGCCAGCGCATCTCCATCGCGAGAACCCTTGCGCTGAATCCGAAATTCATCATCTGTGATGAACCGATCTCCGCCCTGGATGTCTCCATCCAGGCGCAGATCATCAACCTTCTCAAGAACGTGCAGAAAGAATATGGCATTGCCTATCTCTTTATCGCCCATGACATCGGCATGGTCAAGCACATTTCGGACCGCATCGGTGTCATGTATCTGGGGCATCTCATGGAGCTGGGGAAAAGCGATGATGTCTATTTCACACCGCTGCATCCCTACACCAAGGCGCTGCTCTCAGCCATTCCGATTCCCGATCCGGTGATTGGCAAAAGCCGTCAGCGGATTCTCCTTCAGGGAGAACTCCCCTCTCCGGTCAATCCCCCGCCCGGCTGCCCCTTCCGCCAGCGCTGTCCCTATGCCATGCCCTGCTGCAATGAAATGCCGCCGCTCAAGTCCACCCGGGATCGCAGCATTGCCTGCTTCAAGGTCCATCAGGAGCTTGGTCTCTGATCGTCCGCTTCACGAATGCTAAAGAAAGGAATTCTCATGAACGAAACACTGAATGAGGAACTCCGGGCTCTGGCCCGTTTCGCCTGGGCCCATCCGGAGCCCGGATTCCGGGAAACTGCCTGCAGCCGCTCTCAGGTCGAATTTCTGCGTGCTCACGGATTCACGGTCACGACAGATATTGCAGGCACAAAGACCGGTTATATGGCCGTCTGGGGCGAGGGAAAACCCGTCCTTGCCTTCCTCGGTGAATTCGATGCCCTCTATGGTCTCCAGCAGGCAGCAGATTGTCCCATGGAATCGCCTCTGCCGGATCAAAACATGGGACAGGGCTGCGGCCATCATCTCCTGGGCGTCGGCGCCATTGCTGCAGGCCTGCGTCTTCGAGAGCTCATGCAGGAACATGGCCTTACCGGACAGATCCGCATTTATGGCTGCCCGGCAGAGGAAAGCGGATCCGGGAAAGCCTATATGGCAAGAGATGGTGTCTTTGATGACTGCGATGCCGCCATTACCTGGCATCCGTCAAACTTCCACATGATTGCAACCGGCAGCTCACAAAGCTGCATCCAGTGCTATTTCCGTTTCCACGGCATTGCCAGCCATGCTGCCTCTGCCCCACATCTCGGTCGCAGCGCACTGGATGCCGTCGAGCTCATGAACGTCGGTGTCAATTACCTGCGTGAGCATATGGAGGACAGTGACCGTGTTCATTACGCCATCTCCAATCCCGGCGGGATGTCCCCGAACGTCGTTCAGTCCTTTGCCGAATCCCGTTACCTTGTCCGCTCTACCACCAATCCGAAATGTCAGAAGCTCTATGAACGCGTCAAGGACATTGCCCGTGGTGCAGCGCTGATGACCGGAACAACGCTCGACATCATCTTTGATGAGGGACTTTCCAACACCATCCCCAATTTCACCCTCGAATCTGTCATGGATCAGGTTTTTAAGGAGACCGGCGTGCCTGTCTATACCGAGGAAGAACGTGCCTACGCCAGGCAGTTTAAGGACACCTTCCCCCTTGAAGGCCAGCTTTCAGATCTCCCGGATGCAGCTTCTGACAAGGCCAGATTGCGCGAAAGCATCCGTACCAGCGAGCTCTGCGACTATTACGTAGAGACCACGCATTCGGATCGCTGCGAAATGGGCAGTACCGATGTCGGCGATGTCAGTTGGGTCGTTCCCACGGTAACCGCCAATCTGAGCTGTTTCAGCTATGGTGCCGGAGCTCACAGCTGGCAATGGGTTGCTCAGGGCAAGTCCTCCATCGCCATGAAAGGCATGCTTTGTGCCGGCGAAATCATGGCCAAAACCGGGCTTCGCCTCCTTACCTCTCCGGATCTTCTAGCAAAAGCCAAAGAAGAGCTGGCCTCGCGTCTGGATGGTGAAACGTATGTTTCCCTCATTCCACCCGAGGTTCAGCCACATTACTACGACTGAACAAAAGGACTGTGAACATTCACAGTCCTTTTATTGCTATTCCAATTTCAGGAAATGCCCGATTGTCCACGGGCAAAGAAGCAACCGGCGCATCGCTGCAAAAGTCCTCGTATGCAATGACTTCTCCGTGTTATCCTCTCAGTATCAGGCATTCTTTCCCTCGGAATGCCATTCCGTATTTCAGAATGTTCGCCTCCTCGATGCCATGATCAACCAGTTCTGTCACATACCGTTTCTCTTCAATCTGCCCCAAGGCACGTACTGCCGTATCATGGAGCTTTTTTTCGCCTTCTTCCTTATTGAAGACCTTAAACTCCATAATGACAGCCGGCTTTTTCACATCCCTTGGCTGCAGGATGACATCATACCGTCCAAATCCGCTCTCTCTGTTGGACTTCAAAAGATACTCGTTTTGCTTCTCTACCAGAAGGCCTAATACGAAACCGTGATAAAACCGTTCCGGCTCCGTCTGTCCCTGAGATGAAGCTGTATCAAAATAGCTGAATGACGTGAGTGCAATTTGATTCATAAAGAGATTCATCTCTTCCACATTCCCACTCAGCATACTGTCAACAAAGTCACTCATGGAATAGGACCCCTGATCAAACCATTGATGGACCATGCCGTAAAACATGTTTCGAACTTCCATATTCGTAAGTGCCAGTGTATACACCGGATTTCCGAATGGTCGGGATTCTTCTCTCCTTGGACCTGAAACCACCTTCAGATATCCGGTTGCAAGCAAAAAACTCCAAATCGCATTCGAATCATTGCCCAGTTGGCTAAAAACAACCTCCTCATTGAGTGTTGCTTCAATTGTTTTACCGCTTAACAGTGCCTCAAACTGACTTTTTACCCTTTTGTTTCCGTGCCTCAGCAATTGATCAGCCAGCCCATTTCCACTGCTGTTCGCCCAATAAGGCGCCAAAACGCCATGTTTAAGAAAATTCGTTACTGACCATGGATTGTATATATCTTTCACGCCTCCAAAGACAAATCCATCATACCACTCTTTCACCTCTGCCTTCTTATCCCCAAACCCCTGCTCATCCAAAGCATGAAAAACTTCATCCTCAGTAAAGCCAAAGTCTGTCGCATATGGAATAGATGTCGTTGTAATCACCGCAGGATTGTTAAAATCCGAAAAGATGGATTCTTTGCTAATTCGAGTGATTCCTGTCATGACTCCCCGATGCAAAGAAGAATTCGTCTTGAAGGTATTATTGAACAGAATCCGAATAAACGAGAGCAACTCATCCCAGAATCCATTCAACCAGGCTTCCTGCAGTGGTGTATCATATTCATCCAGGAAAATAAGAACCTTTTTCCCATAATGCTTTTCAAGCAGTGTAGAAAGCAGATTGAGAGACATGGCCGCATCTTCATCATCCATGCTTTCATCTATTTGCTCTAATGCCTTCCTTTCATATCTGCCCAGTTTTTCCGACGTTTGCAATTCCGGATAATCAGAAAACTGCCTGACCAGTATCTTTTTTATCAGTTTGATCGTGCCTTCACATGTTGTTCCCTTGACTCCTGCAAAGCTTAGATTGATCACCGGCCACGTGCCCTGCTGTCTTTGCATTTCAGCATCCTTCGAAACCCTGAGTCCCTCGAACAACTCTGTCCGATTCGCATATCTGATTGAGAAGAAGCAGTTCATCATGTCCATTGTCAGCGTCTTGCCAAAGCGCCGAGGACGTGTAATCATCGTCACATCATCCGCATTCTTCCACCATGCTTCAATGAACCCCGTCTTATCCACATAGAAGTATCTACCTGTTCTCAGTTTTTCAAAATCCTGAATTCCGGTTGCAACAGTCCGTGACATTTATGTTCCCCCTCTGCAGGTACATTTGTTTCCATTGATCCGACAGGCAATTCTGTCAAGCACCTGCTTCATGACAAAGACATGGTACAAAAAGAGACCTTTCCGTGAATAATGCTCATTTAACTTCCAAAAGCATAATGAGAGATCTCAAGTATGGCCTATTATACACAGCTTTCTTTTCCAACTCAATTGTGAACTGTTGAATTACTGCCAGTTCCTTTCCCACCCGGTGAAATGACGACAGTCCAGGCAAACCGGACTGGCTCTGTCCAATTCAAAGAGCCCGTTGAATTTTCGCATCCTGCAAATCATCATTTCCCCTTTACGTGGCATCTGGTCGATTTGACCATCCGCGATCACAGTAACCTCAATAAATGGAAAGCCGTAAAATAGTTTAATAATTTATCAAGCATATTTTTTAAAATAGTCGCATAATTATTAATATAGATTTATATTTTCAAGTAACTCCGCTTTCATTTTGTTTGAGCCCCGCGGTATTATCTACTGAAATATGCATTAACATCATGAACTATCTTGGCTTTGGAAATAAAGTGCGGTGTGTGTGCAACAAGTCAGAACAGTCATCAACTATGTCACATTATCATTTATTTTCTTTGATATATATGTGATAAATATTGCAAAACAATAAACTTCTTTTCTATTCCTGCACTCGTCCAAAAAATATGACACTATTTTAGGAATTGGCATAATTATAAAGCTATATTTCGAATTGCCTGATTTAAATTATGAAACTATTTTGAAATAACTAAAAGATATGTAACTATTTTAAAAATAGACAGATTTTATGAGACCTAATACGAAAATTGGCTATTATTTATGAAACCATATTACAAGTTTCCAATAAAACCAATAAAGGCACTTCAAAAGCAATTCAATAAAACTATTGACTTCTTAAAATTATGTGGAGTAAACTGAAGACGTACTCAGAAATGCAAATGTCCTGTTATGGGAGAGATTTATGATGAACGAATTACTGACACAAGCGGAAATACTGGCTCTTTCCGAAGCCGACAGGCAAGATTGGCGCGATAAGATTCTGGAACAGCTCAGGTGGCTCAATGTTTATCCAAAGAGTGACTGGCACAGAGGGTTTGAAGCCTTTCTTAAGGCAGATGCTTATGAGGCTATCGGCGGACAAGCCGAGGTTATTGTCGAGCATCCTCTTGGTGAAGCGCCACCGAGGATTGATTTCATCGTGTGGTTACATGACGATGAAACAAAACTTCAAAAGTCTATCTACCGAATCTTCCGAAGATTCAACGTCATTGAGTACAAGAATCCTCATGACAATCTTAATTGGCGTGTGATCTATAAAGCCATTGGGTATGCAAGTTTATACCTGGGACTGGCCAAAAGCGAAGAGGAGCGGCCCAAAGACCAGATTACGATTTCCATTTTCCGCGCAGTAAAGAATCCTGATCTCTTCAAAGAACTGGAGGAGGCAGGGCACCTTGAAGCCGATGAAATTAAAGGTATCTACCATGTTCACGGTCTGACAGAGTTTCCCTTTCAGATCGTGATTATGACTGAGCTTGAAGGAAAAGAATACGCTGCTGCCAGAGCAATGATCGATCAGGATCGGGCTAAACCGGAAGATATTATGCAGCTCCTGGATTGCATTCAAGAAGAAAAAGATGAAATTGTGAGAGACCACATGAGAGAAGTTTTGGACCTTATTTCGAAAAAGAATCCAACGACGATCAAAACACTGGGTAGGAGGAATACTGAAATGTCAGATGTATTATTAGAGATTTTGGCGCCGAAACTCGCAGAAAGAGATGCTAAGAGAGATGCAGAACGAGATGCTAAGAGAGACGCTAAGAGAGATGCAGAACACGATAAGATACTGCTGTTTTCAATTGTGCAAGAAGGAAGTATGTCTCTAGAATCTGCAGCAGCATGGTTACATCTGCCTATCCAAGAATTTACAAACCAAATGGTGCAGAATGGTTTTACCATTCCTTCCAATGCTACTGTTCAGCAATAAGTATAACGTTTCTCCTTTTTTCCTTATTCTCCCAACAACTGTCTTCTAATGCAGTTTTCAATGATGCCCTATCTAGCTCGTGATCTAACAGAGTTTCCATTTCAGATCGCGATCATGACAGAGCTTGAAGAAAAAGAATACGCTGCTGCCAGAGCAATGGTCGATCAGGATCGGGCTAAACCGGAAGATATTTTGCAGCTTCTGGATTGCATTCAAGAGGAAAAAGACGAAATTGTGAGAGATCACATGAGAGAAGTTTTGGACCTTATTTCTAAAAAGAATCCAACAACGATCAAAACACTAGGTAAGAGGAATACTGAAATGTCAGATGTATTATTGGAGATTTTGGAGCCGAAACTTGCAGAAAGAGATGCAAAGAGAGATGCTATACGTGATGCAGAGTTGAAAAAAAATATTCTGTTTTCACTTGTGCAAGCAGGGGCTATCTCTCCGGACTTTGCTGCAGCATGGTTACATCTGCCCATCCAAGAATTTGCAGACCAAATGAAACAAAATGGTTTTACCGTTCCTTCTAATGCTGCTATTCAGCAACAAGTGTAATGTTTCTTCTTTTCTTCTTGTTCTCCAAATACCTATCTTTCAATACAGTTTTCTATAGTGCCTATCCAGTTTGCATTCTAGCAGGGTTTCATGTTTCAGATTATGCTCATGACTGAGCTTGAAGGACAAGAAATACGCTACTGTCAGAGCAATGATTGATCTGGATCAAGCTAACTCGGAAGATATTTTCCAGCTCTTGGATTGCATTCAAGAGGAAACAGATGAAATTATGAAAGACCACAAGAGAGAAGTTTTGGACCTTATTTCTAAAAAGAATCCAACGACGATCAAAACACTGGGTAAGAGGAATACTGAAATGTCAGATGTATTATTGGAGATTTTAGAGCCGAAACTCGCAGAAAGAGATGCTAAGAGAGATGCAAAACGCGATGCAAAGAGAGATGCAGAACGCGATGCAAAGAGAGATGCAGAACGCGATGCAAAGAGAGACGCAGAAAGAGATGCAAAGAGAGACGCAGAAAGAGATGCAAAGAGAGACGCAGAAAGAGATGCAAAGAGAGACGCAGAAAGAGATGCTGTGCATGATGCAGAGTTAAAAAATAACATCCTGTTTTCAATTGTGCAAGAAGGAAAAATGTCTTTGGAATCTGCTGCAGCATGGTTACATCTGTCCATCGAAGAATTTGTAAACCAGATGAACCATAATGGTTTTACCATTCCTTCTAACGGTAGTGTCCATCAATAAGCACTCAACTGACAACTTGGTCAGGCAGGCAAATGTGTTTTTTCACGAATCCTCGCAGGAAAAACAAAAGCCCAATCTTTGAACTTCTGATCCCCCACTTTTTAGCTATGACCAAAAGCAGATATGAGGATTCCCTCTATTCGCATAAGGTCAGCACTCCATCTCAGCATTTTATGAAAAAGGAGATTTTAAAATGAGTCGAATTGATTTTGGTGCAAAGCCCTATACGTATCCCCAGCCAGTCTGGATCATTGCAACCTATGATGAAAATGGCATTCCTGATGCAATGAATGCCGCTTGGGGCGGCATTAGCGAGGAAAATGAGGTTTCCATCTGCCTCTCTGTCAACCATAAAACATGCCTCAATTTTGCGAAAACCGGAGCATTCACCATTTCCATTGCAGATGCAGATCATGTTGCAGGCTGCGATTACGTTGGAATTGCAAGTGGCAACAAGGTCGCAGACAAATTTGCAAAAGCCGGATTCACTGCAACCAGGTCCAGCCGAGTAAATGCCCCCATCATCAATGAACTCCCAATCTGTCTTGAATGCAAGGTGATTGAATACAATCAGGATTCCTGTATTCTCCGTGGTGAGATTCTGAACGTCAGTGTTGATGAAAGCGTTTTGACAGATGGCCATGTAGATGTATCCAAAGTAAAGCCCATTGCCTTTGATCCCTTCAACAATGCCTACCATGTATTAGGTGCAAAGGCCGGAGATGCCTGGCGCAGTGGTGTTCCCCTCCTTGATCCGAAAAGCTGATCGGTATGAATGAACCTTTTGTCCGCATTGACCTTCACGGTCTCCTGCAGGAAGAAGCGATTCGGGTCATCGACCGGGAACTGGATCGTGCCAGTAACGGAACGTATCAGATTCAGCTTATTCATGGCTATCACAGAGGCACAAATCTTCGAAACATGATTTACCAATGGTATCGCTATGACAGCCGTGTCAAACGCATCCAGCCAGGAGACAATCCCGGCATCACGATCCTTGTCCTTCGAGATCTATACTAATATTGCCGTTTAGACGCCGCTTTTCAATTCTCACGCTTGCATATAATTATTGATTGCATTCAGCAAAAAAGAGATCTCCTCATGTATAATCATGAGAAGATCTCTTTTTAATTCTATTTTACTCTTCAGGATTTGCACCAATAACGGCCTTGATCCTGCGGACACCGGCAGAGGAGGATTCCTCCTTCTTAATCTTGAAGCTTACAAGCTCACCGGTATGCTGTGCATGCGGTCCACCACAGATTTCCTTGGAGTAGGGTCCCATGGTGTACATACGTACACGCTCACCATACTTGCTTTCAAACAGTCCGATTGCTCCCTCTGCTTTCGCCTCAGCAACCGTCGTTTCCTTCATCTCAATCGGGACATCTGCCTGGATCCATTCATTGACCAGTTTCTCGACCTCAGCAATTTCCTCCTTGGTCATCTTGCGGCCAAAGGTGAAGTCGAAACGAAGACGCTCAGCGGTAATGTTAGATCCTTTCTGTGCAACCTCAGGTCCCAGGACCTTTCTGAGTGCTGCATGAAGCAGATGTGTCGCAGTATGCAGACGCGTAGTCTGTACGCTATGATCTGCCAGACCACCCTTAAAGCGCTGCTCAGCACCGGCCTGAGAGTTCTTCTGATGCTCTTCAAAGTGCTTCTTGAATCCGGCCTCATCTACCTCAAGGCCATGCTCAGAAGCCAGCTCGCGGGTCATTTCGAACGGGAAACCAAACGTTGCATAGAGATCAAAGGCAGTCATACCATCAATGATCTTGCTCTCCCCGAGCTTTGCAACGATTTTCTCAAACTCACGCTCGCCCTGGCGCAGGGTACGGGCAAACCTTGACTCCTCAAGCTTGAACTGCTCAAGAACAAAGGATTCATTCTGCTTCAGTTCCGGATAGATCTCCGCATACTGTGCAATGATCACCTTTGCGATCTCGCAGGTGAATCCTTCCGGCAAGCCGATTTCCATGCCATAACGAACCGCACGGCGAATCAGACGACGGAGAACATAGCCCTGGTCCACATTGCTGGGGCTGACACCGCGGGGATCGCCCATGATGAATGTCGAGGTACGGATATGATCGGCGATGATACGGAACGCCTTTGTTACGCTCTCGCTTTCCCCGTACTGTTTCCCGGACAGCTCGGAAATCTTTGCAATGATGCCCGTGAATGCATCCGTCTCGTATACGGTCTTAACGCCGTTCAGCGTGCAAATGGTCCGCTCAAGGCCCATTCCGGTGTCGACGTTCTTCTTTTCCATCGGTACATACTGGCCATCCGCGGTCTTGTTGTACTGCATGAAAACATCGTTCCAGATTTCAAGGAAACGTCCGCAGCTGCAGGCAGGAGAGCAATCCGGGCCACAGGGCGGCTGATCCTTGATGATAAACATCTCGGTGTCCGGGCCACAGGGACCGGTCTGTCCCGCAGGTCCCCACCAGTTATGCTTTCTCGGCAGGAAATAGATGTTCTCAGGCTTGACACCGTTCTCCATCCAGTATCCTGCTGCTTCATCATCCCGCGGGATATCTCCCTCGCCCTCAAATACAGTGAAGGCCAGCTTGTCTTTGTCAAGGCCAAGGTAATCCGGGCTGGTCAGGAATTCCCAGCTCCAGGCAATCATTTCCTTCTTGAA
>JAFUZM010000149.1 GCA_017476605.1 Clostridia bacterium
CTCGTCCAGTGATTCAAAGGGTGTAGGTAATGGTTCGTCTTTAATGACCCTGGCTGATCTATATCCGTCTGTAGTGGCAATTAAGTGGATATATTTTTTCCTGCGTGGATCACCAAGAATCATATCGCCGGTACTTCTGCAACGTGAGGGATCATATGTGGTACAGAGCGAATTGTATGGGTCTCCATAATAGTAATCAGCATCGATAGGTGTTCGTACCTTCATTTCCATGACTCTGAATGGAAGATCAACAGGTACAGAGTCTCCTGATTTTGTCTTTCCACCGCGCTTGTCTTGGATATCGAGTCCTGGGAAACCTCGCTGCATAAGCCGATTATTTAATTCTTTTACTGTTATACCTTTGTTACCAGTGATCTGAGCTATGATGAAGCCATCACGAGGATTGTATTTATCAAGTGCCGGCATGTATTGGTAAAGTCCCAATGCTTCATCAATCTCTCCGGGGAGTAGTTGCAGAGCAACACAGATTGCAATGATACAGTCCCGTTTTTTTGTGGGTTTCTCCTGATTAATAATCTTGCGGAACATTTCATAATCAATTCCGATCATTGTCCCCAAGTCTCTGGTAGATATTTCTTTACCACTATCCTCATTATATTCTTTTCGCTTATCTCGTATGAATTGCGCAAAAGCATTTTTAGCAACAGGCTCAAACTCAACGGAATAGTCTTTAGTGATGTTAATTGTATGTTCTTCATTAGAATTCTTTTTTTTACTCATGATTAATCCCCTCCGTGTTTTGCTTTAATTATAATAGGCTGTTTAGTTATTGCCTAGAAAAATGGGACTAACATAGTCCCTGTATCATTAAATCATCAAATGGGTTTTCCTAACTATGATACTATGATACTTCAGTACCCTTTAATTTTGTTCGTGGCCCAAAAATTGGCCAAGTACCATGTGCCGAAAATGTTGACATAGCATATACCATTATTTGGGGATATAATGAAACTGCCGAATTATGAATTCAATGGAGGTCATTATGCCCCTATCTATATCAGAAAGCCCGTATTATGGTGCGGGTTCTATTACCAGGGAACAATTCCTGTTTTATGAGATGCGTACCACCGCGCGTCTTATGAGAGAGGGCCTGTCGGATGAAGAGATTCTGAAAAGGATCGTCGAAGAGAATCTATTCCAATATCCCACAGAAAAAACAATTAAGCAGACTGCCGGTGCATGTATCAGAAGACTGCATGCGCTGAATGATCCTGATTTAGTGGATGCGATCGCGACACTGGACCTGGATACCTCTAAGCAGGTATGCCTTTATGCAATGATGAAACAGTACCGGCTGATCTGGGACTTCATGATCACGGTCATTGGGGCAAAATATCGACAGCAGGATTATTCATTCAGCAGGCGGGATATTAACGTTTTCTTCCTGCAGCTTCAGGAACAAGACGACCTGGTTGCCTCCTGGTCAGAAGGCACTATAAAGAAAATCGGATCGGTGCTCATGCGAGTGCTTATAGATAATGAGTATATAGAGAGCGGCAGGTCCAACAAGTTGCAGCCGGTGCTACTGAGCCATGTTCTTGAAAATGCGATCCGAAATAACGGAGAAGAGATGGCGCTGGCAGCTTTTAACTGCTTTTGATAAGAATTAGAAAACCAATAACGGACGGTGTCATATGCAAAAGAATAGCAATATTATGGAACGCCTGGACAATCTGCGTGCCTTAATACAGGAGCCGGATTTCCAGGAAGGCAAGGGCCTGAGCAATGAAGTGAATATCCGGATCTTCTGCTACGATCCGAAAGATGAAATGGCGATCCGGCACTTCACCGAGAAGCTGACATGCGATCAGAGTTTGAATTGTCATCTGATTGAATATAACCTGTACAAGGTGTTTCTCTCCATCTTGGATGACAAGCGGATTACCGGCCGCGTTGCCCAGCAGGAGGAGAAAAAGGGAAAACAGTTTGTGCTGGATCAGATGAAGCGCCTGGCAAATAACACGGCATTTATTAAGAAGATGCAATATGAGCCGCACCAGCCGGGAGACGTTATACTGATCACAGGAGTCGGAGAGGCTTTTCCCTTCATCCGGGTCCATGCCTTGCTGGATGCCATGCAACCGTATTTCTCGGATGTACCGGTGTTGGTCATGTATCCGGGAACCTTTGATGGCCGCTATGTGAAACTGTTTGATAAATTGACGCCGAATCCGTACTACAGGGCGTTTAACGTGATATAAGGGGGAGTTACAGCATGAGAATTCAATCGATGTTCAAGGACGACATCAATCGTAAGATCAACGGTGTCGTCAAGGTCGATCAAGATGAAAGCAGCGTTCTTGTTCAGGAGCTGAACGAGTATGTTATCACGAGAGAGCTGAAGAAGCATTTCATTACTTTCTTCAATAACTATATAGAGTCACTGGATGAGGAGACGGCGGATATCGGCGTATGGATCTCCGGTTTCTTTGGAAGTGGTAAGTCGCATTTCCTGAAGATGCTGTCCTATATTCTCGAAAACAAACAGGTACAGGGAATAAAGACTGTGGAGCGTTTCAGGGCAAAGTTTGCTGATGATCCGGCCACCTTCATGCTGATCGATCGGGCCACCAAAGGCCATACGGACACGATCCTTTTCAATATCGATATTGAAGGTTCCATTAATAAGGACAAGACCGCGGTGCTTCGTGTTTTTGCCAAGATGTTCTACAACTATCTGGGATTTTATGGCGAGAACCTCAAGGTCGCCAAATTGGAGCAGTTCGTCGCTAAGAAGGGCAAGACCGAGGAGTTCCGCCGCGTGTTCGAGGAGAAGAACGGCGCCTCATGGCTCGAATCCCGCGATGCGTATGCATTCTTTGAGGATGACATTGTTGCCACCATGCAGGAAGTACTCGGTATGAGCGAGCAGGCGGCCAGCAACTGGTTTAACGGCAGCGAGACTATTGAGACCTCGATTGCGCAGCTGGTTTCTGAGATTAAGGAATATGTGGATATGCAGCCTCGCGATTTCCGCCTACTGTTCATGATTGATGAGGTCGGACAGTATGTCGGCGGAGATACAGATCTGCTCATCAATCTTCAGTCCCTTGTGGAGAAGATTGGCAGTGAGTGCAAGGGAAAGGTCTGGGTTGTCTGCACAGGCCAGGAAGCCATCGATGAGATCATCAAGGCCCGTGAGAATGAGTTCTCCCGAATTCAGGCCCGTTTCAAGACCCGTCTGTCTCTTTCTTCTTCCTCTGCAGATGAGGTCATTCAGAAGCGTATCCTCCAAAAGACAGATGTGGCGGAGCGCGAGCTGGAACACGTATATGCTCTGAACGACTCTGTGCCGAGGAACCTGTTTTACTTCACTGACGCTATTTTGGATATCAAAGGATATAACGGTCCCGGTGAGTTCGCCAGGAACTTCCCTTTTGTGCCGTATCAGTTCATTCTTATGCAGAAGGTTTTTGCTGAGATTCGCAAACACGGCAATTCCGGCAAGCACCTTTCGGGCGGAGAGCGATCCATGCTGTCCGGTTTCCAGGAGGCAGCGCAGAAGATACAGGATAAGGACGAGTATGCATTGGCACCGTACTATCTTTTCTATGACACAGTTCATACATTCCTCGACAGCTCTATCCGCCGTGTGATCGAGCGCTGCGAACGTGCTGCCTATGACGGCAATGGGATTGAGCAGCAGGACGTAGATGTTCTGAAGCTCCTGTATCTGGTCCGCTATGTGGACGATGTGAAGGCCAATTTGGACAACATCGTTATACTGATGGCGGACGACATCCGGCTGGACAAAATCACCATGCGCGAGCAGGTTCGTGGATCTCTGGACCGTCTGATGAGCCAGAACTACATCGGGCGCACCGGTGATACATACAACTTCCTGACCGACGAGGAACAGGACATCCAGCGTGAAATTAAGAATACTCCTGTGGCAACAGCGGATATCGTAGGCCGCATCGCGCAGATGATTTTTGCGGACATCTATACCACAAAGAAGTTCCGCTATGGCAAGTATGACTTTGCCTTCGACCAGATGGTGGACGGGCAGGCGGTCGGTGCACTGACCGGCGGCATGATGCTGCGCGTCCTAACCGTGGCCACTGATCCCACTGAGAAGAACGAGCTGCGGCTGATGGCGGAATCCTCCGGGCAGGCCATCGTGGTGCTGGCGGAGAATCCGTATTACGAGTCCCTCGAAAGCGCCATGAAGATCCGCAAGTACGTGAAGCAGCGTAACGTAGCTCAGCTACCCAAGTCCGTGCAGGACATTATCCGCGACCAGCAGGACGAGGCCGGAAAGTATGAACTGACCGCAGCCGAGGACCTGAAAAAGGCCATCGCGGATGCCGAGTTCTATGTGGATGGCGAACACATCGAAATCAAGGGCGGCGATGCCAAGAGCAAAATCGACCAGGCTCTGGGGTATCTCGTTGCGCACGTATATAGCGACCTCGGCTTGATCACCAAGTTCGCTGAGACCGACGCCGACATTTACAAGATCCTCCACGGCGAGGAGCAGTATATTCCGGGCACCGAGCCCAACCGTGACGCGGCCGCCAAGGTGGAAAAGTATCTGGAGATCCAGTTCAACCAGAATCTCCCGACCACCATGTCCGACCTGCAGGATCGGTTCCAGAAGAAGCCCTATGGCTGGCGCGAGATCGTCATCGCGGCGGTC
>JAFUZM010000150.1 GCA_017476605.1 Clostridia bacterium
ATTTGCTTTGCTATGATGCAAACAAAAGATAGTGTTTATTCCAGATTGATGTTGTGTTCCTGATGAACACTTCTCTACGCCTGCTTTGGTGCGAGAAGCGGAAGCACATATTCCTCGGTAACATGAAATATCTCAACCATTTTGCTGATAATATCATTATCCGAAGCTCCCATTGATCTCATGCACTTTATTGCACCTGTGACTTCTTTTCTCTGGTCACGCTTCTCCATTGCCTTGCACATATCAACACCCCCTGGTTCTACCTCAAATTCAAGTTTTAACTTCATAGCAGTTTTAAGAAAATACGCCGTCTCTGGACTGACTTTTCTATGCCCCTCCCGTGCAATCACTTCATCAGCATCTTCTGACTGATGCTTTAACAGCTTCATAGCATATCCCAGCTCTGTATGGAACTTCTTAAACTCTTCGTCATCCATATCTGCTGGAGATATCAGATTTAGCTTATAATCACTCAAGAAGCGATACAATCGTTCATCTCTCACATCAAGCATTTCAAACAGGCTCTTCGGCCCATCCCACGGCTCAGCCCCGAAATACACAACCGCTGTAATAATCGGGATCAGCTTATCCCCTTTTCTGAGGCCTGATAGAAACTCTTCTCTTGTGAGTTTGATCTTCAGCACACCATCGTCAACCGTAATCTCGCCTTCATTGCTCGCATCATTCATGTAAGACCGTTTGATCTCCGCAATCTGATTCGAGTAACCGAGCATATCATACAGGCCATCCTTGACAGGCATACCGTAATGAACTTTATCCTGCAATTCAGCACCAAGAATCACATAGATGGCATTCTCATCCCTCATCGCATTCCACATTTTGAGAAGATCACGATACTTCTGCACCGGGACCCTGGCATTATTTCCATACGGCACGCTCAGTTCAGTTGTATCCAGTTCCTGTAACTCTTTTGGCTTAATTACCTGTTCTCCATCATAAAGAAGGTAGTTGAAGGCATCTGCGAAAAACACCGGATTAGAAAGATACTGTTTACCCTCTGTGTCCATAACTCCCAATTACTTCACCTCCTCATAGGATTCTTCATAATTTCCCGAACATAAGCGTTAATGGATGCCTTAAAAAAGTACAATATCACACTGTGCAGATATTCACAGATTGTTCTCAGGTTAAGGGGCATTATCAAGCAGCTTATTGATTTGTTCAGTAAAGATCAGCATACCCGTTGATCCTGTCCATATCTCCGTCCCCAATGTATTCATCTAATGTGAAGATATCCAGCCCATTCCCCACAGTTGCCTTCGGAGCATACACAGGAATCAGGCTATCAAAAAAGCCATACTTTACTTCCTCATTTGGAAAACTCAGCGTATAGCGTTTTCGTTTATCATCATACTCTGCAATAGTTAAATATCCCGTCTGATGCAGCAATGGAATCGGATCCAGCGCATCCCCGGTATAATCCCTCAAAACTGCTTCGCTGGCATAAATTGTCCTGTCCGTAAACTTTCTGATATCAAAATGGCTCTCTCTCAGTCTGTGAAGCAGAAAAGTCGGCGTCCCGGTTTCGAACCAGTAAGACCCCATTTCACCTGCAAAAAAGGCACTTAACAGACTATGCGGATTATAAACTCCCTCCGCATTCGGATGAAAACGATAGCCATCATACATCTGTTTCAGTTCTTTCAGGCATTCATCAACAGATATATTCTGTTCATCCGCAAGTGTTACTACTTCACTGCAAAAATCGTTTTTCAGTTCTTCCTCAGTAATCCCGCAAACTTCCGCATATTTCTTTGAAAGGGATATATCCGTTAACTGATTCAGATCGCTAAAGATACTGATCTTGTGAAATTTGGATACTCCCGTAATGAAGATAAACTGAATATATGCATCTAAGCTTTTCAGTGTGCTGAAAAAGCCTTTAAAAACGTCTTTGTTATGTTCCTGCAGTTCAGGTTTTTCCACCAGATCCAGTAACGGCTTGTCGTACTCATCCACAAGAACGACACAACGGAGCCCTGTTTGCTCATTAGCTGCTCTGATCGCTCGGGAAAAACGATCTCCCAGCAGGGCATCTTTTCTTTTCAGTCCAAAATGATCTTCATACATTTGAAGCTGAAAATCCAATTTGTGTTCAAGCGCTCCTTTTTCCTGATAATTCGCACCATTGAAATCAAAGTGAAAAACCGGATACTCTTTCCATGTATCTTCCAGCTTTTCAATTTCCAATCCGGAGAAAAGCTCTTTCTTTCCCTCCCAATAGGCTTTCAGTGTCGAAATCAGCAAGCTCTTTCCAAATCGACGGGGACGGCTCAGAAAATAAGGAACACTGCTGTGAACGAGATCATAAACGTACCTGGTTTTATCAATATACAGGTATCCTTCTTCTCTGATCTTTTCAAAGCTCTGAATACCAACCGGCAATTTGTTCATCCAGCATTCCTCCTCGTTTCGATATGTTATCACTCTACACATAAGAAGAGTTCTCTTCCCAGCCATCCCCCAAATGCAGCGAAATAATGTCCTCTTAACACGATTATGCATTTGTCTGACACAGCCAGAATGGCAAAAGCAATCTTCCGCCTTTAAGCAAGAGCGCAACAATCTTCTTTCGAAATTAAGATGTACTGACCACCAGCATCGTCTTTTTCAATACAACAAAGGATCCCAATCGACGGGATGTCACCGAACGTCATCCATTTCCCGATGGAAGCGTTGACTTGCATTTGAAATCAGCCTTTTTATGTAAAAATTATAATGGAAATCCATCACTTTCTCAATAGTATTTTTCATTTTTAGTTGATTCGTTCAAAATGAATCTGCTTCTCCGGCACCTGTCGAATCCTTTGTGAGCAATGAAATTCTGAGTTGCACTGCAAGATGACAATCGCTTTTCATTCCCATACCCGTTGGGCAAACCGTTCTATCCCGTCATCTGCACTGTTCAGCTCGAATTTTCTTATTGCCTTCCCCAATGTGTTTTGCTATAATTTGCATCGTTTACTCTGTCTATTGGTGGTAATTATGAAACTCATTTTTCTCATGCTGCTTCTCTTCTTTATTCTTCCCATTCCTGCTTTGGCCGAGGAGGTAAAGATCGCTGTTCTGACTGATCCTCACTACATTGCGCCGGAGCTGACCGATCACGGGCCTTACTTTTCTGCCCTGATTGCCAGTGGCGACGGAAAGATCGTTGGATACTGTGATGAGATTCTGGATGCCTTTATTGCCGAAATGCTGGCCTCTCCGGTGGACTGTCTGATCTTATCCGGTGATCTGACCTTCAATGGAGCCCTTCAAAGTCACATTGCCCTCAGAGACAAGCTGCAGGTACTTCGGGATGCCGGAATTCCCGTATACGTCATCCCGGGAAATCATGATGTGTATAATCTCAATGCCGCCCATTTTGAAGGTGCCGGCTTTGCCCGGGTATCCTCGGCCACATCTGCAGATTTTGCAGACATCTGGCAGGACTTTGGGCTTTCGGATGCTGTCGCACGGGATTCTGCCTCTCTTTCCTATACGGTTGACTGCAAAGATCTCCGTTTCCTGATGCTGGATGTCAACACAGAGGGCAACATCGGTGTTCTGACAGATGCCACTCTTGCATGGGCAAGAGAGCAGCTGATCGAGGCAAAAAAGGATAATAAACGCATCATCGGCATTTCCCATCAGAATCTTCTTGTCCACAATCCGCTGTTCATCTCCGGCTTCCGCATTGAAAATGCAGGAAAACTGCTCCCTCTCTATGAGGAATACGGCGTCCTGTTCAATGTCAGCGGACACATGCATACAGCACATATTGCAGGAACAGAAGGGACGTGCCCTGAGATTGTCGTCTCCTCTGCCGTTGTCTCCCCTTGTCAGTACGGGCTTTTTACCATCGGCGAAAGCGGACTTGACTATGAAACAAAAATCATTGATGTCAGTGGATATGCGGCGTCCATTGGCTCAGAGAATGCTGACCTGCTGAGTTTCAGGCAGTATGCTGCTGCGTTTTTCGTTCTGTGCAGTCTCAGCAAAAGCAGCCGTACCTTTGAAAATGCGGATCCCGAGACCCGGGATGCCGTGATCACCTATATGGCCAACCTCAATGCCGCCTATTTCAGCGGAAATCTCACGAAATTTTCCCCGCAGGATGAATACTACAAAATGCTCCTGACCCCGGATTTTCAGTCTGTCTATATGAAAAGCATTGAATCCGATCTCGGAAAGGATTACACACACTTGCACTATGATTTCGGAGGAAACCAAAGATGATTGGTCTTGGAACACTGATTAATACTGCCTTTGTGATTGTTGGCGGTTTCTTTGGCATGTTCTTTGGGTCGTTCCTCAAAGAGCGGTATCAGGAAACCATGAAATGTGCCTGCGGCCTTGCCACCATCTTTATCGGTGCCTCCGGTACACTTGCAAAGATGCTGATCACGGATGCTTCCGGTCGCCTTTCCACAGGTGGAACCTTTGTGATCATCGTCTCTCTTGTCCTCGGTGGCCTGATCGGTGAAATCATCAACATCGAGGAAAAAACCGAACAGTTTGGCAGCTGGCTC
>JAFUZM010000151.1 GCA_017476605.1 Clostridia bacterium
CTGCACCAACCACTGTGAGGGATGCTTTCAGCCTCAAACCTGGGATTTTGAATACGGCCAGCCCTATACCGGGGAAACCGAGCTTGAGATCCTTACGGCCCTCTCGCCCAAGTTCATTGCCGGCTTTACCCTGCTGGGTGGGGAACCCATGGAACCGCGCAATCAGCCCCAGGTGCTCAGCATTGTAAAGCGTGTAAAAGAGGCATATCCAAGAAAAAACATCTGGCTGTTTTCCGGCTTTACATTCGAGGAAATGCTGGATGAAACCGCCTACCCGCATACAAAGGATACCCTTGATATCCTCGGTTATGTGGATGTTCTTGTGGACGGGCGCTTCGTCCTCGCTAAAAAGGACCTGATGCTTCGCTTTCGCGGCTCCAGCAATCAGCGTCTCCTTGATATCCCTGCCTCTCTCAGGCAGCATGCCGCTGTCCCATGGACAGATGATTTCAGCGCAAAGTGATTTTAAAAATACCAGAAGGCCAAGACACCTTCTGGTATTTTCGTATTTGATCATCTATAGCCTCAATTCCGAGCAGAAACCGCCGGTAAACAGAAAAAAGCTTCCAGAACTTCTGGAAGCTTTTCTTTTATCGTACGATTCTGCCAGCACGTACGGCACTGGTCTTTTTGAGAGGCTCTCCATAGGCAATCCATTCAGATGCATAGCATACCGGGATAGCAACGAGAAGGTCAATGACGGAATGCTGCTTGAGGAAGACCGTGGAAGCACAGATCAGCAGGCAGCATACGGCAAAGCCAATACGGATCGGGCGATATGCAAACCGCTTTGAGCGGCAAATGACCGTCAGGACTGCCACGGAATCAATCACGTGAAGTGACGGAGCAACATTGGTATTCGTATCAAAACGATAGAATGCGGAAATAAACTGCGTCAGTACATTGTCCCTTGGGAAAACAACAGGCCGTAAAAGCTGGATTGTGGGAAATGCCACAAAGATAATCAGGCTCATCGTATTGGCGGCAATGATGTACTTCATCAGCCGCACAAAGTCCTGTTTATCCTTAAAAAAGGTATAGGCAATCGTTCCGATCAGGTACACAAACCAGAACATATACGGGAAAATAAACAATTCATTGAAGGGAATAAAGTCATCCAGACGACAATACGAAATATGATAGTGAGGAACCATTCTGAACCGTTCCAGAAACAGAAACGAGAGACCGAAAAAAGGCCAGAAGAGCAGCATCTTTCCATACTTGAATCTCGCTTTTACTCTATCCCATCTTTCCCCCGAAAAACTCCTCTGCATGTTAAGAGCACAGAACCCCTTTCTCTTATTCAGAAACAAGTGCAGGTCAGGTTAAATGGCCTGCTTGCAGCGTCTTACTATAGTCTTTTTCTTTCGGCATGTCAAGCTTCTAATTAACGATTTCTTAACTTTTCCTCCCTTTTTCTATTTTCAGAGCGTTTTTAAGAGAGGAAGATCATCGTTCGGCGAATGATTCCAGGCGTAATCGTGCACGGAATTCATCCGGTCATGGTCCGCTTTTTCAAAATTCCTGCCATTTGTCTTTTTACCCCCGTTGTGCTATCATAATCCCCATATGAATTGAATCATTCTTCTTTTGAAACAAAGTCTTTTGAATTATCATCATCGGAGGCGCCTATGTCAGATACTCGTCCCTTTGTCATCGTAGATGGAAACAGCCTCATGCATCGTGCCTTTCACGCACTGCCTGCGCTTTCCAACGAGGATGGCATATTCACCAATGCCGTTTTTGGATTCCTTTCCATGTTTCTTAAGGTCGTTACGGATTATAACCCCCAGTATGTCGCTGTCGCTTTTGATCTGAAGGGGCCGACATTCCGGCACAAGGATTTCAGTGCCTACAAGGGAACCCGCAAGCCGACAGCCCCGGAGCTGATTCCGCAGTTTGACCTGATTTCGCAATGTCTTGAGGCCATGCATGTCAAAAAAATCACCTGCCCCTCCTTTGAGGCTGATGATATTCTTGGAACCATGGCCAGACGCTGTGAGGAGACCGGCGTTGAGGCTCTCCTGGTGACCGGCGACCGCGACTCCATGCAGCTGGTGACCGAAAAAACACATGTCCTGTATACCAAGCGCGGCGTCTCAGACGTCATCCTCTATACCCCGGAAAAGGTAAAGGAAGACTTTGGTGTCTATCCGGAGCGGATCCCGGACCTCAAGGGCCTGATGGGCGACGCCAGCGACAACATTCCGGGCATCCCGGGCATCGGTGAAAAAACGGCCGTAAAGCTGCTGAATACCTATGATTCTCTTGAAGAGGTGCTCAGCCATGCCGAGGAGGATCTCAAAGGCAAACAGCGCGAAAAAGTCGTGAATGGAGCTGCTTCTGCTCTTCTCAGCAAAAAACTGGCGACCATTACAAGGCTGGTTCCCATTGATGACATCTCCTTTGATGAATGCCTGCGTCAGTCCTTTATAGACGGCATCCCGTACCTCAGAACCCTCGGAATGAATTCCATCATTTCACGAATTGAAAAACTGGAGGGTGCAGAGGTTTCTCAGCCGGTGCCTGCCCCTGAAAAGCCGGAGGACATTGTTTTCCCGGAGCCTCCTGTACTGAATGATGAGGATCAGATCAAGACCTTTATTGACAGCCTCCCGGCATCCGTCCAGGTGGCCATCTGGGATGACAAGAATACCATTACACTGGCTGCATCAAATGGTGCATGTGCCACCATCCCCACCGCGGTCACATTGTTCAGCGAAAACCCGACCATTGATCGGATTTATCCCGCCCTGAAGCCGCTGCTGAACGGAACCCGCACCCTTCTTCTTTACGGTGCCAAGCGGTTTATGACCGATTTAAGCCCCTTTGACTGCACGATCACAGCGCCGTATGAGGACGATCAGATTCTCCAGTACCTGATTGCCCCACAGGTCGGGAAATACGAAGCTCCGGCAGATGCCTGTCAGCTCACGAATCGAACACGGGCCCATCTTCATGAATGCACCACGCTCGGGATGGAGAATCTCTATCGAACCATTGAGCTTCCGCTCAGCCGGACGCTTTTTGACATGGAGCAGGTGGGCTTCCTTGTTGACCGGAATACCCTTGCCGATCTCGGAAAGGAATTCAACGCCAGGATTGAAGAGCTGAAAAGTGAAATCTACGCCCTTGCCGGTACGGAGTCCTTTAACATCAACAGCACGCAACAGCTTGGAGATGTGCTCTTTAACAAGCTTTCCCTCCCTGCATCCAAGAAGACAAAGCACGGCTATTCCACAAGTGCCGAGGTCCTGCAGGAGCTGGCGCCGCTTCATCCGATCATCGACAAGATTCTCTCGTATCGGCAGATTACAAAGCTCAACAGCACCTACATAGATGGTCTGCTTTCGCTGATCGGAAAGGACGGGCGCATCCATTCCTGGTTTGACCAGACCATTGCTGCCACCGGCCGTATTTCCTCCAGTGAACCAAATCTGCAGAACATCCCTGTACGCACGGATATGGGACGTGAAATCCGCCGGGCTTTTGTTGCAAAGGACGGCTGCGTCCTGGTGGATGCCGACTACTCGCAGATTGAGCTTCGCCTCCTTGCGCATCTTTCCAAGGACAAGGCCATGCAGGATGCCTTCCTGCGGGGACAGGACATTCATGCGCGCACGGCAGCTGAGGTCTACGGCATTCCCATTGAGGAGGTTACCCCCAAGATGCGTTCCAGTGCCAAGGCCGTCAATTTCGGCATAGTCTACGGCATCAGCGAATTTGGCCTTGCCGCAAACCTGCATATTTCCCGTTATGAGGCAAAAGACTTCATCAACCGGTATTTTGCCAGATATCCGGCCATTCACCGGTTCATGGACAACTGTGTTACACAGGGAAAGACAAACGGGTTCTCCGTTACCCTGTATGGACGGCGCCGGCCTTTGCCGGAGCTTTCCTCCTCCAGCTATACCATGCGCCAGTTTGGCGAACGGGCCGCGATGAATACCCCCGTACAGGGAACTGCAGCGGACATCATCAAAATTGCCATGAATGCGGTTCATGACCGTCTTGCCGCTGAAAAGCTTGATGCCCGTCTCATTCTGCAGGTCCATGATGAGCTGATCATTGAGGCGCCTGAATCCGAGCAGGAGCGGGTCATTGCTCTGCTGCGTGATTGCATGGAAGGCGCAGCCAAGCTGGATGTTCCCCTTACCGTAGACATTCACGCCGGAAAAACCTGGTATGAAACCAAATAATCAATGAATCCACAGGAGGTGTTTCTATGCGCATTGGAATCACAGGCTCCATCGCATGCGGAAAAAGCACCGTTTCCTCCTATTTGCGTTCTCTT
Source organism: Clostridia bacterium (assembly GCA_017476605.1). Lineage (GTDB taxonomy): Bacteria > Bacillota > Clostridia > Christensenellales > Aristaeellaceae > Ventricola. The sequence continues at coordinate 4,295 of JAFUZM010000151.1, forward strand.
GGATATGCAGTCGTTGATGCGGATGCCATTTCCCGTGAGATGACTGCGGACGGAGGCTTAGCGATTCCTGCTCTTAAAGAGGCGTTTCCAGACTGTTTCACGGAAAGTGGCTCCCTGGATCGCCAAAAGCTTGGTGCGCTTGTCTTCTCTGATTCCGATGCCAGAAACCGCCTCAATTCGATTCTGCACCCGATGATTCTATCCGGTGTCATGGCCGAAATTGAAGCCTATGAATCCATGGGTGGTGTCGTCTTTGCCGATATTCCCCTCCTCTTCGAGTGCGGAATGGAACATTTCTTTGACAAGGTCTGGACGGTCTATCTGGATGAAGAGCAGCAGATAGAGCGCCTGTGTGCGCGCGACAATATAACAAGAGAGGCTGCGCTGGCGCGCATTGCCTCTCAGATGTCGCAACGCGAAAAACGTGAACGTGCAGATGCCTGCATCAATACCTCAGGAACGATTGAGGAAACAAGGCACGCCGTAGATCTGCTCCTTGCGCCTTATGCCGTTGAGATTCCCTATCCCCGTCACCGAAGGACCCGGCAGCAGTCTGAATCCACAAAAGCATCTGGTACTGCAGATGCCTCATCTTCTCCGGAACGTCAGTCTCCCGCCGGGTCCTCCGGTTCCCCTGAAGACCGGTCTTCGGATGACCGCTCCGAACCCGCAGGAAATGCAGATCCCAAACCGCGTCAGTCCCTTTTTAAGAAGGCGTCAAAGCCGCTCAATTTTGTTCTGCTGGCCATCATCCTCATTGCTCTCCTGCTGTCCACCGTATTCGGTATCCGACGTTTTCTCGCTTATGAGGCCGAGCAAAAGCGACTGGCAGCCATTGAGCAGGAAAAAGCACAGCATCCGCTGTATTACGGAGATCTGATTCTCGGATATTCCGCACGCCAGCATCTCAATCCTGCCCTGGTCTCTGCAGTCATTCTCTGCGAATCCAGCTTTGATCCGAAAGCCACCAGTCGGGTTGGTGCTCGTGGACTGATGCAGCTCATGGAGGATACCGCCGGCTGGATCGCCCATAAGCTCGGAGAGGATACCGCCGATTATTCCTTTGATCTCATGTATGAGCCTGAGGCCAACATTCGGTTTGGTACCTGGTATCTTGGCTATCTGGCACGTCGATACAATGGGGATGCGACCAAAACCATCTGCGCCTATCATGCCGGCCAGGGCAATGTGGACGCCTGGCTGCGCAATCCCCTGTACAGTCAGGATGGTGTCACCCTGATCCGGATTCCGACCGAGGATACCGCCCGATATGCAAACCGCGTCCTCTCTGCCATGGCCGTGTACGAAAAATACTATTTTCCTTTGACCACGCCAACACCGGAATTGCCGGACTCTGCGGCAGCGACACCGATACCGGAGTTATCCAAGCATACGACTGAAATATAGAAATGAGGTTCTTCATGTTCCCCGTAAAGCGTACGCTTTTGCTATTTGTTTTTGCCCTTCTTTTCGTCTTTTCCGCATCCGCCTCTACCACCTCCGTCACCTGCGGCATCGTCGCCACACAGGATCTGGTTCTGCGGCCTCTTGAGCTCAATCAGCGGGACGCTGTTACCATGACCGACCTCGTATACGAAAGTCTGTTTACGCTGGATGACGATTACATGCCACAGCCGGAACTTGCCTATTCCTTCGAATTTTCAAACGAAGGCCGTCGCCTCATCGTGACCCTTCGCAGCGATGTGATGTTCCATAACGGAAACAGGCTGACCAGTCAGGACGTCGTGGCCACACTGGATGCCATGTATGCGCTGTCCGGGTTTGACAAGGATCTCAACTCAGAGGTAGAGCTTGAGGATCGCGGACTCTACTATTCCACCTTCTACTACATCCGTTCCTGGGAAGCGCAGAATGACACCACAATCGTCTTTACACTGCGCCGTGCCTGCTATGGTGCACTCTATGCCCTCACCTTCCCCATTCTCCCCTATGACCAGGTCAATGCCCAGATGCCCAGCGGAACAGGCCCCTATATGTATGATGGATATGAGCAGGGCATCGGCCTATGGCTCCGTGCCTTCACTGCCTGGTGGAAACGTGCTCCTCAGGTCCGAAGCATTCGCGCCAATATCTACAAAAATGATGAGACCGCCATGTCCGCATTCGATCAGCGGGATGTTGACATCACCTTTTCACGTTCCATTAATGCCAGCCGCTATTCAGGCTCCCTCAACTCCTTCTCCCTTACCGCCCGTACCAGACAGCTGGAGGTGCTCCTGATCAACCGCTCACAGAGTCTCTTTAAAAGCGATGACAACGGAAAGAACGCAGTCCGTGAGGCCATCTCCTACGCCATAAACCGCAGTGAGCTCATCAACTCCATCTATCAAGGAATGGCTACCGTCGCCTATACGCCCATCCCCGCCGGTACCTGGCTTTCCAATGAAACCACGATCCGTGACATCTACGATCCACTCATGGCTGCCTCCATCCTCGACTCCGCCGGATGGAAACTGGCAGATGACGGAAAGCGCTATAAGGATGGCAAGGCAATGCCCACCATCCGGCTTCTCGTCTATGATGAGGTCAATTCGACTGTTCGTACCAATGCCGCCAACAAGGTCCGCGAGCAGCTTCAGGCAGTCGGATTTTCCATCAATGTCGTTACCTGGTCCCGTTCGGATGTCCTGATCAAGCTCCGTTCCGGTGACTATTATCTTGCCCTCTGCGGTTTCAGCTTTGACATCTGCCCGGATCCCGGCTTCACCGTCACCTCTACGGGCAGCTGCAACTTTACCCGCTATCGCAGTGATGAAATGAACGACCTCATCACACAGCTGAGAAAAAGTTATCTCGCCAGCGATTATCTCTCCGTCATGCGTGACATTCAGGAGAAGTTTCTGGTTGATATGCCCTATGTCCCTCTTTACTGGCGAACCGGAGCCGTGCTTTCCCGCAGTGCCTTTACCAATGTGCGTGACATTCGGGAAATGGAACAGCTCCGTGGAATCGAAGCTCTGGTCGATTAAAAAACAGCTGGCAACTGCCAGCTGTTTTTCAGTTTATCAAAACCATGTCCGAATCCGGTATCCCATATGCCTCATAATAGGCATTTTCCAGTGGAATCCACAACGCCTTAAACTGTTCGAGGGACTCCGGCGATTCCCTCTTTTTGAGCCGCTCAAGCCGAACCTCCCAGGATGTATTCACATAAAAGCGAAGTGCCGCATGTTCCCTTAGGATCGGCAGATTGCAGTAGGTTCCCTCAAGAAGCATCAGGGGGCAGCTCTCCTGCCAGATTCCTTCTTTATATTCACGTTCCGTCCAGTCATATTTGCGCACCCAGAAGCCTTTTCCGTCCATGAAGGGACGAATGACCTCGTCAAGAAGCCGCGTGGCATCGCAGTTTCCTCCGGGAATGGCCAGCCGCTCCGGTGTCTTGTCTTTGTGCGGAATCACAAAATCATCCGTATGGATGATGGGAATACCAAGTGCCTCCGACAAATGCCTTGCAATCGTCGTTTTCCCGGATGCACAGGGTCCATCCATGGTCACAAGCTTTTGTCCCTCTCCAAGCAGGCATATCCGGGAAAGTGCCTCTAATTCCTTCTCCCAATGTGCCGGAACAATGCGATACGACGGATGATAGCATTCATGATATCGCGCGGAATGTGATGGAATCCATCCTGCCCGGATCTTTTCAAACAGCGGATCCATATTTCCTCGCTTAAGGTCACCCGGAAGTGCTCTTGCCAGTTCAATCACGTCATCCCGCGTCCAGGTTTCTGTACTGGCATCGGTCACCATCATGCCGTAGATGGTCTCAGGAGTCAGCCCCATTTCCTGGGCAGAGGCAAGATGCAGCCGACTCCACATCGGAGAAACACTTGTCATTGCCGGTCCTTTTTCCTTTTCCCCTGAGATCATCTCCGTCTTAAGGTGGCCCAGGACGCGTTCCCGATCAGACAAGAGGTGCCCAGGGCCAAGGAGACCCTGAAAAAGAAACTTAATCACATCCTGAGCATCCATTTCCGGATGCATCCTTTCCTCTACCTCAAGATTCTCAAAAAGGCTTCTTTCAAATTCCGCCTGCATGTTTTTTCCTTTCTTACTACTCTTCATAGCCTTTGTAACATTCTGGATCTTCCTATCCTCCGTCTGGCTGTTACAGCCCGGAAGAGGGATCTCCCTTTATCATGTAAAAGAGATTGTACAGAAGGATCTTCATGCCGTCAAGAGGCAGTCGATCATAAACCCAAGAACCACTGATTCCCTGTCACTCCTCAACTGCACTTTTCCTGATCTTTCACCCAATTTTCGAATAGTTTCCATTTCAGTAATTGAGCCTATCCGTTTATTATGATATAATGCCATCAAATGCTGAGAACAATGACAAAATAATGAAGCCAATTCACACAATTTCCCGCTTCGCAAAGCTTTTTCTGTATTTCCGTAATCAGGCAGAGGACAGATCGACAACACACGACAGGAGGACATAATGGATAAGACATTGATTAACAGCAAATTGGAGCTGGTCATTCAGAAGCTGATGAACCTGGATGCACCGGATATGGCCATGGACAAGGACACACCTCTTGAAGAGCAACTGAAGGGGCTTGTTGCCAGAGATTTTGGCATCCGGGAGTGGGACTGGCCACAGGGCGTTGGCCTGTATGGACTCCTTCAGCTGCAAAAGGCACGCGGAACAACGGAGTTTGATGCTTTCCTCCTCAATTGGGTCGAGGAAAATCTGGCGATCGGACAGCCGTCTGCCAACATCAATACCACTGCACCATATCTGACATTGTTTGATCTCAGCGAACACTATGAAAAACCGGAATGGGAAGCCCTCTGCAAGGAACGTGCCATGTTCCTGATGGACACGCTTCCAAAGACAAAAGAGGGTGGATTTGAACACCTGACCAGCGCCCTCGGCGATCGGAACGGCGTCTGGCGTCATCCTGACGAGCTCTGGGTTGACACGCTTTTCATGGCCGTCCTGTTCCTTGGAAAGATGGGTGTGCGCTATCAGAATGCTGCATGGATTGATGAGGCCGTCTATCAGTTCCTGCTTCACATCCGGTATCTTTCCGACAAGCAGACCGGACTCCTCTATCACGGCTGGACCTTTGAAGCCATGAACAACTTCGGTGGCATTTTCTGGAACAGAGGAAATTCCTGGTTCACCTATGGAGCCATTGCCTTCCTTGATGCCATGGGCGATTCCATCCGTTCTGCAGACCGCAGAATCATCCTGAATGCCTGGCTGAATCAGGTGAATCGCCTCGTTGCCCTTCAGGATGCAGATGGCCTTTGGCATACCATTCTCGACAAACCGGATACCTACATTGAAACCTCCGGCTCCGGTGCAATCACCGCCGGGATTCTCTACGGCATCCGCTGCGGCATTCTGGACAGTTCCTACCTGCCGGCAGCCAAAAACGCTGTCAGTGGCCTTCTCTCCTATGTCGGAGAGGATGGCGTCGTAGGAAATGTTTCCGCCGGAACCGCCGTCGGTATGAACGCCGAGCATTACGAAAACATCATGATTCGTCCCATGGCGTATGGCCAGTCTCTGACTGCCCTTGCACTTATTGAAGCCCTTTATCTGTAACTTTCGCAATCATAAAAGCCGACAGCGGATGACACAAATCATCCGCTGTCGGCCTTCATTTTAGTCTGGAAGAACAATATCCGGTTTTTCCTTACGTGCCCGGTAAAGAACGAAGCGTTTGCCAACAGTCTGCACAGGCTCCGCGCCAAGCTGGCTGACCAGTTCGTCGAGCGCCTCACGCGCCGTAATCGGGCTGTTCTGCAGCACCGTTCCTTTGACCAGTTCTCTGGCTGTAAGGGCATCGTCTGCCTGCTTAACCAGATTGGCCCCAATGCCTTCTTTTCCGACATGCAGAATGGGCTCAATCGGATTGGCCAATCCGCGTAAATATGCTCTCTGTTTACTTGTAATCATGTTTTACTCCACAAAATCAAATTCAACGTCGCCAAATACGACTGTATCTCCCTCGCCCGCTCCCGCTGCACGAAGGGCATCTATGACACCGCGGGAACGAAGGACGCGATGGAAGTAGTTAAGGGAATCCTGTTCATCAAAGTTGACGGATGCCAGAAGACGCTCGGCAAGCGGTCCGGTCACCTCATAGGAAGCATCCGGATTCCGATGCACCTCAAAGGCTTTATCGACAAGGGCATCCTCCATCTCCTCCTCCGCAAACACCACGGTCTCAGGAAGCGTCGGGAGAACCTTCACAATTGCACTCATCAGTTCTTTGAGCCCCTGATGCGTTGCCGCTGAGATCGGATACACCTCAATATCGGTTCCCTTAAGATGCGCACGCAGACGCTCCAGGTTTTCCGCAGCATCCGGCAGATCCATTTTGTTCGCCGCAACAATCATTGGCCGCTCTGCAAGTCCACCATATGCCGCCAATTCATCGCTGATCTGCTCGAAATCTTCTACCGGATCCCGGCCCTCGCTTCCGGAGATGTCGATCACATGCAGAAGCAGCCGCGTTCTTTCCACATGCCGCAGGAACTGATACCCGAGACCAACACCCTCGCTTGCGCCCTGGACAAGTCCGGGAATATCCGCCATGACAAAATCATATCCATATTGCTTACAGATTCCAAGATTAGGCTGAAGCGTCGTGAAATGATAATTGGCGATTTTGGGCTTTGCTGCCGTAACTGCTGCCAGCAGACTGCTCTTGCCGACATTGGGGAATCCCACCAGTCCGACATCTGCGATGCTCTTGAGCTCCAGTTCAAATTCCCTGATTTCGGTTTTCTGCCCGGGATTTGCAAAATTCGGAGCCTGCCGGGTTGCCGTTGCAAACCGCGCGTTTCCCCAGCCGCCATTGCCGCCTGGAAGCAGCACACGGCGCTCACCGGGCTCGTGCATGTCCGCAACGATTTTTCCATCGGGCATCAGCTTCACAATCGTTCCTACCGGAACCTTGATCTCCATATCCCCGCCGGCTTTGCCTTTTCTCAGTGCAGAGCTTCCATTGTCTCCATTCTCAGCGGTGAATTTTCTCTGATATCGAAAGTCCATCAGCGTATGCATGTTCGGATCTGCCAGAAGGTACACGCTTCCGCCATTTCCGCCATCCCCGCCATCCGGTCCGCCATTTTGGACAAATTTTTCCCGGTGAAATGAAACAGCACCATTGCCGCCGTTTCCCGCTTTCGCCGTAATTTTTACGTGATCTACAAACATGCCCTGTTCCTTTCTTGCCAAGTGCGTGCAAGATTATACCTTTCGATGCATTATCCGTCAAGAAATGTCTGCGATTTCTCCCTGCATTCTGGTTTTACTTCGTCGCTTCTTCTACCTCCAAAGACGAATCATCCGTTTGCATTTATCCCGTTTTCCCTCTCTTTTGCTCAAAACGATCTGTGCACATGCCCTGATTTTTCTTTGCATTCTGCAAAAAGCAAGTGACTTTTGGTTCATTTGGGTCTATAATGGCGGCCACTGAGAAAAAGGAGCGATTCTATGCCAAATATCAAAGTGATTGCCTGTGATCTTGATGGGACTCTCCTCCTAAACGGTGCACAGCAGCTGCAGCCAAATACCTGTGATCTGATTGAGCAGCTCACAGAGCGCGGCATTCTGTTTATCGCCGCCAGCGGACGACAGTATACCAATCTGCGTCGTCTCTTTGCCCCTGTTGCAGATCGTATCGGATACATATGCGAAAACGGCTGTCTCGGCTTTTTTGGTGGCAAGCGGCTGTTCCGGGAAACCTTTGACCATGCGCTTGGTCAGGAAATCATGCGCGCCATACAAAAGACACCCGGAACTGAGGTCCTCCTTTCCGGGGAAACGGTCAGCTATCTTGAGCCAAAGGAACAAAGTTACACGCATCACGTTCGGGATGTTCTTAAAAATGATGTGCTTCTGGTTCCGGACATTCTTAACACGCCTGAACCCTATATGAAAATCTCCGTTTATGAATCAAGCGGCATCCAGGATGCCCAGCGGTGGGAACGGGAATTTGGGGACCGTTGTACCGTTGTCACCGGTGGCAATGCCTGGCTTGACATGATGCCAACAGGTGTAAACAAGGCAACCGGCCTTGCCAGGATGCTGCACCACCTTAATATTTCCCCGGAGGCCTGCATGGCCATTGGAGATAATGACAATGATCGTGAAATGCTGGAGCTCGTCCGTTACCCGGTAGCGGTAAAAAGCGCCAAGCCAGGCATTCGCAGCCTGGCAAAGCTTGAAACAGACACAGTGGAGCATCTGTTTGAACAAATCCTTGCGGGTGCTCTTCCCCGGATAGATGAAACGTAATGAAAAGGCACAGGACCATTCCTGTGTCTTTTCATTATCATGCAGCTTTATTGTTGCCTTTCAAGTGCAAGCAGCTGTTCCTTTCTCGAAAGACCACCCGCATATCCCGTAAGATGCCCATTGGCGCCTACGACACGATGACATGGAATAATAATGGAAATCGGATTATGCGCCACAGCTCCTCCCACCGCCTGTGCCGACATTGGGCGGTTCATCTTCCCGACCAGCTGGTGTGCAATCTCTCCATAGGTCATGGTCGTCCCGTACGGAATGGTCTCAAGTATTTCCCAGACCTGTTTTTGAAATGGGGTTCCCCGCATCTCAAGCGGCGGCCGTTCTGCAGGCTTCATCCCTGCAAAATATGCATCCAGCCACTTCTTTGTCTCCTCAAAGATCGGCAGGTTCTTTTCCTCTGCCTCCCCCATGAGAGACTTTGCATAATAGCGCTGTTCCTCAAACCAAAGACCCACCAGTGAGGTGCCATCACTGGCCAGTGTCAAAGGTCCAAGCGGAGAAAGATACCGGGTAATACTGTCCATTTGTATTCCTTCTTTGTAAGCATATTGATCTGGCAGGTATTTTCATCGGGAGTATTTCGGATACTGCCGGGAATGGTCACATCGCCCGCGACAGATCAGCAGGCATTGCGACGCGACATTCCTTTATGCCAGTTTAATTCCCTTCTCGTTACAGAACTGCTGCAATTCACGGTTCAGCTGACGCTGGACGGAGTGATAGTCGCTCTCATTACATTCTGCAATGACCGACAGCGTCATGGTTCTGCCATTCATCGAAAGCACGCCCTTGTAATACGGACCGCTGATAATCTCCGGAATACGACGCCCGATCTCCGGTAATGCATCCGTCAGTTTTTTCTCCACTTCCTCAAGCGGCTGATCCGTAGTCACCACCAGATCACATGGATACCACGAGTTCAGTTGCGTCAGATTAATGACGTTTTTCACATCCTGATTCTCAATGATCTTAATGTTGCCGCCTCTGCCGAGTATTTTCGTGGATCGGACGCCGATCTCCTGAACTCGTCCACGGTAGCCACCGATTTCAACCATGTCCCCCACCTGGAACTCTCCTTCAAAGACGATGGTAATTCCGGCAAGAATACTGGCCACAAGATCCCTTGCGCCAAGCGAGATGGCAAGAGAAATGAGACCAACGGAAGCGAGAAGTGCACTGGTATTGATTCCAAGGTAACCAAACGCATAATAGAGAACCACAATGATTGCCACATACTCAATGAGATTTCCAACAAGTCGGCAAATCGTCTCTCCCTTGGTGCCAAGAACACTGCATAGAATGCCAATGACCAGGCGAAGGAAAAGGACGATCAGGATGACCGTGGCAATCAGCATCAGGATGCTGGTAAATGCAAAGAGATTCACTCCACGCGTCCACTGGCCGTTCAGGATAAAGGAAACCATGGAGGATTCTCCCTCGCCATTCTCAACACCGCCCACCATGACCAGCATGAAGAATGCCAGGAGGATCTCAAACACAAGTCTGGCTTTCTCTTCCGGAAGGCGGTTTCGCCAGCTTTCCGGCATCTTTGCCCAGCGCTTGGAAGGATCCGTGGTCTTACGGAACCGTCCGTGTTCGTCCTCCACCTGGATCGTCGTCCCGTGGACAACGTTTTTCCCTATGACTGCGTAATGCTCAAAGTTTCGCCTGTTGTACCCATGCATCAGGCAGACGGCAAGGATAACGTAGAACAGAACATAGACGGCCATGGTGATCGCAACATAGATACGGGATGTTCCCTGCATCTGACTGTTAAGGATCAGGCTGTAATAAAGAAGTCCATCCTGTTCTTTTGAAACGCCATAGTAGGTCACGCCATTAATGCTAAAGTATTCCATCGCTTCGCCGCGAAGCTGCCCGGATTGAAATCCAACATTCCCGGCTTCATTTCCCTTGAGCACATCATCACTGGCGTACCGGATCACGCCGGTTTCCTTGTCGATTGCAAGCATCAGGGTTCCCGGGGCAACAATGGATTTCATGACGCTGCTGACATCCGCATTGGTCTGCCGGATCTGATTCTGGCTTGGATCCACAGCCAGGATCAGTGCACCATACTCTCCATTTTCAAGCGAGAAACGGATACCGTACATCCGGCTCAGAATTCCTGTGGTTTCATCCACTTCAGGCTCATGCATAATACTGGGAACACCCTGAAGGAGACGGCGGAAATCCGTTGTCGACTGTCCGGGTAACTGTCCCAGCGAAAAATGAATATAATCTCCGCTGCAGACGATTTCCCGTCCATCTGCACCATAGATCATAATGTATTGCGTTCCGAGGATCCGGCTGATCTCCTCAAGAAGATCATGATTCATCTGCTCCGGGAAAAGATTGAGCATCGTCCCAAGCTTCTCTCCCAGATACACATACCATTCATTCTGTTCTCTTGTGGCATTCCGTTCCTGGTCCTCTGCCTCATTCAGCTGAGTCATCAATGCGGAAAGAGATTCCCGCTGACTGCTGGTTTCGGTAAAGAGGGTACTCATCGCCTGCATATAGATCGACGCCACGAACATGACGCAGGCTCCAACCAGCCCAATGAGCCATGTAAACCGCCAGACTCTCGCTGGCGCATACATCTTTTTCTGCACTTCCGTCAGAACGGTATCCCGTACCGTCCTCTGCACGGACATGTTCCATACAATCAGTGTTACCGCAACCAGCAGCAGAATCATCGAAGGAATGGCTGCCCATCCCAGCGTTCTCCAGGCCAGATTGGCAAACGGTGTATAGAAAATCGCGGTCAGACCCATATCCGGCATTTCCCGGAAGACGGTTTCATACGTATCTCCACCAATGATCGGAAAAATCTCTCCGGCAAGCACTTCATCGACTTTCAAATCCTGGGGAGTCTGATCGTCCTCAAACTTCTCCGATTTATAGCGAAACTGCCAGTTCCCGTCAGAATCTCTTTCAAGCAGGACCAGGGAACCGTCATAGACCGTTTCAAGCGATTTCATCCGTTTCTCTGAATCGGTGCTGGTTTCAAGGAATAACTCAAATTCATCCGTCGTGGTCCAGTCAACATAGTAACTGTTGCCAACGATATGCTTGATCATGACATAGACCGGGATGCTCTCACCGCCTGCAGAGGTAAGATTCAGCGTCCCTTCAACATGCTCATTCATCACCTGTTCCGGTGTTATTGACAGCATCTGCGGAGAAATACCGTCCGGATAGCGCACCTGCCCGTTTTCCATTTCCACCACGAAACCATCATCAAAAATCCGCGGTCCGGTATACACTCCGTCCCCGGAGGCGTTTCTCATGACGGTGGCAACCATATCCACATTTCGGTTGAGATTCGTTGTGAAATTGCCCACAGTCCCTTGATAGTCCGCAGAAAGCAGTTCAATGGCCTCGGATAGTCTGTCCATTTTGGCGTGCATGGAATCCCTTCTCTGCAGATCACTGATCACCGTTCCAGCCGTGATAAGAAGGACCAGAACAAGATAGGATACAACTGCCGTTACAATAAGAGAAATAATCGTTTTTCTTGTCAGATGACGCATAGTGTCCTCCAGAAATCTTTCCTTGTTCCAATAATATCATTTCTATTCCAATTGCGTCAATGGCATTTGTGGTCATTGTTCAATGGAAAGCTCAGTTCTGCCAAGAATAACATCAAACCATGAAGGCATATTCTACAAAGCTCAATCTAATCCGAAACTCTGCAATATTGCTTCAAACAGCCAACCACGTTATACCATGTTCTGGATGCATAATGGGATCTGAGGCAGAGCATATGCCTCCCGTTTCGTACAAGCCACCGCATTCCCTGAGGTTTCCTGTTCTGCATCATGTAGATGTTTTCGCTTTCCATGGTCCCACTTCCCACAAACAGCCCATCTGCTCTATACTGGGGATAGTTCATATACTCCCGATTGTTTTCGATGTATTTGTAGAGATTAGGAATACCTTCCGGTGTCTTTACAGTTTCGTATGGCTTAAGCTCAGTTAGCAGTTCATCAACCTTTCCATCTTCAATCAATGCGCAGAGATATTCAGCATACTCCTTCTTCTGGCTCTTCCCTCGTTTTGCCCAGTCTGCAAATTTGCCTGCATTTTCTTTTGCATGAAACAGATTGAGAATCTGTACTATGGGCCTTCCTTTAAATATGGTCTCCTTCGCTGTCTCAACCCACTTTGCCCCATCACTTAGCACGACCACTTTTGAGCAATACTCCCAATCCTCTCTTTCTGCCAGTGCCAGAAGGTGATACTGGAACTTTTCAGACGGCCCGATATACCCGATGCACTCTCTGTTTTCAATTCGGTAACCGGTGACTGCAATGTCTGCTCCGAGAGCCAGCACATCCGCGAAATATCCACTTTTATAATTGCCCTGGCTGTCTTTGTAATAGCACTTGATGTCATCCGCATGGAAGCATAGTGCATGTCTGCTTTCACCTAAACCGAACTTCTCGCATTTAAAGACGTCGGGAATTTCGTCGTCATCCATATCGTAATGTTCTTTATCCAGGATATACATCATCATGCTGTCAACTTCAATATACAGAACCTCTTCTTTTCTTCTTCGGATTTTTCGCTGATCTATGAAACGAGATTTGAACCGTTCTTTCGCGTCGTTCGCTTCCTTCTCCTGACACTTATACATCAAAGTGCCCACAAAATCCGTAACGTGTCCGACTTGCGATATGCTAATTTTGTCATTCAGCCCTTTGCATATCCTTTCGGTTGCTTCTGCATAAGAGCTAGCGATTGTTGCTTCCTTTGCAATGAATGCCATCATACGGTATGTAATTTTGAAAGGAAGATTTGAGACTCCCAACGCATCATCCACAGGAATAACGCTTTTTTGTCCGGTAATCTTCTTCAACGTTTCCGCACTGGTATCATCCACAGGGATCAACACAGTTCTCTTGTACGTGATATACCCATGTACCGTCAATACTTCCTTTGTGTTGATTCCTTTATTTACCAATATCACGCCCCTTTCTCTGTATTCTCTTTTTTTGAGTCTATACTCTTTGATTCATCGAACTTCGTAATCGAGTCAGAAACCATGCTCAGATATATATCGCGGGTTTTGTTTTTCAAGTCTTGCATCATGTCTTCGATTTCATTGATGTTTGGCAGTCCGTTTCCATCATTACTTTTAAGCCGAAAGGATAAGAGATAATCATCAACAGCATCTTCAATCTTGTCCATGATCGCAGACTTTATCTCTTGCTCTGTCTTGTTTAGTCTCTGTTTTTCCATACAATTTCATCAGTTTTACTGATGCCTCCTTGTCGTCATGATACACTAAAGAAATCAATACGTAGACGTCAAAAATTACCCACACTGAAAAACACGCAAGGCCGAGTGGAAAAAGGATTTTCCTCCATGATGCCATTCAATAGAAGCTGTAGAGAGATGCATCGGATGGAGAATCTGGGCCGCTCGCATATCCCCCTGCTGCACTGTCTAAGTGTCGTAGGTTGTCATGACTCATACATTTGAGCCAGATTAATCAGATGGCAATCCCTGTTATTTCCCTTCACCCAATCGGTGAAGTCACTTAGCGAGAAGAAGAATACGGCAGGATTGACAGTTGGCAGATACTTCACCTTTTCGAAGAATTTCTCATATTCTGTTTTATCAAAGGGAGAATTCTGGAA
>JAFUZM010000017.1 GCA_017476605.1 Clostridia bacterium
ACGTGGATTGAGGAATAATCCATTTTCACCATGGGATGTAGCCCATGGTGATTTATCATGCTCCGGGGCCAGGAAATGCCCTGTTTCACATCCGAATGAGAAGCCCTGTCATGGATTCGCGCAGATGCGCGTACCTGACAGGGACTCACTCAATAAACGCAAAGGAGGATTCCCATGCCAAAACTCCGCCCGATTGAACTGGAGGACATTGTCCTCTACCAAATTCCATCCGCGCTTACCTACAGCCCGGATGGCACACGTCTTGCCTTTGAGGTGACTCGTGCAGACCTCGAAAAGAACAAGTATCATACGGATGTTTATGTTGCGGAAAACGGATCGGCCCGCCGCATGACCTTCAGCATTGATGCACACATCGTATTATGGGAAAGTAACGACGTATTGATTCTGCGCCGCACGCTTCCAGAGGCCGAATCCGGGATGACCGAACTCTTCCGGCTTCCCATGGCGGGAGGCGAAGCCGAGCCCTGGCTGACGCTGCCCTTTGACCTCTCCGAAATGAAAAAGGCAGGAGACAGCTATATTGCCTCCGGCACCATCTCCGTATCCGATCCGGATGCCTACCTGGACAGCCCCGAGGTGCGCAAGGAAAAGGCCGAGGCGCTAAAAGACGAGGAGGACTATCATGTTGTCGATGAGGTCCCCTACTGGTTCAATGGAGCGGGATACACAAACAAGCGCCGCACTGCCCTGTTCCTCATTCGCATAAAGGATGGAAAGCCCGTCTTAAAACGCCTGACTGCCCCTGCGTTTAACACAGACAGCTTCTGCATTGACGGCACCACCGTCTACTATGCCGGTTCTCTCAAGCAGGGCCTTGAGTCCCTCTATAATCAGGTATATGCCTTCCATGTGGATACGCAGAAGACCGAAACTCTCTGGCGCAAAACCGGCTATTCCTTTGGTGGTCTCTTTACGCTCGATCACCTGCTGTATGCCCACGTCACCGACATGAAGGAATATGGCGTCAACCAGACCCCTGACATATGCCTTGTTTCAAAAAACAGCGTGGAAAAGGTGTACATTCCTACGGTCAGCCTCAATTCCAGCGTACTTGGCGATACCGCAGAGGGGCACGGTGGCAGCTATGCCGGTGAGGGCGAATACCTGACTCTGGCAACCATAGAGGCACACAATGCCATCTTTGCGCTTTCACCCATGGAAAACAGACAGCTTGCCTGCCGTACTCTGTGGGAACAGGAAGGACTTGCCTGTACCATGACCGCCTGTAAAGACCGGATTGCGCTCATCTATCAGGGATGGGATCACGTAGCTGAGGTCTTTGAGATGAACCGGGATGGCAGCAGGCTCACAAGACTCACGAACCTCAATGATGCCGCCCTTACCGGTCGCTACGTTGCAAAGCCGGAGCGCATCGACTATACCTCCTGCGGATACGACCTGCGCGGCTGGGTTCTCCTTCCCCAGGGCTTTTCTGCGAAAAAGAAGTATCCCGCCGTTCTTGATGTGCACGGCGGTCCCCGCTGTGCCTATGGCGAAACCTTCTTCCACGAAATGCAGCTCTGGGCCGCCCGCGGCTTTGTCGTCTTCTTTACCAATATCAAGGGCTCCGACGGACGCGGTGATGCCTTTGCCGACATCCGGGGGGATTACGGCGGGACCGACTACCAGAACCTCATGGACTTTACGGATGCTGTTCTCGAGACGTATCCCAACATCGACAGGGCGCGTCTTTGTGAAACCGGCGGCAGCTACGGCGGCTTCATGACCAACTGGATCATCTCCCATACGGACCGCTTCTGCTGTGCCGCAAGCCAGCGCTCCATTGCCAACTGGGTCTCCATGAGCTTTATCTCGGACATCGGCGGCTATTTCGGACCGGATCAGTGCGGTGCCAAAGGCCTGTTCGGCGATGCCAATACCGAGGCACTGTGGGCCCATTCCCCGCTCAAGTATGCCGCCAATGTAAAAACGCCCACGCTGTTCATTCACAGCGAGGAGGATTATCGTTGCCCGCTGCCGGAAGGCATGCAGATGATGCAGGCGCTGGTAGAAAGCGGTGTCGAAACCCGCATGGTCATCTTCAAGGGCGAAAATCACGAATTGTCCCGTTCTGGAAAACCCAAGCACCGGATTCGCCGTCTCAAAGAAATCACCGACTGGTTTGAAAGCCATACTCAACTGTAACCAATATCCTGCATGCTTCATGCGAATGCCGCCTCGCAGGAGGCGGCATTTCTTCGCTGTGAATGTAGCGTTTCTGACATCCAGGCAGATTTTGCATGTAAAAAAGGAGATCTGAGTACTCTCAAATCTCCGTAAATGTTGGTCTTGAAATCTGCTTGCTCCTGGTTTTCATTATGCTCTTTTCCCTACCGCGCGTAAGAATGCGACAATCATCAGAATATAACAGATCGTCTTGGGAAGCATCAGCATGCCAAGAATCGGCAGGAGTCCGGCACCAATCGCCACAGGAATGTAGAAAAGGAAGGACAAAAGGATGTAAAGCCAGATCAGGCGGAACGTCTTATCTGCATCCCGTTTGTCAAAATAGAGCCAGCAGACAATCGCTCCAAGGAAGACAAAGGGCACATTGCGGATGATTCCCCAGGTTACATCGCTGCTGTTTGCAAGCCATCCGTTCTGCGGGAAAAGGCAAAGGACAATCCGTACAATCGCAAAAACATATACGGCGCACTTTACGTTTTTATTTTCTTTCTCATGATAGTACTCCGTCCAGATATGGTAAAGGAGCACATAAAACACCGTCATGGTGATGGAAGTCACCAGTTTTCCGACGCCCAGCGCTGCGCTCAGATCCGCGTCCGTGAAATAGTTCATGACCCGCGGAACCAGATGGAAGGCATCTCCGCACCCAAGGATCAGAGATGCAAGTCCCATTTTCTTTTCAGTCTTGTTCTTTGCCCTGCTCAAAATCACGCATCCGGCAATGATGGCAAACAGCAGATAGAGAATGTCAAATGTCGATTCACCGTATTTCATGAGTTCCTCCTCTGCAGGTACATTTGGGTCTGTTGATTCACCAAGCCATATGTCAGGTACCTGCTTCCCGACGAAACCATCGCGTACGCGATGGGCATGGCTCCTCCGACGAGCTACTTGGTCTTTTGGCGTAGTGACGTTTGTCAGTGCTCGTTACCTGACAAACTCCTTCGCAGGTACAGTGGGATGTGTTGATTGGCCAGGTCAGATTGCCAGGTACCTGCTTCCTGACAGCCAGGCTTGACTCCTTATTTTGTTCCGTTTAGAAGCCGCTCTACCATCTCGCGTTTTTCGTAAAGGACACAGCCGCCTGCATGATCCTCCCTGAGGTAACCATCCTCCTGAAGAACGCGGAACAGCTTTGAATGGAGTGCCTCCCGCAGAGAGGTATCCCGGACATTGATGTCTGAGTATGGAGAAAACGGGCACGGCTCGGCCCCACCATGGGAATTGATGTGGAAAAATCCACGTCCCGCCGCTACACAGCCATCCGATCCCTTTTCATCGCCCGGAAAAGAAATATAAACCATTTCCGGGGACTCTGCCCTCAGCAGATCAATCTTCCTGGCAAGATATTCTCTTTCCTTTTCGCTGGGCGCAAGTTCTTTACTTTCCTCTGTCACCGGGACAAATTCAACAAAGATCACAGCCTTGCAGCCATAATCGGAAAGGGTCTTGAGAAACTTCTCGGAGGTCACCTCGCTGATGTTTTCCGTTGTGACGGTCACGGATGTGCCAAAGATCAGGCCCCGTGACTGAATTTCCCGCATGTTGGCGATCAGGCGGTCATAGACGCCCTGTCCACGCCTTGCATCCGTGATTTCCTTCTCTCCCTCAATGCTCATGACGGGAATCAGATTGCGACAGCGGTCAAACAGCTCCATGTACTTCTCATCCATGAATGTTCCGTTGGTAAAGATCGGGAACAGGATGTTTTGCATCTTTCCTGCTGCCTCGATAATGTCCCGGCGGAGCATCGGCTCGCCGCCGGCAAGCAGGATGAAGCTTATGCCAAGATCATCCGCCTCCTTGAAAATGGTAAGCCATTCCTCGTCGGTCAGCTGCCGGACGGGTGCATCGTCCACGGTTGCATGATTGCATCTTGAGTAACACCCTGCGCAGTGAAGATTGCATTGGCTTGTGATGCTGGCAATCAGGAAGGGCGGGATATGCTCCCCCTCGTCCTCCGCTTTTCTGCGCTTTTGGGATGCCACCTGACTGGCCGCGGCAAACTTCGCCATGAAAAGACTCTCACGCGGATTCTTAAATGTTGCTTTGAGCGTATCTGCAACCACGCGCTCAACGCCGCTCGTCATATACGCCTGAATGTCAAAGGTTTCGTTGTTCATTCTTATGGCATCTCCTTAGGCACAAATGTCCGTATTAAGGCACGGACCTGCTGTCCTCACCGTATTTCAGGCATCTTCTTTTTCGGAATGAAAGCTTATTTCTTTTCGATCATACCGAATCATTCTCATTATATGCTCTCACGCATCACTTGTCCAGCTCTTTTTTAAAGTTGCATCTTCTGTCTTTCTTTTTGATGATTTCTGTAGTAGAATGCTGTAAGCTCTTAAAGATTCACAAGCAGAAAGGTTTCCCCTCATGTCTGATAGAAAAACCCTGAAAGCTCTGGCAAAGAAGCATTTGAAACGTCACTATGCTCTTCTTGTCATTCTGTGTTCGATCTCCGCATTCCTCGGTACGGAATTCACCTCCGTCATCGTAAATGCTCAGCTCTGGTACCATACCCTAACCGGACAGACGCAAGCCGTGGAAAACCTGAGTCCCCGAATCAGCAAGCTCTCAGATTCTCAGTTTATCAGTGACATCATCAATAACTATATCAACAGTGATCTGGATGTGGATGCTATGAAGGAAGAAGCAGCTGCGAAAAAACAGGCACTGGCCGATACTCCAAGTTCAAATGCCATCCTTGGCCGACAGCAGGGGGTTCTGGCAGAGCTCGTAAATTCCGTCAGCTCCGGGGAAATCGTCACGACGGTGATTGCCGCAGTTTACTCTATCGTGCGCTCAAAGCAGATTGCCGGGATTTTCACAATTTTACTCAGCACTTCCCTGATGCTCTTCCTCTGGATCTTCATTCGAAACGTCTATAAAGCCATCCTGCGTCGGGCGATACTGGAATGCCGGACCTACAGTGTCTACCCGATGTCCCATTTGACCTATTTGCTCTCTGTCCACAGATGGATTCGGGCCTCTCTCACCCTCCTGCTCCAGACGCTTTTTACCATTCTCTGGTCGCTCACAATCGTTGGCGGCGTCATAAAGCATTATTCCTATTACCTGGTTCCCTTTATCGTCGCCGAAAATCCCGATATTCGTCCCAGGGATGCAATCACACTTTCCCGGCGTATGATGGACGGCCATAAATGGGAATGCTTCCTTCTAGACCTCTCCTTCATCGGGTGGGATCTTCTGGGATTTGTCTCTTTCGGCCTCGTCCACATCTTTTGGGGAATTCCATATCGCTTTTCCGCCTTTTCTGAATTCTATGTTGCCCTGCGCCAAGAGGCAAAAGCCGCTGCTGTGCCCGGTACGGAAAGGCTCTGCGACGAAGCGCTTTACACACCGGTAGACGCCACCCTTCTCTCAAGTCGCTATTCAGATATCATCCGACTTAAGGATATTGCCTCTGAGAACATCGTTGAGCTTACGCCGGTCCGCCGCTTTTTCGCACAGAACTTTGGCATTTGGCTCATTACCAATGACGAGAAAAAGATCTACAGCCATCAGGAAGCTCTCCGCCACCAAATGCGCACCAGTCAGCTCGAGGTCAGCGGCCTCGCCTATCCGGAACGCATGAGTCCCCTTTGGGATGGTCAGAAAACCACATTGACCGGAAAAATCAACTATCTGACCCCGGTGACAGTCTGGACACTGCTCTATATCTTCTTTTTCTTCAGCATTGTCGGATGGCTGTATGAGGTCAGTCTCACCCTGGTCATGACCGGAGAGTTCGCAAACCGTGGAATGCTCCACGGCCCCTGGCTTCCGATCTATGGCAGCGGTGCCATACTGGTGACGGTCCTCCTCTATCGCTTTCGTCGGCGTCCGGGCATTGAAGTCCTTGCGATCATCCTGCTATGCGGCGTCATTGAATACATGACCTCTTACGTCATGGAATGCACACAGGGCCTGCGCTGGTGGGATTACACCGGATATTTTCTCAATCTGAACGGACGCATCTGCGCAGAAGGCCTGATTGTCTTTGCGCTCGCCGGTACGGTTACCGTTTACGTTTTGCTGCCGCTCATTGACGACTTTGTCAGCAAGATAAAACCAACGATCCTGATCCCGGCCTGCCTCCTCCTGCTCCTTCTGTTTTCCATCGACTTCGCCTACTCGCATTCCCATCCGAATGTCGGCAAGGGCATCACCGGAGATGCTCCTCCTGAGATCATTTCCAGTCTTCCTGTAGAAAGCCAAAACCGTCTATCCCGCATCGGCTTCTGAACGCAGTCCCTCGTCAAAAAGAGCCTTTCCGGTTACCCGGAAAGGCTTTTCGCATATAGTCGTCTTTATTTGGTTCCCTCAAGTGCCGTGCCGTTTACGTACAGCGTATATCCGTTTGAAATCACGTGTATCATTCTAAAGGCCGGTCAAAACTGTACAAAAACAAGCTCCTTGTGCGATAATACGTGCTGTAAATAATATTCCCTAGCACGATGCACAAGGAGTTTGTTATATGGGGGTAATAATTGATTTTCCGGGAAGAAAAGAT
>JAFUZM010000152.1 GCA_017476605.1 Clostridia bacterium
CATCTTTGTTCCATACTGCAAGTTTTTCCTTACTGATATGGCCAGCATCCTGTCCGAATCGAATGATATTGATCCGGACAGCTGCTTTATGCCCAATCAGCTTCGTTATATCAAGAGAAAATGGAAACAGTGGCAGGAAACGTTTGGAAACTCGGTGTATATACTGCATTCTGTCGAAGATTACTTTCACTATTCTGCGGATCGATTGAATCAAATCCGAAAGCAGCTATTCCAAATAAGGGGATTCATATCGGCACACATTAATGTTAATTAAAACTGATCTTAGAACGTTGTTGTCACATAGAAGTGTTATATCCTGCTTTAGCCATACCCTTTCCAATCACATGATTCAGGCTGCAATCCATCTGCAGTCTTATTCGATTGCATATTCTTCAAAGAGTAGCAGCAGATTCATGGGTTCTTGCTTTTTAGCAAGAACCTTTTTCTTTTGGAAAAGCTGCTGTTATTCGCACTAATAATAACCCTGACACCCAGCATTTACTCAAAGTCAGGAAGGAATATGGGACAATAGCGTCGCGAGGTTTTATGCCAAATGAATCACGCTGAGTTTATTAAATCGGAGGTGAAGGAGAAATGATCTACGACTATGTCCGTTGTCTTCGGCTTAGGGAATCTGGCCTAAACATTACTGAAATTTCTCTCAGTATGGATATTAGTCGGGCTACAGTAACTTTAATTCTTGATAAGTGCGGTGAACATGGGATCACATCTGAGAAGGCCAAAACCATGAAGATGCGTGATATTTACACGTTAATCCATCCAGCAGAAGTCCAAAAAGAAACTTATGTGCAACCAGATTTTCCCTGTATTCACAAAGAGTTAGCAAAGAAGGGGGTGACCATGCAATTACTCTGGAAGGAATATCACGACGAGATTGTTTCAACCGGACGCAAGCCGTACCGATACTCAAGATTTTGCAGCTTGTATCGTGAGTGGGCTGTTCAAAAGAAGCTGATTATGAGAATTATTCACAAACCAGCAGAATGCCTTGAGATTGACTGGAGTGGATTGAAACCAAAATATTGGAAGCCCGAATCAAACTCCACTGGCCAGGCCTGCGTGTTTGTTGCTGTCCTGCCTTACAGTCTGGACTTCTTCTGGGATATTTTCCCAGATGAAACGATTGAATCTGTTATCTCCGGCATGATACGCGCATATGAATATTTTGGTGGAGTCACACGCCTTCTGAAGCCCGACAACATGAAGACCGCTGTGACCAAACACAAACGGTTTGATATTGAGCTGAACAAAAGTCTTGAGCAATTGACCAATTATTATGAAACAGCGATGGTGCCAGCCCGAAACTACAGTCCTAAAGATAAAAGCCATGCCGAAGGGACTGTAAAAATCATTGAGCAGGCGCTAATTGCACCTTTGAGAAATGAGCAACCGATGGAATTTGAAGAGTTAAAGAAACGCATGGAAAAGAATGCTGCAGAATACCGAAAGAAAATCATTAATGTTCTTGGATGCACACGTCGGGAATATTACGAAAAAGAAGAAAAACAGTATATGAAGCCATTACCTGAAACCCCATATGAGCCAATTTATTTCTCGCGAGTGAATGTTGGGAATGATTATCTGGCAGATGTTGACAATAACCAATATTCCGTTCCGTATACATGCTCTGGAAAATCAGTAGATGTCCTGATCTACCAGGAAAAGCTTGAATTCTATCATGAGCACATATTGATAGCCACACACAAACACTATCATGAAAAACTGAGATTCCCAGTCATTGCGCGAGATCACATGCCGCCGAATCACAAAGCATATCTTGACTACAATAAGGATTCATTTCTTGAGTACGCGAAAAAAGTCGGGCCAAATACACTCAATTTGTTTGAAATGCTGTTCATGGGATGCAAGGAACCGGAGCAGACATATCCGAATTGCGCATCACTGAAGGCTCTTGGGGAAAAATATGGCGCGGAAAACCTGGAAAATGCCTGTAAGGAAGCAAGAGAGAGTGGAAGAACAACGGAGCTCAGATTGATTGATACGTACACAAAACATCCGGAACAGATTCCCAAAAGAGAAAACGGGACAGTCGTCTATACTGAAAAACAGCATGTTGTCGAAGGATTTACGCGTGGCAAAAGCCAATTTGGAGGATAAAGCAAAATGAACAGCTATCTCAAGATATGAGGATACTTCTGCATGATATGTGCAAGCGTTGAGCCTGTTCACCCAAACGTTCCCATTAAGAAAGGAGGTGATTAAGATGTCCAAAGCAAACGACAAAAACGCCTTGTTAAATAAGGCACGGCAGATTGGTCCTGCTACTGGTCGAGCATGTCTGTTTCACTTTGAATCACGTTCTGTTACAGAAGCCGTTTTCTTTTGTAGTCGAATACAGAAACTTGCTGAACAATATGGAAGGGAGGCGGTAGAAGAAGCATGTGAATGGTTTCAGCAGAACGACGGGTATCCTGAGTTGGAACCGATTAGAACATATGTGCAAAAAAGAGACCGTATTTGTTTCAGGATACCAGAGAATTTTGCCGAGAAAATTCATGCAACAGGAGGAATCACCAGGGGACCTGCTCAGTTTTCTGATTATTCGTTGGACTTAACAAAACAAGGAGGGTGAATCATGATATTTAGTGATGAGTGGAAAACAAAATTAGAGGAAGGATCTGAGGCCCAAATCGCTGCAGCTTTCAAGGCCTTGCATCTTTCGGGAATGGCAATGGCATTTCAAGAACAAGAGAATATGCTGTCTACTTTTGGAGAAATGCCATTTTGCAAGCGTCTTGGGATGATTTGCGAGAAGGAAATTGAGCAGCGCGAAAACAGCGCATTGCAGAAGCGTCTGAGAGATGCCAGATTGAGCAATTCTTCTGCATGTATGGAGAAGCTTGACGAACGCAAGTCCCGCAAAATGAACATGGAGCTCGTTTACCAGTTAGGTAGCTGTTCATTTATTGAGGACAAACGACACGTTTCCATTGAAGGTGCAACCGGAACAGGAAAAACGTATCTGGCCAATGCCCTTGGAAATGCAGCTTGTAGAGCAGGCTACAAAGTTCGCAATACTCGTCTTGCTGATCTTCTCAATGAAATGGTCGCAGCACGTGCCCGCGGAGAAGCAGACAAGGTCAAGAATTACTACACAAAGTATGATCTTTTGATCCTGGACGAATGGCTCATGCACCCACTTGGAGCTGGAATTTCGTTCGAATTATTAGAGTTGATTGACAGCTGCTGTGGGAAAAGTTCAATGATTTTTTGCACTCAATATCCTCATTCTGAGTGGTATGGGCGTATTGACATTGAAAGACCCGAAGGTGCAGGCAGCACACTCGCTGAAGCGATCCTGGACAGAATCATTCACCATATGTCTGTTGTTACAATTTCAACCAGTGAGTCTATGCGGTCTTTTTATGACGCTAAAGGCGAGAATACAAATTCGAAGAATAAATAATATGGAGAAAGGTGGAAATTATGTCGATTAATTCTGTCAAAAAATGCTTTTCAAAGCTTGCCTCCCTTGTGGAAGATGCTGAAATGGAATGCATGGATATTATTGAAGAGCATGATGACCTGGAGGTGGAAAATGAAGCGCTCAGAGATTCATTGGATACTGCCAGAACATATTACAGTGCATCTCAGCGGGAAATTGCCTACCTTATCACTGTCATTTTAGATAATGGCCTTACAATTCCTCTTGATGATCATTATCTGGATATTAATGGCCTGACCTCTGACACAGACCCTCAAAAAGGCGATTACGATTTTCCTATTGAAGCAATGAGTTATGACAGTTTCTGCTTCGATCCATGATCTTGTTTCCGGCAGTCTTACACAGTCTGTCGAGACACTTTAAGAAAGAGGAAAAATGAATAATAATCTTGTTACACCTGAAGAAATATTAGCCGCCAGACGAGCACCATTGGGTGATTTCCTTGTAAACCGTTACCCCATGGAATTCAAGCTGATTGGCAAAAATGTCATTAACCGGAACAACCCCAGTTTTTCAGTACCTCTTGGAATTTCCGGATATCATGATTTCAAAACAGGATCCCACGGAAACCCAATAGACTATCTGATGCGATATAAGGAATACACCTTTACAACCGCTGTCCGTGAATTAAACGGCTTTTTAGAAGAAACTGCATGCTCTTCGAACAAACTGATTTCTTTTAAACCATTTGAATTGCCAGATGCAGCATGTAAAGACTTTTCCCTGGTTTACCGATTTCTTTCCTTACATGCTATTCCTGTTGATGTTACGGATGACCTGATTCGAAAAGGTCTTCTCTACCAGGACATCCGAAATAATGCAGTTTTTGTTAGCACAGAAAAGGATTGCTGTGAAGTGTACGGAACAGGATCTACTGATTATTACCGGTGTCTTAGGGCGGAGCGCAATCGATATTGGGCTATTCCTGCACAAAAATCAAAGATTGCCTATGTTTGCATGAATGCAATAGAAGCACTCAGTTTGAGATGCCTGAAAAGCAAAACGGATCCTTCTGCCATGTATATCAGCATTGGGGGTCTGAATGGCGCACAGGCGATTAACCGAATTTCTGCTACGTTCCATACCGTTTTGGCTTTTGGAGAAGATGATGTAGGTAAGCTATGTCGAAAAAGCTATCCGAACTTGATATCAATTTGTCCCAGGCTCAGAACCTGGAATGATGATTTGAAGAACAAAGCCCATGTGAAGGAGTGACCAACATAAAGAGTATCTTTACCAGACAGATGCGCAAAGAGATTGTTGAATTGCTGCGAAATGGTATTCATGCAAGCAATGTTCCTTACTATATGGACCTGTATATTGATAACATACTTTACTCTGATTATGAAGAACTACCTCCTGCAGCAAAGATTGAACTTTGTACCATGGAAGCAGATATCTATCTCAGAGAGTACGGCGATACTTCACAGAAAGAACGAAAACAAATAAAAGACTATGCCAGGCTCGGTTATTCTGTGTACGAGTACGATGATTCTTGCATGAAAGATGGGACAGATATGTTAACTGTCATTCGCTTCTGGGAAGAACTGTCACAGTCAGAGGAGAATACACACCATGTTGCATCCACACTTGATTCTGATGATGATCTTCCTTTTTGAGTTCTTCTTGATATGTCATTCAAAGAGTTGGTAAATTACCAGCTCTTTTTTTACGGCGTTAACTTAAATCTGAGTGTGAATGATGCTTGCAAGCGAACATTAAATGCGGCTCTAATGTTTCAAGCTGTTTCTTCTTCCAACATTAGTATGATTAATGCAGCTGCAATGCACCTGGAATTGTACTGCTCATACTCAGGCTACTACGGCGTTCATATTTCATGGCACTATGTTTTATTTTTAAAAAATGGTATAAACGCCCAGTTGATATAATATTATATGTTTAAGTTACACATATTATTATACAGATTTCAATTTAAATATTGCCGATTTTAAAATGCCAAAAAATTTTGGAAGCGTTGCAAAATTTCATTTGGAACAGGTGTCAATTTCTTTTGGAACTGTTGCTAAATTTCGTTTGGAACAGATGTCAATTTCTTTTGGAACGGTTGTCAATTTTTATTTGGAACAGGTGTCAATTTCTTTTGGAACGGTTGTCAATTTTCATTTGGAACGGTTGTCGATTTTCGTTGGAACCCTTGTCGAAAATCCTTGGAACCCGTGTCGATTTTCATGGAATATCCATCTGTCACGTTCGGCATCACGAAGAGACTTGACAAGTTTTCGCAGAACATTTTTCTCTTCGTCTGTAAGGTTTTCCTGATCCTTCTTGGTAAATGCAGTGATCAGGTAAGTGACTTCGTACTCTGCAAAGTCAGTGTAGCATACGCGGACGCTGCCACTTTAACCCCGGTTTTCAAGCGGGAAACGGACTTTGCGGATGCCGCCGGTTCCCTCAATGATCGGACCCGATTCAGGATCTTTCAGGAGCATGATCTGAAGCTGCAGCAGGTCATCATCTGTCAGGCCGATTTCGCGCCAGCGTTTGGTGAATAGCGGTACCTCAATGAATGTACGGTTCATGTTGAAACCTCTCGAAATGATTATCCACTGATATTATATACCCTATTTTGTAGGGTGTCAATGGATGAATTGTTGCGGAGCTGTAAAAGCGTTATGTACGGAAAAAACGCGGCATATATGCTTGTACCGGCGGAGAAGTGCATTGCTGCCCGGAATAACCGGCGAATGCCGGAGAAAAGAGGATTGTGGAAATGACGTATGAGGACTTTATCGAACAGTATAAGAGGCGTGCCCATGAAGAGCTGGGCTACGATCTGGAGCGCATGAAGTTTTATCCGGAGGGATATACATCTGACGACCAGCTTAAGCTGGAATGGATCAGGGACAGTAACCTGCGTTATACAGGGGAAGAAAACACAAAGCTGCTGACGGATATCCTGATCTTGGAAGTGCCAAGGGACGAGCACAACTCCACGTTTCACAGGATCGCTATACGCCAGATGTACGAACGAGGGCAGAAGAACGGGTTTGATACGGCGTTCAATGACAACCGGGAAATGCATAATGAGATCAAGGATGCAGACGTGGATATGGAAAGGATCGAAGCGCGTGCCAGCGGTGATTATGAAAGGATACGTGACCAGCTGATCCTCCGGCCGCTGAGCTACAGCCTTCATGTCAAGGATCTGCGCGGTTGTGTATATCGGAAGGTCAATGATTTTGTCCTCTGCCTGTATCAGGTACTTGCGGATACGGGGCATAACCTGACGACCAGCAAGATCAAACGGATGGATCTGGAGAAGTGGGGGATAGAAGAAGACCAGGTGATGCACGACGCCCTGGTGAACACGGCGCGTCTGTATCCGGCATGTGTTTATGACCAACGGACGCAGAAAGAAGAAAACCTTCTGGAGAAGGAATTCACAAAGGAAGATATATCGGTTCAGGCACCGCATAGCAAGCTGATCAATTTGTCAACCTTCGGGACGACCAACGGCACAGTGGCGCTTTTCTCCCCCGGAGTCATAGAAAAGCTGATGAAGATCATGGGAGGCCCGTTCCAGGCGGTGTTCATGAATACCAACGATGTTCTGATCTTTGATAAGGACGATAAGGCAGCATACCAGTTTGTAAAAACAGCAAAACAGGGCAAAACCGGCATGGGTGAGAAACTGTCGGAGAAGATATATCTGTGTGACGGGAAACATATGATCCCAGGAATTATTGTGCAAGTGTATTCGGACGGAAAGGTGACGGTGGAATGATGATGATTACAGAAATGGGGCTTCCTGATTACTACGTCAATAGCATAATCAGTGATTATCGAAAACTTTTCAAGCTGAGTGAAGCTATCCCAGAGGGCGATCCGTTCCGCTCGCTCCCTCACTTCTTGGGGGTTATTATTCCTGCTTTCAGAAATACGCTTGTGGACGGAAACGTAGTTGATGAATATTACAGGCTCAGAGAACTGGCTATGTCCAGTGTGGATGGCGACAAGGTGATAGAAATACTGCTGGGAAATATACCGGCACTGGAGGAGGAAAACGATGCTGAAAGTTGATGATCGTTTCAAAAGCTGGATGAGAAGGAGACTGTCTGACAGGGATTACGCGGAACGAGTCCTGCATGCAGTTGTGGATGAGAAGGACTGTTCTCTGATGAAGGTTCACGCGCACGCGGCACTTCCGGTAAAGATTCCTTATGATCCGGAAGTGATGATCGGCCTGCTTAAAGGCCATGACAATGAAAAGGACGAGGATTTCCTTGTTGCAATCTTTGGCGATTGGGACGATTTTAAGGAGCTTTCCCAGTCTTATGTCGGAGATCTCTGGGAAATGTATAATCCTGTGAGTGCCTTGGACTTTAAGTACTTGCCGCATATCTATGAAATTGCTTTTGCTGAAAGCGACAGCGAGGAACCGATCATTAAGAGAAGATGGATCGTGACGACGAAAAAGGATGGCGTTGTCACTTCCGAAAGCGAATATGAGGATCTGAAGATCAATCTGATCAATACCAGGCTAGATTCTGATGTGATCCGGTTGATTACAGGCCGGGATCGTGAGGAGAGGGCAGACGTTTGATTTGGAGATAATGGGCGAGAACCAGGAGCGGGTCGACACGTGTATTCCTGGCGAAGGATTGCAATGCAGAATTGTCGAGAAAGAGCGAGATAGTGAGAGCCAGGGGCACAGAAGCGCAGGATAAGAAATTGACTGGCTTGCGGGAAGATTCCTTCCGCCCATTTTTCATATAAAGCAGCGGTAAAGGAGGACAAAATGACCTTTGATGAGTTTGATGGTAAAATGCGGGTATATGAGGAATCGCTGGACCAGATTATCTTGCCGGATATGTATATCGTGGCAAGACTGGACGGCAGATCCTTTACGAAACTGACCAAGGAAACCTGCAAATTCGAAACGCCATTTGATATACGCTTCCGCGACCTGATGGTGGACACGCTGAAAAAACTGATGGACTCCGGATTCCGTATTATCTATACCAATAGGTCAGGGCTTTGAAGTTATCTCCGCCCTTTCCCTTGGCCCACACCGTACGTGCCACTTTCACGGCATACGGCGCACCATCTGACCATCAGACATTGTTATCTTTCACGGGTGCTTACGGATTCATTATTCTCTCATCCTCCAGAGGAGTGACCTAGAGAATATTAAAATTCCGGTATTTGCGAAGTTTGTTTATGGTCTTAATGGCTTTTTGGTCAATCTTCAGACCTGCAAGCATTGATCTTGCCACACTGGGATCAGGTTCATTGATTATACTGCCAGCCAGCACGCAGACAAGAGTAAGGTTCCGGTACCGGCCCACTCCTCTTCCCAGACGGGGATTTTTGTGGAGCACGACAACTCCTCCCATCTCCAACGGCACTCCGAGAATGGAGCACTTTCCTTTTTGTGCTGAGAAAGCAGAGATGCGATTGTCTGCCTCCTCAATTGACAGGCTTGGAGGGGTGTGTCTGGCCAGCCAGGACAGGATGACCTCTGGAGCTCCGATTTTAATATTCTGCAGTGCTCGTCCTGCTTCGGTGTAATTGCATATTTCCTTTTTCGGCATTAACGGTATACGATTCTTGACATAGCCGATAGGATGCACCATTTGACCATACAGATATCGGGTCTGCTTGCTTTTGGAGAATTTGACATCCTTTGTTGAGAGCTTAATCTCCTTTGGCGCTTCGGCCTTCAGCTCTTTGATCTTGTGGTACATGTGCAACTTTAGACCTCTTTGGATGCTGCCAAAATCGCTGCCTATTTGTGAAGCCAGTGAATAGTAGTTCTGCAATCCGTCCACAACACTGTTGTATTTCCCAACGACCGCCTTGGCCGTACTTTCAGTGGCTGTTACCAGTTTATCTGCCTCCTCATGCAGCTTTTTATTCAGCCGAATGAGTGCTTTGGGTTTGACCCTGGATGTAGTCGTCCACCTTCGTACCTTAGTTGACGCGTTCGGACCAA
The DNA here is from genome assembly GCA_017476605.1 of Clostridia bacterium. Taxonomy (GTDB): domain Bacteria; phylum Bacillota; class Clostridia; order Christensenellales; family Aristaeellaceae; genus Ventricola. The sequence continues at coordinate 9,444 of JAFUZM010000152.1, forward strand.
TATTGTTGCTCCTGTCAAGAACCTTGATTTCAAAACCAAGAAAGTCAGTGTACTTCTTTTTAAGATTTGTGACTCCAGATTTTTCAGGGCTCGTTTCCAGTTTCAGATTCTTCAGCAGCCATTCGCTTGTTTCATCAAGCAGCGCTTCGGCATCTTCCTTGGTTCGACAGATCAGTTTAAAGTCGTCAGCGTAACGAACTATGTGAACTTCTCTTATCCTTTGCTTACGGAGTGTAACCCATTTATCATATTTCATATCTTTGATGAATGGGTGTTCCGCCCACTGGTTGGCAATCCACCAGTCCAGGTCATTCAGAACGATTAGCGACAACAGAGGGGACAGGATGCTTCCCTGAGGTGTTCCTCGCTCCGGATAGATCTTGGTATAGTCATTCAGTATAATTGGGGCTTTGAGCATTGCATGTATTATCGCCAGAAGTTTTCTGTCGTGTATCCCCATTTTCCAGAGCTGCCGCATCAGACATCCATGGTCGATATTGTCGAAAAATCCTTTTATATCTACGTCAACAACATAATACAGCTTGCCGATGTTTATCATGTGCTCGGCAACAGCAATTGCGTTTTCACAGCATCTGTTAGCTCTGAAACCGAGGCTGTGTTCATAGAATTTCGCTTCGGCTATAGGCTCCAGAATCTGCTTAATGCACGCCTGTACAAGCCGGTCAACGATACAGGGGATGCCTAACGGACGCGTCTTTGTGGGATCAGAAGATTTTGGAATTTCAACTCGCCTGATTGGTTTGGGCACATACCATCTCAGCTTATTACGAACCATCGTTACAATCTGGGAAACTGACATCGTCCTCAGGTCGTCTATGGTTTGTCCATCTACGCCGGGAGTGTTGCTTCCCTTGTTGCTCTTTATATTTCGGTATGCCAGCATGATGTTCTCTTTGCTGCCAATCAAGTCTATCAGGTGAACAAAATTGTAACCGTCCCTGCTCTTTCGATATAAATCGTCGAAGCATGGATTAAGACCATAGTACATAGCGTTTCGAACTGAATCCGACATAGGCAACACGCCTTTCTAGAGTTATCGTCGTGTTTTAACAGTTTATCTACGTATGCACCTTATCGCGAAGAGTTTCTTTTTCTGTAGTCAGACTCAGGGCTATTCCTCCTTCTCTCATTACAAGAGATATCATCAGTCGTGCCCCTACTCAACTATTCTGCAAGACCTTTCTTTCGTCTCCTTTTACAGAAACGACTTCCTCAGTCTCTACGCTTCATTGCTGCCAGATTGCTCAGCGTGAATAGCTTTTAACGTTCCGACACCGCTATCTGTACATGACACCTTTAGCTGTTTCCTATACCCCTTCCAGCTGGGCCTCGCCTGTAACGAGGCAGGGATGTTCGTCGATCATATAACTACTGGTCCCCACTGAAGCAGCGTAAACTGCGCGCACGCTGTTAACAAGGCACAACGTGCTCCCCTAAGAGGCGTACATTCGGACCGTGTATCTCTTTATGAGATACCGTTTTATTCGTCAGTCTAATAGACATTCTCAGCATGGGTGCTTTATAGACCACCTACCTATCGACAGCATGCATTAGCACTTTTGGGAGCCTCTACGATTCTCTTTCGAGTTTCGCTTTGGTTTATTGTACCTTCGTACAATCCTTGTCCAGCTGCCTTTCAGCCTACTTTACCGGGCTTCACACAACGCAAGACTGGCTTCTTGGCGCTGCATGCCGGAGTCTCATGGCGCTCGCCCAGGAGCGTTACTTCCTGTATTCCGAGCATCGCGGTGTCAGTTACGATCACCTCCTTATAGTTGATATTTATATGAAGGCGAGCGCTGCATACTTTACAGCCAGCGGGCATTAAAAAGCCTGTCAGTCGTATTTCTATGCAAACGTTTCGCACATGATCTCAGGGTCAAAAGGGGTAGTTCTATGACCCCTAAGGTATAATTGGACAGTTTTTTGCCAATTTTGCTTTTGAACTTGCAATTAACAAAGCGTGTCAAGACAGAGTGACCAATCATCAATTGTCAATACAATTTGTCAATCCAACCACCCCTAAAATTGTCAGAAACCTGTTTTTATACTGTGCAACCTTAGAATGCCGATCAGACAGATGCTAACATGACTCCGGTTTGGCGCGTAACAGTCAGTTTGAAACACTCATGCTTA